>DATIBX010000117.1:0-3364 GCA_035457105.1 Pyrinomonadaceae bacterium
GGATGATGCCTGCTAAATTCTTCGGGTCGCCAGATGATCGCAAAACCAAAGTGAACACCGGCCATGGCTGTTGCTGATAAGGTAGGTAGACCTCTGGATTCGTGGCGTCCTCGACACCAGCCTCTTTCACGTCGTCGACGACGCCGACAATCTCGCTCGGAGGCGCCTTTGCGCTCGTTGTTACACGTTGGCCCACTGCATTCTCCTGCCCCCAGAGTTTCCGCGCCAACGATTGGCTGATAATGACGACAGGTGAAGAACGAGCAGTGTCATGGTCGGTGAAGACCCGTCCCTGGCGCAAAGGAATCGCCATCGCACTAAAGTACGCCGGACTAACTATCCGCTGGCTGACCATGACTTCATGACCGGGAGGTGGATCCGGTTGCCCTTCCACTCCAATACTGATGGTCCTGGTACCTTTCAGCGGCAGAATATTCACAGTCGCAGCCGATTCGACCCCCGGTTCATTCTTGAGTTTCTCCATGAGACTGCCATGAAAACCGATGAACTGCGCCGGCGTGGAATACTTATCCGGCGGGAGAAATATTTCCGCCGTTAAGACATTCCGCGGATCGAAGCCCATGTCCACTGCGAGGACGCGACTAAAGCTTCTGATTAATAGTCCGGCTCCTACCAAAAGCATCAATGCCAGAGCCATTTCGGTTATCACGAGTATGTTGCGAAGGCGCTTGCTTAGGGGAGCGGCACCCGCAGTTCTCTCACCGTCCTTCAGCGCGTTATTCAAGTTTGGTCGAATGTATTGAAGAGTCGGCGCCAGGGCAAATAGAACGCTAGTCACTAGTGAGATCAGTAGGGTAAAACCTAACACTGGACCATCCACCCCGGTCTGTAGAATGCGAGGAATATCAGAAAAATTCGAGGCCACTAAAGCACGAGTAGCGAGCAGTGCCAACAGCAGGCCCAAGCCGCCTCCAATCAACCCGAGCAACAAACTCTCAGTGAGCAATTGCTGAAGTAGGCGGCCACCTCTCGCCCCCAACGCAGCACGGATCGCAAACTCTTTTTGACGTACGGCATATCTAGCGAGCAGCAGGTTGGCCACGTTTGAGCAGGCAATCAGCAGGACCAATCCGACCGCTACCAGCAGTAGGAGCAAAGCCGGACGAATTCTTCCGGTTATTTGTTCGTGGAGGGGAACCAGGTGGACGGTAAAGTTCGCATTAGTGTCCGGATATCGCTGCTCCAACCCACGCGCGATTGCTGTCATTGCGGAGCCTGCTTGCTCGATTCCAATTCCCGGCTTTACCCGCGCCACGGCAGTCAGGAAGTGCCGCCCGCGCTCATTCACCGTGGCAGGCTCGGTGCTGGCAAGAACAGAGATCGGCACCAGGAGATCAACGTCGTCCATGGCGACTACGCCTAATGAAACCTGTCGCGGAATTTGGAACTCAGGTGGCAAAACTCCAACTACCGTAAAAGCGCGTCCGTTTATGGTAAGTGGCTGTCCGACCAGTTGCGGATCCGAGGCGAAGCGCCGCTTCCATAAACCACTACTGACGATGACTTCATCTGAAGGCGAGCTCTGCCCTTCCGACGACGAAAACGATCGGCCCAAGGCGGGGTTGACTCCCAAGGTCGTCAGGAAATTCGGGGATACGTAAGCCGCGAACAGTCGCTCCGGCTTGTCGCGACCGACCAGATTAAAATAATCGAATGAATAGGCGGACATGCTCCCGAAGACATTATTATTCTCTTGCCAGTCACGGAAGTTGGGCGAAGAAACCGGGTAGGTTAACTTCTCGGCCTTGTCACCTGGCGTGTCCCATACGAACACCAGTTGGCTCGGTTCAGTGTAAGGCAACGGCTGAAGCAGAACTGCGTTGACAACACTAAATATCGCAGTATTAACGCCAATTCCGAGCGCCAGATTCAATAATGCAGCAATTGCAAAGCCCGGTTTCTTCCTAAGCATTCGAAAGGCTACTCTCAAGTCTGGTATTAGGTTTCGAAGCATGATTGATTGATCTCTCTTTCGGAATGAAAACAGGGCCATCGAATATCGAGTCAAATCTTACACCGCTCTGACTCGATCAAAGGCTACGCACCGGCGCCTCCGCTCAAAGCGCGTGTTATGTGGCACGATCCATTTTACCTTACGAATGTTTGCTTCACTCTATTCGATACTAAGAAGTAGGGGAGCCACACGTGCAGCGCGATGAACTTCAACATCAGTACATGTTTCTGTTTCTCGTAATCAGGCGTTGCCGCAATTGCAGGGACCAAACCCTGAAGGTAATAGCCAACAAGCATCAGAAGAAAAATCATGGGTATCCCAGCCACAATTACCTTCGGAAACAACCGCTGCTTGCGAAAGAAAAGGAAAAGTGCGAGAACCGTGATCAGTAGAATCGCAGAGGATGATAGAACCCCAAATAACAACACCGGCTTCCAATATGGATGATAAGCAATGGTCCCCGTGGTTGTAAGCCTTTCCCAGACTTGTCCACGAAACGGAATTAGCGACCAGCCAAAACTCTCCAGATTTTTGAGAAAACTAATAACCAAACCAATTGCCACGACAATGAGAAATCCGGCAATTCTGGGTGATTGAGGTCTGGTTCCGTCAACGGGCTCAATCTTTTGCGCCGAAAGGCTTGAAGTTTCTGTTTGCATTTTAGTGGCCCAACAAAAGCAACATAACGCTGCGCTTACGCGGCGCGACCACGCAACTTACCAGAGAAGGCGCTCATACCGAGTCGGCTCCAAGCGCTTGTTCTGCGCGGCGTTGAAAGAGGGAAACTGCACTGGTCATCGCACTCAATCTGTCATACGAGAAGCGTGTTCAGCGTCATACTTCTTCTGCCACTGATCCAAAGGCATGAAGGTTTCTCCGAGATAATCGTCCCAGACTATCCATCCGCCACATTGGTCAGATAACTCCCTCAACTTGGATGTATGAGCGCGAGTAATTTGAAGGCGCCCATACTTCACTCTTCCCTTGAGCACCGCATTCCATAAGGCATACTCAAGCCCTTGCATCCAACCCGCATAGTAGGCCTGTTCGGAGAGTTCGCTCATGTACTCCGAGAGTTTGTTGGCATCAGATTCCATCTAAAAAATGTAGCTCTACTGACAACTAACAATCAACCGCGTCCGCCTCAAGCTTGTTCGGCTGCGCCGCGAGGGACAAGGAGGTTACTTCTAATGCTTACGCTTCAAATCCTTCACCGATCTTAACTGCTACTTTGTGAAAATTAGAAAACCACCGGCTTCAGCCGCGTGGTGATTCAGTTTTCGCCTAGCCCAAGAACAATAAAGCATTGATGACACCACCGACTTCAGTCGTGTGGAGCTTCAACTTCGAACTAAAAAGAAGTCAAGATAAGAGAGGCTGAAATTCAAT
>DATIBX010000118.1:0-18712 GCA_035457105.1 Pyrinomonadaceae bacterium
TGACAATGCGTTCGATCTCGGGAGGCA
Organism: Pyrinomonadaceae bacterium; assembly: GCA_035457105.1. GTDB lineage: Bacteria > Acidobacteriota > Blastocatellia > Pyrinomonadales > Pyrinomonadaceae > PSRF01. Next base: position 28 of record DATIBX010000118.1, read on the forward strand.
AGTCTGGCATTAACTGGATTATGGACACTGGCTCTTTATGTAGCACCGCTCCCATAACGTCCGGCGCGTTCTCACCGTCGAACGGCCGTTGGCCTGACAGCAATTCGTAGAAGACGATACCGAAACTAAAAATATCTGATCGCGCATCAACAGTTTTGCCACGTGCTTGTTCAGGCGACATATAGTGAGCCGTGCCGATGATCATGCCGGGACTGGTTCCTTCAGACTTGAGAGCCGTCGCCACTTCCTCTGACGATTCGCCTCGTATTGCATGAAGTTCTGACAGTTTCGCAATCCCGAAATCCAGAATCTTTACGAGTCCATCCGGCCGCATGATTACGTTCTCGGGTTTGATGTCGCGGTGGACTATTCCCGCTCGATGGGCCGCATCCAGTGCTGAGGCAATTTGAATCGCAATCTCCAGAGAGGACTTGAGAGTTGGAGGCTCGTGTCGTAACAGCGAATGAAGGGTTTCACCCTCGATATATTCGCTGGCGATAAAGTGTGCATCGCCGTCCGCACCTATCTCATGGATCGTAATAATGTTCGGGTGGTTCAGTGCTGATGCAGACTTGGCCTCTCGAACAAACCGATTCATCCGATCGGTCTGTTGAGCGAATTCGGGAGGCAAAATCTTAAGTGCTACAAGCCGACCGAGTAGTGTGTCCTCTGCAAGATAGACCTCACCCATTCCACCTGAACCAAGCTTGGAAAGTATTCGATAGTGGGCGAGCGTCGAGTTGGGGGAGAAGTTTTCGTTCACTGTTTCTCATGGTGGGTAAGACTAGATAGACTCATGTGTAAACTGACGCCTGGGTTCGTCAACACCAAAATGAATCCGCTAAGAGTGCTGGACCGGCTCGTTAAAGCGGCCCGTTTAGATGGAACTTATTCTAGAACAGTAACGGTCTCTTCGGCTAATTACGTCAACACGGGTACTACAGTAGCAGGAATCGCAACCGGTGGCTCCGGAATAAGTTCCCGGGTCGCATCAACCTTGAACCAAAGGATCGTACCAATCGTGAGCATCAATGCGACTGGGATCAACGCAAGATCGTAACTCCCAAGCCATTTAACGAAGTAGCCGAAAGAAACTGAGAACAGAAATCCGCCAATACTTCCGGCGGTGTTAACAGCGCCAAGGATTGCACCCACATGCCTCTTCCCGATGTCTACCGCAACCGTGACAACGACTGTTTGCTGGAAGGTGATTCCTCCGTAAACCATCCCAAGAAATAGCAGCGTGAAGAACTTGTTTGTAGTAGGAATGGTAGCGATCGTAAAGAAGGCGGCGCAACCCAAACCAATCAGTCCAATACCGCGACGGCCCCACTTGATACCCAACCTTTTGACCAGCGCATCACTTGCGAAACCACCAGAAACATTGCCTAGTGCGCCGAGGAGAGCAGGCGCAGTCGACAGCAACAGTTGACCTTCGCTGAATCCGCGCCCCTTCACCAAGAATGTGTGCAGCCACGAAATGAAAAAATAGAGCGCAAAAACATAACAAAAAGCCAGGAGTAAAATCGCCCACAAGTTCGCGCTGCGAAGCACGATGGCCCACGGCAAACTGTGAGCGCCGGTAACAGAGGGTGGACCAATCTCTTCAAGTTCGGAAGACGTCACGTTCGGGTTTTCAGTTGGACGCTCTCGGTACCATCCGTACCAGGCCAGGCACCACAGAATGCCGATCACTCCCAGGAGGAAAAAAGAAGCACGCCAGCCATAGCGTAACTGTATCGGCACAATCACCAAGGGCGAGAGTGCTCCTCCTATTTGGGCCGACATCCAAACAAAGCCAAAAGCTCGCGCGCGCTCAATGACGGGAAACCAACGTGAAATGCTGATGCCGACATTAGGAAGGTAGCCCGCTTCTCCCGCACCAAAACAGAAACGCGTCAGCAACAGCACGTAGTAGTTCGAGGTCATTCCAGTGAACGCGGTAAAGGCAGACCACCAGAGCACAACGCGCGTCAGTACCTTACGAGCGCCGTTGCGATCTCCCATACGCCCGGTTGGTATCTCGAAAAGGGCATACGAAACAGTAAAGATACCCACGATCCAACCCCACATTTCCGGCTTGATGTGCAGGTCTTCCTGGATGCGTGGACCAGCCACAGAGATTGCGACTCGATCCAGGTAAGTGATCGCAGACAACAGACAAAGGAGCATTAGTACTCTGTGTCGATACTTCACCATTTTGTGAGACCTCGATGCTTACATCGGGACTGCGATCAATTCACTCCGGCAGATTTAAGCGTTTCAGCAATACCTTGAACCGTGGGTCGCCGCGAACCGGATCCAGGAACGGTTCCACTTTTATGCGTGGCAACAAATAATCACGTGCCTCAAAGGCCTTCTCTAATTCCGCAAAAGCCCTATCCCGGTCACCAAGCTCGGCATAAATCAGTGCCAGATGGTACGACATCACATACTGCGTTTTAGCGATCTCTCTGAATCTGTCTATTATTTCCTCGGCTTCTCGCCGCCGACCTGCTTTTGCGTATGCCAGACCCGCAAATCGAAGGAATACTTGGTTCGTGGGATCCTTTTGTAGCGCCTCTTCGTTTAACGTTATTGCTTCCGCTGACATCCCTTTCACAATATAGGCTTGACTGAGAGCCCAGCGACCTACGATGAAGTTCGGGTCGAGATCAAAGACCTGCTTAGCCTCTGCCAATGCTCTATCGTATTGCCGACCATAGAAATACATCCCTGAAAGATTCGCCCCGTTATTGAGATTAAGAGGTTCTAACTCAACGGCTCGTTTCCCTTCGGCAATTGCTTCATCCGAACGGCCCAACAGCATCAGATAAAACATCCCATAACGCCAATGCGTTCCCGAGTCGTTTGGGTTTAACTCCAGCGCGCGTTTGAATTCGCGTTCGGCTTCCACCCAGTTCCAGTCGAAACATGCAAGAGAATTCGCCAAAGCGGTGTGGGCTTCCGCCAGTGACGGGTCGATCTCCAAGGCTTGCTCAGCCGCCATCTTTGCCTGGGGGACTGCCTCTTTCGGTGAGAGATACGGATAGGCCGTCATTCCGTTGTAGGAATCAGCGAGTCCGGCATATGCAAGTGCGTAGTTCGGATCGAGTTTGATCGCCTGTTGAAAATACTCAACACCTTTCAGAATGTCCTCCTTTGTTCGTTTGGCAAAGTGATAACGACCCTTCAGATAAGACTGATATGCCTCGTCACTGTTGGTGTAGCGTTTGGTTAGGCCCTTTGTATCTGTCCCAGACAGTTTCAATTGCAATTTGTTTGTGATTTCGGTGGCTATCTCTCTTTGTGTCGCCAAGAGTTCCGACATCTTTCGCTCATACTGCTCGCCCCAAAGTAGTTTGTTGTTGTCGACATCGACGAGTTCGACGCTGATAGTCAAGCCTTCGCCGCGCTGAACAATGCGGCCGGACATCACTGCGTTGACGCCGAGCTCATTCCCGATCTTGATGGCATCGGTTTCCTTACCTTTGTAACGCATGACCGAACTTGTCGGACTGACCTTCAGATTTGGCAATTGGGAGAGACGGTAAATTAGCGATTCGGCGAGACCATCTGAGAGATATTCCGAGTCTGCATTGCCACTCTTGTTCTCGAAAGGCAAAACGGCGATAGAGTGAATGGACCGGTCCCTTTTCGCGAAAACAAAATAACCCACCATCGCGATGGCAGTAACAACGACTATCGCGCCCACTGCGAACCACACTTTTGTTAGCTTGAACTTTTTTCGTTCGTTAGTAGTGGGTGAGGTCGGGTAAGTCAACACAGTGGTGGGCCCAGTGTTGCGGACGATCGTTGCGTTGGTCGTGGGAGGGAGAATAGTTGTTCCTAAATCAGTCGCCCCGGACGAAGAGGTTAGTGGCACCGTCCCTACTTCACTGGCGGGCAGGGAAGAAGTAATTACCAGTGGGGTGCCATCTGCGCGGCAGAAACCGAGCGTGTCGTCATTCTCTACGCGATTACATTGGGGACAGAGTTTCATTTCTTATTGCGGTAGATTCATCCGCCTAAGAAGTTCCTTGAAATGAGGGTCGCTATGATCCAAGCTTTTGTGCGCGTTCCGTCTGAGTTTCTCGGCGCCTTTCTCCCGATGCAAACCTGCCTAAGATCCGATCACATCCGGAAGCGCAAGTCCGCTCTCTTCACAAACGGCCTTATAGATACTCAGTACAGCTCCGGCGTCGAGCACACTCTCGACGTTCCCCTCATCGTCGAGATTGAGGTTCGCTCCGCGGATGGCGAACCACACATCGGTAACCTCGGTATTTGTATCTGGCACATGCAGCGTGTGGATCGAGCCGGCAGGCTCGTAAAGATAAGAACCCGGTATGTTTACTTCTGGGTATTCAAGGTACTTCCATGAGCCGGTGAGCGTGAACCCAAAAACCTCGCCCGTATGTTTGTGGCGCTGTATCGTGACGCCCGGCTGGAGGCGTACTCGAACCACCCAGAGCCCCGCCTCAACATCAGCGTGCAGCAACTGGAAGAGAACACCTTCTTGATAGGCCACAAAGGGCAGATCTTTCTCCGCCCGATGTAGGGCTGAAGGAATTCCTGGGATTGGCGCAAATGCAGTAGACATATCTTCCTCCGTAGAGTTTGGCGCTCACTGGCGAGCGCGCAAAAATAAATGCTTAACGTTAACGTCCCTCACTTCGCATCGACTTTCTGTCTCAACTCTGAAAACCAGTTGAGCACCAGGTCCACGTGCGTGATGGCGCGCTCCGGCTCCACCAGCTGAATGCGAAGGAAGCGCGTCGCTTCCTTGTTAATACTCCAACTCGTATTTCCGTTGATGCTTCTGAGAAACCGCCCTTCGTACACAACCTTCGGTTGGCTTGCGGACCAGTCAGCGCCGGGCGTGACGGTGACTGCGAGCAACTGCGAGCCGCTCTGAAAAAACAACTCGCGGCCATCCCGGGACCAAAGCGGCTCTGTGCCGCCATCAGTCGAGACCTGGCGTCTGGGACCTGGCCCTGGAAACGGCGACACGTAAATCTCCTGGCGTGACGAAACTGGGGCCTGATATGCGAGCCACTTCCCGTCGGGCGAAAACTGACCATCAGACTCGCCAGCTGGTGAAGGGAAGAAGTGGCGCGTTGTGCGATCACTGTCGAGTTGCATCAGCCAGATGCCAACGCCGTCAGGCTCCTGTGCGCTGTTCTCATTGAATACGAGCCAGCGGCCGTCTGGTGATACTGACGTCGGCGACTGAGTTGCATCGGCCTTCGTGGATAGTCGTTCTTCGACACCTGAGCCGTCGGCCATGCGCCAATAGAGGTTGCGAAATCCCTGTCTCGTTCCCCGGTAAATGATGCGCGCGCCGTCGCTGGTCCAAAGAGGCGCCTGGCTGCTGCCGGCGCTCTCTCCGATCGGTGTTAGAGTGCCACGAGCGAGATCGTACAGCCACAGTTCAGTCTTTCCTCCTCTGATCTGCACGATCGCCCGTGTACCGTCAGGCGAGATCGCCACGTTCTCGTAATCGCGCTCCGGCAGCGAGAGGGGTTCCAGCTTGCCGTTACGGTCGATCCACACGAGTCGCGCGGAATTGAGGCTCCTCCCCCCCGTAACATAAGCCATCGTGCCTGTGCCAGACACCGCGTAGTTGCCAGATCCTTCGACGCCGGATTCGTTCGTCCGTTCGGACATCGCAATAGGCACCGCACGACCGAGATCTGTGTTGGGTGGGCGCCAAGGCACTGCGAACAGTTCACCGAGATGAACATAGAGCAACATGCCCGCTGTCGGTACGTAGCGCGGACCGTCACCGCCCTTTAACAACACATGGTGCTCTGCGGCGCCGATCTCCGTGATCGCAACGTTGTGTTCGTCGTTGCCCGGCCCTGTCCAGACTCCGAACAACAGCATGTTGGTACCCGCAACGACGTGTGGCCACCGATGACTGATCTCGCCATCTGCGGAATCCTTCTTGGTCACTTCGGTCGGGGTGCCACCACCTTCCGGCACCCGCCAAATACCGCTGATGTTAGTGGGCGCGAAATAGATGTAGCCGTCTGTACCCCATACACCGCCACGTGCAAACGGTGCGTCGGCAAGTGACTGCATTGCGGCGCCGCCGACGGCGATCTTACGGAGTTTGGATCCTGCAAAGAACGCAATCCATTGCCCGTCGGGAGAGAAAAAGGGACTCTGGCACCCCTCAGTCCCGTCAAACATGCGCGGTGTGGTCTCGCTCAGCGTGCGGACGAAGAGCAGAGTCTTGCCGTCACGAAGTCCAGCGTAAGCGATGCGTGTGCCATCCTCGGACAAAGCGATCGGCCACTGACTGTTCAACCCCAATTCGTCCCCGTCGGGCAACACGATGCTGACATGGGCCACTTCACCATTCGTACTTGTTACGCTTTGCTGCAGCCATCGCGTCAACCCGTAGGTTGCGAGAACCGCCAACGCAAACGCCGCTGCGACCAACCCGATCATCAGTTTGCGACGGCCCAAGCCGGTTTGTTTCCACGAGGCCGCAGCTTCTATTGCAGATCCCGTGTGCGTTCGAGTCGCGGCTGACGAACTGTTCGTCGACAACGCTTCAAGGGCGAATCCAAGATCGGATGTTGATTGAAACCGCCGCTCCGGTTTTTTCTCCAAACAACGCCGGACGATCCGCTCAAGCGACGGGCTGATGTTCGGATTAGATGCGGTTAATTCTTCTGGTTCTTCTTTGAGAATTGCGGACATCGTCTCGGCCATTGTCTCGCGCCGAAACGCACGTCGTCCCGTAATCATCTCGTGCAGTATTGCGCCGAAAGAAAAGATGTCTGAGCGGTGATCCGTGGTTTGGCCGCGCACTTGCTCCGGTGACATGTATCCGACCGTTCCCATTACCACGCCGGGATTCGTTATTGCTCTGCGTGTTGCGTCTTCGGAACTGCTCGGTTCGAGTTTGGACGCACGGAGTTTCGCCAAACCAAAGTCGAGTATCTTTACTCGATCATCTCTCGTAATGAATAGATTCTCGGGTTTCAGGTCCCGATGTATGATCCCTTTCTCATGAGCGGCAGAAAGGCCGTTAACAGTCTGCTGCGCATACTCGATTACTTTTCGCAGCGGGACCGGACCAGCGTCCAAACGTTGACGAAGCTCTTCGCCATCGAGCAGTTCGGCTACGATGAATGGCGAGCCGTCATGGTCGCCGATGTCGTATACGGTCAAGATATTCGGGTGATTTAGAGCTGAAGTGGCTTTTGCTTCCTGCTCGAAGCGTCGCAGACGGTCTTCGTCAAGGGCAACATCAGCCGGGAGTAATTTGATCGCAACCTCACGATCGAGTCGCGCATCGTGTGCTCGATACACTTCGCCCATCCCGCCCGCGGCGATCTTCGAGACGATGCGGTAGTGCGACAAAGTAGAGTTCGCTGTAAGTTCTCTATCCATTAACTCGACTTTCCGAGGACAGATCCTCTTCTAGTCTAAACGTAAAAACTAACGCTCCTGGGTCACTGTAGAAGGTATCCACCCGCTGACATCGATTACACGGATTCAGTCTCATCGTTCTGACTAAGCGGCGATATCAGTGAAATCTCAACTTGATAGATATAATTCAATTGAGCCAAACGTATTGCCACCCAATAGCAAACGCATTCAGGTTTCCGCCAATTCGGGTTGTGACGCCCTTTGCCCAGGATGCTTTCAGTGATTGTTGTTGACTAAGTGGAAAAGAGAACGTCGCACCCACGCGCGAGTTTTTTTGCCGGTCTTCGTTTTCCGCTCCATTTATCACGGTCGTACCTCCCGTGTAATAGGTTGCGTTTCCCGCTAGCCACATCCGTTTTCGGAGCGTATAAATTACCGACCCTTGAAACGACAACAAAGGCTTTTGCGTGCGACGCGAATTCCCGAAAAATGAGTTGTTACGGAAAAATAACCAGGTGCCAGCCATTGCCTCGAAGGTCCACCGGCCTCTAGGTTTTGAAATTCCAATTTCGGGTTTAAACGCCCACCGGTTTGTTCCCGGGTTTACCAAGCGCTGCGGATCATATTGGCCCGTCGGTATAACGATTGAAACGCTCGCGCCCACAATTGTTGTTGGCTTTCGCGTGGCAAACTCAGCTGGGCGAAGAGCGTCTCCTCCTTTCAAAAGAGCGGAAAAACGAACTCGGACATCGCCTCCTCCCGAGCGTCTGACCTTGACCTGGTCTTCGAAGACTGTTCCTTGTGCAGTTCCCCAAATATAAGGGAATACAGCCGCAAGATTTGCCTGGCGACCGACAAGAGAAAAGGTCCTTCCATACGCGAATGTTCCAGCGTTGAACGCTACGTTTACATCTTTGAGTGGCAACGAGGAATCCAACAGCACATCGCCAGTTTGATGACCGTAGCCAACGAATATAAACTGCGTGCCGACAGGCGCAGGAGAATAGGATCTGGGTTCCATCTCCTGGCCAGAAGCCACACTAGCGATAGCCACGCTTAGCATCAGCATTGCGAACCGGCTGAACTTCAATAAATTCACCTTTTAAGGGCAGTGGAAAGAGCTTGACCGCCGACGGATTGCGAAATCGATCTAACCCCGGTCATTGTTGATTGTTGATTGACGACCCTGGTTCTAGTAATTACGCCGCATACCAAAGCACTGCGAGAAAATGGCAGGTCGTTCCTGCCATTACAAATAGATGCCAGATGAAGTGTGCATAACGCCGGTGAGGTGCGGCAAAAAACACGAGACCACTCGTGTAACAAAGGCCTCCGACCAATATCAAAAGGATCCCGGGGAGAGGAACCAGCAGAAATATTGGTTTAACGGCAACGACAGCCAGCCAACCCATCAAGAGATATAGAACAATAGAAATCCATGAGTGACTCGTGCCGAAGATCACCTTCAGCGCAACTCCGAGCACTGCAAGAATCCAGACGATCGTTAGGAGCGTCCACCCCCATGGACCACGCAGCACACCGACAGCGAACGGAGTGTAGGTGCCCGCGATGAGCAGAAAAATCGCAGAATGATCCAATAAGCGAAAGATGTGTTTGGCTCTTTGGTGAGTAAGGGAATGATAGAGTGTTGAGGCGAGATAAAGCAGGATCATTGTGCCGCCAAACACGCTCACCCCGACCAAAAATTGATTGCCCGCCATTCGCGATGCAGACAGCAGGAGAACTATTAGAAACGCGATTGCTAATAGTAGGCCCAATCCGTGACTAATACTATTTGCGATCTCTTCTTCAAATGAAGGAGACCTGCGCTTTCTTGAAGGAAGATCGGGTGTGCTCAAATTCATTCCGGTAGATTCATCCTCTTAAGCATTGCTTTGAATCGCGGTTCATCGTGAAGTTCATCAAGCTGTGGACTTACACCATACGCGTTAGCTGTTTCCGCATGGGTCGCCATATGCTTTTCCATCCAATTCAACGCCTCTGCTTTATCACCAAGCCCCAGGTAGATAAGGGCAATGGTGTCACTTTGAACATAATCGTGCGTCGCTTCCTCTTTTAACTCGCTCAACAACTTTTCTGCTTCGTCGCGCTTTCCGGATCTAGCGAGCCAGAGTCCTAAATATCCTTTTGTAGATGAACCATAGTTTAGTTCGAGTGCCTTGCGCGCTTCGGCTATAGCTTCCTCATACATTCCTTTTGAGCCATAAGCGCGACTCAAAGCCAGATGACCGTATTCAAAATTCGGATTGCGAATCAGAACGCGTTTGATCTGTGCAATCGCCTCATCATAGCGACGTGCGAGGACGAGCGTGTCGCCGAGGTTCGTACCTATGATCGGCGACAGCGGATCGAGTTCTTCAGCACGCCTAATCTCAGCAATACTCTCGTCAAAACGTTTCAAATTCGAGAGGTCAGCACCAAACCAATGGTGGGCAGTCGCGTAATTCGGTTTTAGTTCGATAGCGCGGCGATATTCTTTTTCGGAGCCAATGCGGTCCCACTCGTAATTGGAGAGGTAAAATGCTAGCGCCGTATGTGCTTCTGCCAATGAATCGTCAATCTCCAACGCGCGCAAAGCCGCTGCTTTCGCTTGGGGCATGCTGTCGGCTCCCGTTGCAACATCGTAACTCGAAAAGAGAACGTATGTTTCTGCCAGCCCTGAATAGGCAAGTGCATAATTCGGATCTTTTTCAATGGCTTGCTGGTAAAAGTCAACCGCTTGTTTGAGAGAGTCGCCCGTTCTTTTGTTCCAGTAAAACTTTCCTTTCAAGTAAAGCTGATAGGCTTCCTGGTTTGTCGTGTAAGCCTTTGCGACCTTCGCAACCTCCGCGCCGGAAAGCTTTGACTGGAGCTTGCTCAAAACATCACGCGCGATCTCGCTTTGGAGTATTACGACATCGGCTTGTTTGCGATTGTATTGCTGACTCCAAAGAATATTTTCCGTGGAAGCGTCAACCAGTTCCAAGCTTAAAGTTAGCTGGTCGCCGCGCTGCAAGACTCGCCCATTCAAGATCGCTTGTACATTTAGTTCGGAAGCTATCTTTTTCGGATCAACCTCTTTGCCTTTGTAACGAAAGACTGAGGAACGTGCCTTTACACTTAGGTTTGGAATTTGTGAAAGGCTATTGATCAGAGTTTCAGTCATGCCGTCCGAAAGATATTCGAGGTCGGCACTCCCGCTCTCATTGACGAAGGGCATTACCGCGATCGAGCTGATCTCTTTTGTGCTACGTCCTTTGACAAATGCAATGTACCCGACGGTCGAGATCACACCGACGATTAAGATTCCGATTATCGCTGTTGCAAGTTTGTGCCTCTTGGCCTGAGTGACCGCGTATTCAAGACTTGATGACGACGTGGTGACGCCTTGTGTTGCGGCGGCGTTCCCGCTCTTGGTTGGGGCAACATAAACCTGTGTTTGATTTTCGCTATCAGGTGTGGTAGTCACCTGATTCGGCACTACAGAACGCTCAAGCTCGCCCTTGATGTCCAACTCTCTGTGTAGATTCTTTAGATCGATCAGGAAGTCGCGTGCTGACTGATAACGCATGTCCACATCTTTTGCCATTGACTTGCGCACAATACGTTGAAGTTCCGCCGGTACACTTGTCAGAGGTGATGGTTCTCTCTCAAGAATCGAAACAATGGTGTGATTGATGGTTTCGCCGGAGAAGGGAACTTTGCCAGCCAGCATTTCATATAAGACGACACCAAGACTCCAGATATCGGTGCGAGCATCGGTGGTGTTACCGCGCGCCTGTTCGGGCGACATATAAGAAACCGTTCCCATCACCAATCCGGGGGTCGTAATGACTTGAGCACGAGTGGCGTCTTCGGAGCCGGAAGGTATCCTCGAAGGTTCTGACAGTTTTGCTAACCCAAAGTCCAACACTTTCGCGTAGCCATCTTTGCGGAGCATGATGTTCTCGGGTTTGATGTCGCGATGAATAATGCCGGCCTGATGCGCGGCCGTGAGAGCCTCCGACACTTGTATGCCAATCCTCAATATCGCATTAAGTGAAAGCGACTCTTTCAGTGAGAGATGCTCACGCAGGGTCTTGCCGTCGATCAATTCCGTCGCGATATAGTTATTGCCATCAACTTCTCCGATCTCATAAACAGTTAGAATGTTTGGGTGATTGAGAGCGGAAGCTGCCTTGGCTTCCTGGATAAAGCGATTCAGTTTGTCCGCATCCTTGCTCAACTCATCGTGCAAGAACTTGATCGCGACTCTGCGATCGAGTTTCGTGTCCTGGGCGAGATAGACTTCACCCATGCCGCCGGCTCCGATCTTGGAAACGATGCGGTAATGCGACAGGGTAGAATTGTGGGCCAGTTCTTTATTTATTAAGATATTCCCCTTTGCTATGCGACCGCCATTGGACCGAGGGGCGGCGACGGAGTGCCGCCCCTACAGCGCGGGAGACTCTTATGGATACAACGTAAAGAATGTTCGGAAAGAGTCATGTGAATCGCTTAGCCTATCTCATTTCCCAGCCGAAGCAAGGCGTCTTAATGCCGCAAACCAGTTGAGTACAACCCTCGCTTTCGGACCACTTTCCGGAGTTGGATTGTATTTGGGAAACACAAAACGCCGGCCATCCATCGACACGTCGTAATCAGCAATTGAGTCGTACGCAACCCCGCTCGCGTCTTGAGCTATGCTCCTTGAGAAGAGAACTTCCGGTTTGCCGGCGACAAACCTGGGGGAGTAAGAAATACTGACGGCAAGTTGTTGATCGCCGTTACGAAAAAAAAGCTCGCGTCCATCCCTGGACCAGGCTGGCTGCGTACCACCCGTGGCTGAGATGGCTACGCGTGGTCCTGCTTCCGGAAACGGACGGACGTAAACTTCGTTGCGTTCGGATTCATCTGATACATATGCCAGCCAATGACCATCAGGAGAAAATCGGGCGCCTCCCGCGTTAAAGGCCCCTTGCACAAGGATCTGCGGCGTATGATCTCCCTCGACGGAAACTAATCGCACTTCGAGATTCCCACTCTCACCAACGGTTGTGATAGCTATGTGTTTTCCATCCGGACTCCAGGACGTCGGAATATCGATTCGTTTAGTCGAGGTCAAACGCTGCTCATTAGTGCCATCGACGGTTGCGATCAAGGTGCCGGCAACTCCATCACGAGTTGCCTCGTATGCAACTCTCGTCCCGTCCGGGCTGGGTACCGGTCCATAGCTCACACCGCCATGGGTTATACGCTGGAGCGTGCCTCGATTCATGTCGTACGCCCAAATTGCTGCCTCAGGGCTGGCCACTTCGACAAAGATTGTCTGGCCATCCCCACTTAAGCGTGGCTTTGAAAAACGTTGGCGCGCTTCTGTTAGAGGCTGCTCAACGCCATGACGGTCCAACCAGACAAGTGGCTGATTAGCATCCTGGCTCTCGCTCGAGCGGCCCTCCAGGTAGACGAGATCCCCGGTGCTCGAGAAGGATATTTGTACGCGCGCATTTGACGGACTCATCCAAACGTTTTCTAGCGCTGTTAGTGGGGGACCAGTTATTTCGAGTGTTTTCAGATCGAACGGAACTGCTAACAGGGAATTGCGACGTGCATAGGTGATGTAGCCCGGAGATAAGTAACGACCGAACACGCCTCCTTTAATCAGAACTTTGTGCTTTCCGGTTTTTAGATTCAGAAGCGCAATGGTCGCATCGTCAAGGGGATTGCCGGTGTCATAGGCCACGCTGAATAGAATGCCTTTCCCATCCGGTAGCGCATCAGGCCATCTATGAGACCGTTCGTGCGACGCGCCATCAACTGTTGAGATCGCTTCAGCGGCACCGCCGTCGGCGGATACGCGGTAAAGTGGTGCGTCGGTACCAGGCGTATAAATTATGCTGCCGTCGCTGGCCCAAGTGCCGCCACGTGGATTCTCAGCCTTGGAAACGATTTCTGTCGCTCCGCCGTTAATTGGCACTTTCTTGAGTGCGCCATTTGCGAAAAACCCAATCCACTGTCCGTCTGGCGAGAAGAATGGATCAACTGCTCCTGTTGTGCCATCTATTGGTTGAGCGCTGGCACTCGATAGTGAACGGTCAAAGAGTTGAGGTTTCCCGGAGATCATCTGGGTGGAAATCAGATGAGTCCCATCTGGAGAAAATACAAGAGCAAGGGATTGCACCGACAGCGGGCCTTCAACTGGTTGTGCGAGAGTGAACTGTTTGATTGGTTCTGCGTTGCTGTTCGATGAATTTCTACTCCTGTATAAAAGACCTGCAGCCATCGTAGCGATCAAAAGACAGATCGCAGCAACAATCCAACCGAGATTCTCACGCTTGAGCGGCCAACGCGATGAAAGAGAACTATCCACTTGAGCAGTCGCTGATACTGGCACCGCAAAACCGGAGGCACTACTAAGTGATTCAAGTGCGAAGCCTAAATCATGAGCTGAGTGGAAGCGCCGTTCCGGTTTTTTCTCGAGACAGCGGTGGATGAGCTTGTCTAGCTGAGGATTGATTTTGACATTCGTATCGGTGAGCTCCGGCGGCTCTTCTTTGAGAATTGCCGCCATTGTTTCAGCGGTGGTTTCGCGACGAAATGCGCGCTGGCCACTGAGCATTTCATAAAGTATTGCTCCGAAAGCAAAGATGTCTGATCGATGATCCGTCGCCTGGCCTCGAACCTGTTCGGGTGACATATAGCCGACGGTTCCCATTACCACGCCGGGATTGGTGATCGCTTTGCGTGTCGCGTCTTCGGAGCCGGATGAGTCGCCACTGTTGGCACGGAGTTTTGCTAAACCGAAATCGAGAATCTTTACGCGGTCATCTTTGGTGACGAAAAGATTCTCAGGTTTCAGATCGCGATGGACGATTCCTTTCTCATGCGCAGCAGCGAGTCCACTGACGATTTGCTGAGCATAGTCAATCGCTTTCCGGATCGCGATCGGGCCATCGTCCAAACGTTCCCTAAGTTCTTCGCCTTCCAGTAATTCGCTGACAATGAACGGCGACCCTTCATATTCACCAATGTCGTACACGGTAAGAATATTTGGATGATTAAGGGCCGACGTAGCTTTAGCCTCTTGTTCGAATCGTTGCAGTCGGTTTCTGTCAGCGGCGAAATCAAGTGGTAACACTTTGACAGCAACCTCACGATCGAGCCTTGCATCGTGAGCCCGGTAAACTTCGCCCATTCCACCGGCGCCGATCTTCGACACAATCCGGTAGTGTGACAATTCGGTGTTTGGGAGCAAGCCTTTACTCACCGCAATCGCGATCACATCCCATGCTGGACGGGTATCGGTGATGGTGGTCCATCGGGCTGAAGAAGGAGTGTCTTAGTCGGAACGCCATTTCGGTACTGTGCCAGCAGTGAATCGAAATCAACTTCGACTCCGATCGGATTCGCTGCAAAGCCGTCACTGTGCATGTAGGTATGCGCTTCTTCCGCATCGGCGCAACAATCGACTTGGAATTCCATGCGATTGCCGTCTGGATCTTGATAGTACATTGACAGCGTAACGCCATGATGAACGCGCCAGTAGGGTGTAATGCCTAACTGTTTGAGACGGTCGTAGGTATCCAGCAATTCGCCGACAGTCGCATAGGTGTAGCCCACGTGGTTAACACCTGATTTCGAACTGGCGCCTGTCTCGTCCCCGTCGGGCCTAAGTACAGTCATATTGGCGAAGGCGAAACGATGATGTTCGCTATCGTAGGTAAGAAATGCGAATGCCGGGTTTTGGTATTGGATCTTTGCTTCGAAAACGGTCTGGTACCAGGAGATCATTTCATCGAAGCGCCTGGTCATATAGACCACGTGCGCTAGTTTGGATGGGGGTGCCATGTCGTTAATTCCTCCTAATAAATCCACAGATTACGCATACTCACACCGTGGTAGAGCTGCAACGGAGATGTTTGAAGTTCTCTGTGCCGCCTCAGTGGTCTTTGTGTCTCTGTGGTGGACTCTTCTTGTAAGACCACCCACCACGAAGACACCGAGAACACAAAGGTTGCACAGAGAAATACACCCGAAAATTACTTCCTTAGCTGCGAATGCTCGTCAAAAAGTAGCATCCAGTTTCAAAAGAGATTGAAGCAACACGTTCGTGCCGTTTGTGACTTCCTCGGGCCTGGTGAATTCTCTCGGGCTGTGACTGATGCCATCGCGGCTTGGCACAAAAATCATTCCCACGGGCCCAAGTTCGGCGATCTCCTGCGCGTCGTGTCCGGCGCCACTCGGCAAGGATTTGGTCGACAATCCCAACTGTTTCGCAGTGTCGTCGATTGTTTTGCGAATCATAGTATTCGTTAGTGCTGGTTGGGAAACACTAACTTGCTTGAATTCGAATTTGGTACCAGATGCGTTCTCAATCTGGCGCACTTCGCCTTGAATCTTTTCAAACATCGTTTGTACCTTGGCGGCATCCAGATCACGCAGGCCAAGGCTTGTAATGACTTTGCCTGGAATTATGTTGTAGGCGCCTGGAAAGGCTTGGATCTTTCCTACTGTTCCCACTTGCCGACCAGGAATTGAAGTCACGATGCGATTAACAGCTTCGATATATTTTGCGGCTGCAAGTAGCGCATCGTGCCGCTGGTTCATTGGCGTTGTGCCCGCGTGATTTGCAAATCCTTCAACTGTTACTTCCCACCAGAACACTCCAACGATCCCCTCGACGACGCCGATGTCTATCTTTTCAGCGTAAAGAGTACCGCCCTGCTCGATGTGCAACTCGAGGTAGGCCGCAATGTCACCCTTCTTGCGCACTACACCTGAAAGTTTGTCTGCGTCGCCACCAATGAACTTAATTCCTTCGCGAATCGTTTTTTTGCTGTTAGTAACGACATTCAGATTCTCCGGGGTGAGTCCCTTCGCAATTGCTGTACTGCCGACGGTTCCTCCCTCTTCGTTTTGGAAGAGGATGACTTCCAGCGGGTGCCTGAGTTGCACGTTGTTTTCCGCTAAAGTCTGGGCTACCTCAATTGCCCCCATCGAGCCAACTTGACCGTCGTACATCCCTCCCTGCGGCACGGAGTCAATATGTGATCCAATCAGCAAAGGCTTCAAAGGTGGGTCGCTGCCAGTGCGTCGCCCGATGATATTTCCCGCCGCGTCGATGCTGACTTCTAACTGGGCCACACGCATCAAATTCATTGCGTATTGACGGGCTTCCAGGTCGAGATCGGAATAGGCGACACGATTAGTACCTCCTTCCGCCGTCTTGCCGATTTGGGCGAGTTCGCTGAGATGGGCGTTGACGCGCCGGCCGTCAACACGAAGTTGCGAGGTCGATTGCTGCGTTCGCAGCGCGAAAGCTGGAACTACGGCTAGAAGACTTAGATTGAACTCTCGACGTTTCATCAGCCAATAAACCACAGAGACTCAGAGAATACCAAAGGTCCCACAGAGGAGATCTGACACTGAGCCCACAACATATCTGCTCATTAATTTGAGCAGCGCACTTGTGGAATCTACGCAATCTGCGGATGGTCTCGCTATTTTGTCGGAACGAGCTTGCGTAGTTCTTCAAACCAGTTCACCACGATCCGGATTTGAGCAGAGTTGTCTTCTTTCGGTGGCTTGATCATTAGAAATCGGTCGCCTCGCGTATCAACGTCGTAAGTCTGACCTGAGTTACTACGAAGATCATACACTTCATTGAACAAGCGAACCGGGGTGCTGCTCACTTGAAACGACGACCGCGTATCAATTAAGACAGCCATTAACTGACCATCAACGCGGTAGTACAAGGCTTTTCCATTAGCAGACCAGCGAGGCTCCTCACCGCCACCAGTTGAAATGGGCCAACGAGCTCCGGAGCCTGCGAGTTCGCGAACGTAGATCTCCGGTTTGCCACTCTCGTTCGACTGGTATGCTAACCAACGTCCATCAGGCGACGCAGCGGCGGCATATTCGTTAAAGGGAGTGTTGACCAGGGCGATTGATTTTGCGTCGGGCTTCAGTAACACCGTAGCAACATTAGCATCGGCGGTCTGCCTCGAGGTATCGAGCAATGCTGTTTGACCGTCAGGCAAAATCCCTTTGAGGAAAGCCTGGTGATTTAAGCTGACTATCTTTTCCGAATCACGACTGCCGTCAGCAGGTTTACGCAAGATCGTTGAGCCACTCGAGTCCGTCGAAGCGTAATAGATGTATTTGCCGTCTGCCGACCAAACGGGCGTCGAATTTGTAGCAGTAAAGGTCAGGCGCGTGAGAGTTGCCCGCGCAACATCATAAACCCAAACGTCGCCACTCATGCTGGATCCCTGCAGGACAGCGATCCGCGACCCATCGGGTGAGATCCGAACATCATTGAATTGCGCTGGAGGGATATTGATAGGAGTCTGGTTACCCTTTTTGTCTACCCAGGTTAGATTGCGCATACCGGAAGTACTGCTGCCTGGCAGGTAAGCAAGCGTCCCATCATTCGAGACCGCAAAATGAACTGCTCCCGTAGTCTTGTCACCAGCCACGCCAACCAGAAGCGGTACGGGTTTCCCGCTAACCGTTAATCCGTTGACATCGAAGCCGACTCCATAAATGACGCCATCGCGAGCAAATACTAAGTGACCAGTAGGGACATAACGAGCCACGCTTGCACCCTGGAGAATAACCTTTCGTTCACCAGTAGCCAGGATTACCGCTTCGATGTTTGAAGCATCGTAGTCATCTGGTTTATCGATTGTTCCAACCGTAAAGAGTACTGCTTTGCCACCCGGTAATGCCTGTGGCCAACGATGTGACCGTTCTCTCTTGGACTCATCGACCTTTGTTACAGCACGTGGCTCACCACCATTACTGGAAATCTGAAACACACCCCCCGTGGCGTCCGGTGTGTAGACCAGAGAGTCATCAGCCATCCACGCCACGCCTCGCGAATCGGCGACCTTCGTAAGAGAAACAACGGGACCGTTCAGCGGAACTTTCTTCAATGTAAAGTCTGCGACGAACGCGATCCACTGCCCATCTGCTGAAAAGGTCGCGTCGAGAGCTCGTTCCGTTCCCGGAATCATTCTCACCTCAGTGTCATCTCTCCGGCGCACGTAAAGCCTGGTAACGCCGTCGCTATTGGCCAGGAACGCCAGCGTGGATCCGTCCGGGGAGAGCGTCACTGCCGGATAACGGATCATGCTCAATCCGGTTTTATTTGAAGGAGCAACATCGAAACGAACGACAGGCGAAGTGACTATGCTCGCACTTCGAAGTAATGAAAATAATGCTAATCCAATCAGGGCGGCAGCCAGAACACCCGCAGTAATCATCCAGATTTTCGAACCACTTAAGCGGCTGTGTTTGGGGCGGTCCACAATCGTGACAGGCAGTGTTGAGGTCG
>DATIBX010000119.1:0-20146 GCA_035457105.1 Pyrinomonadaceae bacterium
AGAAGGACGTTTCCGCCGCGATCTTTTTTACCGCCTTAACGTCATTCCGTTAGTTCTTCCGCCGTTACGGCAACGACAAGAGGACATTCCAATTTTGGCCGCTCATTTCGCCTCCAAGTCTGCCCAAAAACATCATCAACCATCTCCGGAATTGGATCCTGCGTTGATCGAGGTGCTCCAGGAATATGAATGGCCCGGCAACGTTCGAGAACTCGAGAATTTGATCGAGCGCTTAGTAGTGTTGAGCAATGGTGGAGCATTGGGACTCGAATTTGTGCCCGAGAAAATGTTGAAAGCCTTGCCGGGGGTCAGTAAGACTGACGAATCGACACTAGAAGGGGCGATTCACGGTTTAAGACGGAGACTGGTGGTAAACGCACTTCATCTTGAAAACAATAATAAGGTTGCTGCCGCCAAACGTTTGGGTATTAGCCGCTCGTATCTGCACCGGTTGATAAATGAGTACGAGATTGAGAGGAAGAGTTGAGGCCTTTGGACTTTGGGTTAAGGCCTTCAGTCTTCGACCTTTGATCTTTGGTCTTTGGATGTTGTGAACTAGTCCTTTAGACTCCAAAGACCAAAGACCAAAGACCAAAGACCCAAACCCATGGCCAACCTCCAACATCGCCTGCCCGAGAATGTGCCCGGAGAGTTTTTTGTCGATTCCAGCTGCATCGACTGCGATACCTGTAGCCAGTTGGCGCCCGGGATTTACCGCGATCACGGCGATCAGTGCAGCGTCCATCATCAACCGGAAACCGATGACGAAACTAAGCTGGCGATGATGGCATTGGTGGCTTGTCCGACCGGCTCGATAGGTTCAACGGGAAAACACGACGTCCACATTGGGATTGATGCGTTTCCACTCTTAATGGACGACGAAGTCTACTTTTGTGGTTTCACCTCTGAGTCGAGCTTTGGCGGCTGGAGTTACCTGATTACGCGAAGTGAGTCCGAGGGTGGTAATGTGCTCATCGACTCTCCGCGCTTTGCAACTCAGCTCGTAAAGCGAATTGATGCGATGCGTGGCGTCAACCGGATGTTGTTAACACACAAAGACGATATTGCTGATCATGAACGTTTTCGTAACCATTTTGGGTGCGACCGAACCATGCATGCTGCCGACGGAGCCCAAAGGTTAGGCATCGAAAATATCATCGACGGAGAGGAACCAGTTTCTGTCGATCGGGACATTCTGGCGATTCCAACGCCCGGTCATACGCGTGGCCATATGGTATTTCTGTATAAAGAGAGATTTCTGTTCACCGGGGATCACTTGGCCTGGTCTCCGACGAGAGAGACTCTCACGGCTTTCAGGAGTGTTGCCTGGTACTCGTGGACCGAACAGATTCGGTCGATGGAGAAATTGTTGTCATACAGTTTTGAGTGGGTACTACCCGGTCACGGAAACTTTCATTACTCGAATTCCGCAATTATGCGCGCAGAGCTTGAACGATGCGTGAGATGGATGAGGACTCGAAATTAAGCTCTTTTTAATCCGTTGGAACAGGTGTAACGAATGACTCGAAATCAAAAGATTGCGCTTGGTTGCGGTGGTGCTGGCTGCCTGGGGCTAATAGTTGTTGTGATAGTTGGCGTTGTCATATTTGCGTTTCTGCAACGGGAGAACCGGTACAGGACCGGAAACTACAACAGTAACTATAATTTCAACGTTAGATCGAATTCCAACAGCAGTTCGGATAGTAACGCCAACGGTAATTCCGATAGTAACGACAATAGCACTTCAACCTCATCTGGCCTCACTGATGATGAAAAGCACAGACTTTACCAGGTAGTTGGACTGACCGGAGATGCGGAGTTAGTACGCCGTGTCTCAATAAAGATAGGCTTGATGAACGAAGACTATTCCCAGACTCCTGAGTTCGACTCGTTTATCAAAGAGCACTTTACGTGGGCGGTCAACAACACTGATTTTATTCAGTCTATCGATACTAAAGAAAAGGCAATTGCCTATATCAACGAACACCTCGACGATTAAATCTGACGACAACAGAATTTGAGAATAAATGGATTCAGCTCGCATTCGAAATTTTTCCATCATTGCACATATCGATCACGGTAAGTCGACGCTCGCCGACCGTCTCCTCGAACGGACGGGAGCCCTCTCCGAACGCGAGATGGAGAACCAGGTCCTCGATGACATGGATCTCGAACGTGAGCGAGGCATAACCATCAAGGCTCATGCGGTGAGACTGGACTACAAGGCTGCTGACGGCGTGTCGTACGTGCTAAACCTGATTGACACGCCGGGCCATGTCGATTTCTCGTACGAGGTTTCTCGTTCGCTTTCGGCATGCGAGGGCGCGCTACTGATTGTCGACGCTTCGCAGGGCGTTGAGGCGCAAACGCTCGCCAATACTTATCTGGCTATCGAAAACAATCTCGCACTGATCCCTGTCGTTAATAAGATTGACTTGCCGGGTGCGGAACCCGAAAAGGCCATCGAACAGATCGAACATTTCATCGGGCTGGAAACGCACAACGCGATTCTCACGAGTGCCAAAACAGGCGTCGGCGTTGCCGAGGTTCTGGAGGCTATCGTCCGAGACATCCCGCCGCCAGTCGGTGATCCAACTGGACCACTCAAGGCCCTGATCTTTGATTCATGGTACGACTCGTATCGCGGTGTAACCGTGCTCTTCAGAGTGATTGACGGCACCATTCGTCCCGGTATGAAGATCAGGTTCTTTAATACTGGTCGCGATTATCAAGTGGAGACAGTTGGCGTAAATAGGCCACGACCGACCCCCATCGATCAGTTGAGCACCGGTGAAGTTGGTTTTTTTACGGCTTCGATAAAAGCCGTAGCCGACGTACAGATTGGCGACACGATTACAGAAGCAGCGCGTCCGACCAAAGAGCCGTTTCCGGGATTTCAGGAAATCAAACCGATGGTCTTTGCCGGACTCTATCCGGTGGATACCAATCAATACGAGGAACTACGAGATGCGCTCGACAAGCTCCGACTAAATGACGCGTCCTTTTTTTACGAGCCGGAATCTTCGACTGCTCTTGGCTTCGGCTTTCGGTGTGGCTTTCTGGGACTGCTCCACATGGAAATTGTTCAGGAAAGACTCGAGCGCGAATTCAATCTGGATTTGATCACTACTGCTCCAAGCGTCCGCTATATCGTCACAACTACGGACGGGTCAGTTGAAGAAATAGATTCCCCAGCCAAGATGCCTGACCCGGGTCGACTGGCAAAAATCGAGGAACCTGTCATTCGTGCGGTAATTCTGACTCCCGATGAATATCTTGGCGGCATTCTTCCTCTGCTCGAAGAAAAGCGCGGCGTGCAAAAAGGTTTTGAATACATCGCTGCCAATCGAGTGATGTTGACCTACGAGTTACCGTTGAATGAGATCGTGCTCGATTTCTACGATCGCCTGAAGTCAGTGTCGCGTGGCTACGCGTCGCTCGATTACAATCTTTCCGGCTACTGGGAGAGCGACCTCGTGAAGCTCGATGTTTTGGTTGCGAATGAACCAGTCGATGCCTTGTCGCTGATCCTGCATCGCGACACCGCGCAAGCAAAGGGTCGCGCTCTTGCAGAGAAGATGAAGCAGCTCATTCCCCGCCAGCTTTTTGAGGTGCCCATCCAGGCCGCGATTGGAAATAAGGTAATCGCCCGTGAAACAGTCAAAGCGCTTGGCAAAAACGTGATCGCCAAATGTTACGGAGGCGATATTACTCGCAAGCGGAAGCTGCTCGAGAAGCAGAAAGAAGGCAAGAAACGGATGAAGAAGGTTGGTCGGGTTGAGATTCCACAGGAAGCATTTCTCGCCGTCTTAAAAGTAAACGATTAAGTCGCAGTTTTTGGTGCTGGTTTCAACATGAAATTTTGATCTTATTCAAACCGGGCTGAAGAGACTGTGTGAAGACTAAACTTCTCATTCTCCTCAAGCTTCAGCTTAGGGAGCTAGCCTGCTCAAGCCGAAATTGCCTGAATGCTTGGGATCTTGTGAGGTTAAGATAAACCATTGAAACGGTTGCCTGCTTCTGACAGGTGTCTCGTAACCGCAAGCTCAAGCTTGGGGAGAATGAGAAAATGAGTTTTCACACCGTCTCTGAAGGCCGGTGTGAATGAGAGACAGCATTTCAACATGAACCAGTACCGAAATTTCCTTCTACTTACTTCTGCCCGGTGAAATTAACAATGGCAGTGCCTGAACCCGCGACGCAAAATATAAGACAAGCTGAAGTTGCGTTGTTGCTTTGTGCCTCGCGTACTCGCCTCGACGATCAAGAAGTAGCGCGGCTCAGGGAACTCGCCGCAGTGGACCTCGATTGGGACCATTTCTTCAATATCTCACGCGGACATGCAGTTGAACAGCTGGTCCAAAAGCAGTTATCAGAAAACGCTGCAGATATTGTTCCTATACCTGTTTTAAAAAAGCTCCGAACTCTTTCACAGGCTAACTTCGCTCGAAACCAGGTTTTTACGGCCGAGCTTTGTCGTCTGCTCAGATTGCTTGAGGCGTCGGCCATTACTGCTATTCCGTTTAAGGGCCCGGCGCTTGCTTTGTTTGCTTATGACAACCTAAATCTGAGACGTTATGTCGATCTCGACATCATGGTCCAAAAACAGGATGTTTTGGCAGCCCGTGAGATTTTGCTTGCAGACGGCTACGAGTCGGCTAAATCCCTAAACCTCAGTCAGCAACAAGTGTTGTTGCAAACTCAGCACAATTTGCAATTTCATCGCGACCAGGGCCGAATGATTGTTGAGTTGCATTGGGAAGTGGCCTCGCATTTATTTGCGTCTTCTGTTCAGGCCGAAGACCTTTGGTCCAATCTGATTGATCTTGACGTGAACGGAACGTCGATGAAGTCGTTGTCAGCGGACGATCTGCTGTTTTCGCTGTGTATTCACGGTTCACGTCATCTGTGGCAGCGATTGGCTTGGATATGCGACATCTCTGAGTTGATTTTGCGGCACGAAATCGATTGGGAGGTCTTGCTGGAACGCTCAACCAACAACGGCAGCGAAAGAATGTTTTTGCTGGGCCTGCTGCTGGCGGAAAACCTTTTAGACGCAAGTCTACCTGTGGTTGTACGAGAAAGATGTGAGCTGGATCGAGCGCTAAAGGCTTTGGCAGACAAAATTATCGCTCGACTGTTTGACGCTGATGTGGATCACTTACAAGTAAGTACGTTCGATACGTTTCGCTACAACATCGCAGTGCGAAAGAGTTTTAAAGCACGCGCTCAATATATGTTTTACATGCTGCGGCCGACAGACGGCGACTTGAAGCGCGACTTACCATCGTCAATGAGATTCATCTATTACGTCGAGCGACCCTGGCGTTTACTGTTTAAATCATGACCCCCTAATAACTTAGTTTGACCTTCCAATTCGCCTCGTGCTAGTTTTCAGCGCAGTTTCGACCCGAGTTCGCAAGTACTTCTGGCGGCTCATCGGTTTTGCCGGGCGGACCGCAACGGTTTGCCTCGGCCATTCTTGGACCAAAACCTAGCTGAGTTTAAGGTCAGCGGCAAATCATTCCTAGTTCTGGACCAAAGCCCTTGTTATCAAATCTAAATGCAAGCAGTACGATTCGTTCATTTTTTTTAATTCTTCTCCTCTGCTCAGGCCTTGCTGCCCAGGAAAAGAGCAAACCAAGTCCCGCTGCGAGCGGGAAGTCCGGTTACGTACTCTCTGTTAAGACGGAGCCGATTCTTAATTTAAGCCTGAAAGCTGACAAGTCTAGTTTGTCGGTAATTGCCAGCGACTTGTCGAAGCGACTCAAGGTGCCAGTGTTTCTTGGCCCAACCTTAAAGAATCAGTCAGTTTCCCTTGAATTTAGTGAGTTAACTCTAGAAGCTGCCCTGCAACTTTTGGCACCACATGTATATGTCGACTACGAGGTGGAAACGGGATCTGCCAACCCCCCAAAGCCTCTGGGAGTATTTCTTTTCGATGCCGATCAGGGTGAACCTCCAGTGACGGCGGTAGTTCCCGGTATGACGCAATCAATTCTGATTGAGGGCGACACTGAAGAGGGCGTTGAACCATCGACCGATGACGAGAAGAAAAAGCTTGAGGAAAAACCGCTTAGGGTTCAATTTCGCGACGGGGTCTTAAGCGTCAGGGCAAAGAAACAACCTCTCGTTTTGGTCCTCTTGAAGATTGGAGAAGAGCTGGGTATCCCAGTCGACATCCAGAATCAGTCAGACGAGATTGTCGATACGGAAATTTCGAAGGCG
Organism: Pyrinomonadaceae bacterium; assembly: GCA_035457105.1. Classification (GTDB taxonomy): domain Bacteria; phylum Acidobacteriota; class Blastocatellia; order Pyrinomonadales; family Pyrinomonadaceae; genus PSRF01. The sequence goes on from DATIBX010000119.1 coordinate 6,229, forward strand.
CAAATCGAGGATGCTTTGAGGCGTTTATCACCAAATATCCGAGTATTTATTCGCGCTGATCTAACACGGGGTGATCGACGCGCTCTGCGTGTGATGTTGCCAAATCAGTCAACTTCAATTCAATGAGTAGTTTAGTTTGGAGTGGCCTGCAGCTACTCCATTTTATTAATTCGACGTACTAATTTGTGGTTGCCACGAATTCCTTGAGAACATAAGATAGGCAGCCAATCAGGAGGCGGCTAAACCTTGGACAAGAACAACCCATCGATCTCAGATCAATCAGAGAAATTACTTGAACCTTCAAACAACGAATCAGGTAAGAAAAAGCTGTTCGTTGAGCCAGAAATCTCTGCGCCGGTAGATGTGCTCGAAGCCACTGCTTTTTTCCAGCTCGGGTCTAGCGGGGCAACTAACTAGCAAATCCCTTCGACATATGAAAGTCCTTGGCGGGCCGGCGTCCGAGTATTATTACGCGGTCGCCGGCCGACTACTTTTTGTCACAGTCTCCGACCCTCGTCTCAGCCAAACTGTTTCGCAGCTGTTCACGCGTTGGTCCCTCGATCTTAAAGTCGCCAATGGGACCGAGCCAGATGCTAGAATTCGAATCTTATTCGAATCGTGCCCCATGTCGGTTATTCCGTCTGACTGGCCCAGTTTTGAAACCGCCGGAAATGGTCGCTGTTATACGAACGGCGACTCGTTCTACGTTGTATTTTCCAACTCTGTAATCCTGGTTGAACCAGCCGCAACCAGGTCGGCTACCGTCTGGATTGCTGCCCTGGACCATTCAGTAGACATTGAAATCGCTCATTCAATCTCGTTCGTAGTGTGCGCGGTCCTGCGTCGTTGTAACCTGTTTGAGATTCATGCAGCCGGTGTGGTTGAACCTGACAGCGATCGCACAACATTGATAGTTGGCCCATCAGGTAGCGGTAAATCGACTCTATCGTTTAATCTCATCAAGGCCGGCTGGAACTATCTTTCTGACGACCACTTGCTGTTGGAAGAAGTGGACGGCGAAATTCAGGCTCGCGGCTTCCGTCGCTTTTTTGCAGTCGACTCAAGCTTGAGCGTTGCAGGTGTACCGGCTAGCTTGGGAAACTCCATTGAGCCGGAACGTGAAGCTAATCGAAAAACATGTTTCGAACCCTCAACTATCTATCCCGTTCGAGAATTAACGTTCTCAAAACCAGGCCGGTTGTTGTTTGTTGAGGTTAGTGTCGCCAACACTTCGAGCTTAACTGAATTGAGTCCTCTCGAAAGTGTCAGCAGATTGTTTAGAGCCTGTCCCTGGGCCACTTACGATCGCGCGGTTGCGAAAAACTATCTTTCAGTACTTTCGCAGCTGGGTCGGCAAAGCACAGCTTTCGAGCTTAAAGCCGGGACCGACCTGTTGAGTCCGCATGTTGCCTCTGAAATGCTAGGTCGCCTGGCGTAGCCTTTATTGATGATAAAGACGAAGGATTGTGGACCAACCCTCGGTGTCGAATTGTCGATTGCATCTACACAGCTTGAAACCTTCAAAGGCTGCCTGCCAATAGATACAGGGGTGGTAGCCGCAAGGCCTGGTTTGTGGTGGCTGGATATGCATGATGTGCGCCTGTCGGAACCTTTCTTTCAGGAGACTGTTGACAGATTTCGGATCGAACATTCGGAAAGAGAAGCGAGGTTTACAGAATTTCATCTTCTACCGCAGTTGGGAAAGTCTTTTGTCCCTGGCACTAGACCCGCCGGCTTCATCTTTCATTCATCACGATGTGGTTCAACGCTGTTAGCAAATGCGGGTCGTTCGATCGGCGGATCGATTGTGATCTCTGAGGCAAACGCGATCGACCAACTGGTTGCAAGATTTATCACCGACAACGAACCGCGCGATGTGAAGCGGGCAATTTATAGTGCGCTGTTGAAAGCGGTCATGAGCGCTTTTGGTCAAGCGATGACGGGCACTGAACGGCATCTGATCGTAAAGTTCTCGTGTTGTAGTACCTCACAACTGGAACAAATAACGCGGATCTGGCCGGATGTTCCCTGGGTCTTTGTTTATCGGGATCCCGTCGAAACGATCGTCTCAAATCTCAAGACTATGCCGGCCTGGTTACTGGATCAGGATCGCCGAATCCTCTCTTTCGTTATTGATGAGCCGGTATCAACCATCAGTGAAATGGACGCTGCTGAACTCTGCGCGCGGGCTATCGGCAGCTTTTACGGGACTGCCAAGCGACTTGCGGGTCGTGGTGGTATGTTGCTTAACTATGAGCAACTTTCGATTACGACGCTGCTAAACGTTCTCAGGTTTTTTGGTATAGCACCAACCGCCGCAGAAGTGGATGAGATTGCTGTTGCCGCGCAATTCTATTCGAAAGATAGTACCGCAAGAATCTTCGAGAGCGACGCGTTAATAAAACGAACCCAGGCGAACGATCGCGTTTGCGAAATGGCCGCGAAGTGGTCCTATCCGCAATATGTCGAACTCGAAAATGTGAGACTTCAACTCGAAGAGTCGCGTTGACAAGTTAAAAGGGAGAGGCTTTGAAAATGAGCGGCAATGATCTAATTACAGGGTCGCACGTAGTGGCGACAGATTTTGATGGGGGTGAAGGCGTCCTGGTTGATTTGAACACGAAGAAGTATTACCAGCTGAATGAAACGGCCATGCTGATTTGGAAAGGTTTGGAACAGCAGAAGGAAGTGGCCGAGATCATTGCCGATGTCACCTCGAATTACGAAGTCACAAGCGAACAAGCTGCCAGAAGTGTTGCTCGAGTCGTCAATGATCTTCGCAGCTATGATTTACTCTCGCGAGAGTAGCCCACTGAATGTCGTTCTAAAATGGATTTTCAAGGCGAACGATTCTGGACCATCAGGTATGCCGTACTTACTGCCTTAATCTTCCTGCCCTTGCTTTGGTCATTCAGATACATTCGAAATCTCTATCCGATCGCAGCCTGGGATGTAATGATGGCGGGCGGCAATCTCGAACGCGGTCGTACCTATTTTATCTTGCGTGGTGAGACTCTCTCGGGCGAAGTAGTTGACCTTCCACCCATAAAACTTACTAACGGAATGAGCGGTCGTACCTGGACGATGGTCAATGCCACGGTCGACAACCAGAGCTTTAAGTTATCGAAGCTTGAGCCCCAAAACGAAGCGTTGTTGCGCAGTGTGGGTGGCCTGCCAAATCTTCCCGTAGCGGCGCGATTGCCGGACCTGTTGCAAGCCTGGGGTGCTCTATACAACGAGCGACTAGAACCAGACGCTCCTACTCGCTTACGAGCCGTTCGACTTGATATGTATCGCTGGAGCAGCGGTACATATTCGGGGTACGAAACCTACGTAGAATCGTGGCGCAAGGAATTGTAAATCGGTTGGTACCGGCAACTGCCTTTTCCCTCGGTGTCATACGTGCGCTGGTCGAAGCCACCTTTCTAATTTCCGTCCTTTTCACCTCCTTTTCGGCGCTGGGTCATTTACCGGTGACGATTTTTCGACCAACCGGAGCGATGAAATTGTTGCCGTGGAGTGTTTATGATTATCTCCTCAAGCCATACCCGATGGAGATTTTTAAATGGATGCTGGTGATAGTCCTGCTGTTTGCAACAGTTGGCTTTCTCACTTCATTCGCTACCAAACTTGCGTTGTTACTCGTCGTGTTTTATCAAGGCGTGTTGAGGAGTTTTGGCCATTTCAATCACGACGAGATGCTGGCTATCTATTACCTTGGACTGCTCGCTTTCACTCCGTGTGGTGATGGCTTTTCAATTGATAGCCTGCTGGCCAGCGAGCGAAGGGAACGGCCAACGTTCGCTTATTCTTATCCAGTCCTCCTGATGTGGGTATTGATGAGCTGGACCTACTTCAGCTCAGCGTTAATAAAGATTCGTGTCGCTGGTCTAAAATATCTCAGCCCGGATAACCTCCCAACACTGGCAATTTTTCACTCCCTCGATAACTTACACGACACGCACTTCAAGCTCGCCTTCTGGTTACCTCAAGTGCGACAGTATCTGCCCCTTGTTGTCCTCGTTGTATTGCTTTGGGAGTTGCTGTTTCCGCTTGTGATATTCAAGCGCTGGAGACCCTGGCTACTGGGGTTTGGGATTGTCTTCCATCTATCAACGCTTTTCTTGATGAACATATTTTTCCCGTTCCAACTTGCAATGTATCTTGTCTTCGTTGACTGGGATAGATTACGTGTCCGCCTTGGAAAGTCAGTTAATTCGCCGGCTCATCAGGTAAGCCTCGAATTGGAACCGACATCTTTGAGTTAACGTTTCAACAGATGAAACCAGCTAGATTAATGAGAACAGCGTTCCTCTCCGCGAGTTTCATAACTGTAGTTTCATTTTCGAATCTATTTCTTGCCAGTGAAGGGAAGAAGCTATCGTCTCGACTCAATTGCACGCCAAACTTCAGCATTAGCGAAAGATTAAGCACTGGGAAAGAACCGGTCGGAGTGGTGCTCGCCGATTTCAATGAAGATAAAAGGAAAGATATTGTTGTAGCGAATAGCGGTACAAACGATCTTTCGATTTTCCTCGCGAATCCGAATGGCGGCTTCTTTGCAGGCAAAAATTATTCGGTTTGTCTCGATCCTCGGGCGCTGCAGGCAGGGAATCTCAATTCGGATGGTCGTCCGGACCTTGTGGTGGCTTGTCATGGGTCGAACACGATTAGGGTTTTGGCTGGGCGGCGTGATGGGAGCTTCAACACACTTATCTCAAAGCCCGTCGGCAAAGGGCCGATCGATCTTGTCCTGGCTGACCTGAACAAGGACGGAAGAGTTGATGTCGCAACTGTCAATGAGCATGACAATGGCGTGTCTGTCTTAATGGGCCATGGTGACGGGACTGTCGGCGACGCGACAAACATTCAAGTTGGACTAGAGCCCTACGGCATCATGGCCGAGGACGTAAACTTCGACGGCAAGCTAGACCTGCTAATCGCGGAAGTTCAGTCGGGAGATCTGCTGGTCCTGGGTGGCGATGGCACAGGCAACTTCTCAAGCATTTCTCGCCGCTACTCAGTAGGAAAAAGACCAATCGCGTTTGCATCCGGAGATGTCAATGGCGATGGCGTAGCGGATATTGCCGTCCTGAACGCGCTGACAAACTCTCTTTCGTATGTCATCAACTCAAGACACACGTTCTTAAATGCTGCGCGAAAGTACGAGACACCTCTCGCACCGTTTGCTGGCGCTGCCGGGGATTTTAACCGGGACGGCCTCACCGACGTGGCTATTGTTGATGGGATAGGCGATCGCGTCTCGATTTTGCTGTTTGATCTTCACGGAGAACTGACAACTAAAAAGCTTTTAGGGTTAAAGGCCTCTGAAACACGGACAGCCTTTATCGCAAGCGCAGACTTGAATAAGGACAGTAATCTCGATTTGGTTGTAGCAACCAACAACGGTTTGCAGGTGTTGCTTGGAGATGGAATAGGTAATTTTGGTGCTCCGACAGTCTACGACGTGAATAACGCCAATAGCATTTCGTTTGGCGACTTCGATGGGGATGACAAACTCGATTGCGCGACAGTGAACGGTAAATCAGTAACTGTTCTCATTGGCGACGGCACAGGAAATCTTTCGCTTAGGGCGGGCCAGCCGCTTGAAGGTGAAGGTGTGTCAATCGTCGCGGGCGATTTTAACGGAGACGGCAGAAGCGATCTGGCGACCGCGAACCCAAAACAAGGCACCGTTAATGTTCTATATAACGATGGCCACGGTGCATTTCTAAAAGCTGTTGCGATTTCAGCTGAGATAACAACCAGATGGGTTGGTGCAGCCGATCTGAATGGCGACGGGTTCGATGACCTGATAACTGCAAATGATGTTAAGAACACTATTTCAGTTTATCTCGCTGATAAGACAGTGGGTTTCAAACCCAGAACAACGCTGAGTGCAGGGAATCGGCCATTTGCTGTTTTGGCAGCCGATCTAGATAAGGATGGAGCGCTCGACCTGGCAGCCGTTAACCATCATTCGAGCGACGTCTCTGTTTTTCGCGGCAATGGCAGAGGCAAGTTTAGTCAGGCTGTCAATTTTTTAGTAAGTGTCAATCCGACTGAAATTTTGGCCGGTGACTTTAATGCTGATGGTCGAATCGATCTGCTCACAACCGATTATGGCTCAGGCGCAGTTTCTGTTTTGTTGGGTGATGGTCATCTCGGCTTCTCAGCTGCCAGCAGAACCTATGAAGTCGGAACCAGACCTTATGGTCTAACGCTGGCTGACTTAAACAATGACGGAATTGCTGATTCGCTTGTTACCGATCCAGGGTCTGGCACTTTGACGGGCTTGCTAAATTTTAGAAACCGCGCGAGCTTGATGTTCAAGATCCCCCTCTCAGGTTACGTGCGACGAACGGCTGTTGGTGACCTGAATGGTGATCACAACTCGGATATCGTCGTAACAAACTCCTCAGATGACACCGTTACTGTGTTGGTCAACGCCTGTCGCTAATATTTGAGTGTCTCCAGGATTTGAGTGCTTGATCCAATAGTGGACCCGACTCGATGTTGCAGTTCTTGCAGAGGGTATGAAGCGGCGTTACTATTCCCCAGCCCTGTCCGTGTTAGATCGATTTTCTACTGAGTTAATTAAGGCACATCTCTAGGGTCCTTCAAGCTGCGCCGAACTTATTCGAGTACAAAGTTCTCTCGTAAGATTTCTTACTCGATTGCCGAAACGTTCACATCAATTTAGTCGATTCCGGCAACTGATCTTTTTGGAGTCCCGATGAAAAACAATACGACGCTCTCATTCGCCGGCAGCGGATCAAAAACCAAGTCGAACCTCATCAGGACTGCCGCAACAGTCCTATTGCTAGTGCCTGCTCTCGTAATCGCTCAACGAGGGCACGCGCAGAAAAAATCGGAGACCATATCGATTGGGCCTTCAATTCAACAGCAGGGCGAGACTAAGACATTTGCGCCAATCGAACGACCGATGATGGTTTTTCGATCTATTAACCTGAGGCAAGTTGCTCGACAGCAAGCTCTTGAGTCGTCACAATTAGCGCCCGCCGAAAGTCGAGCCATACATGCACCAAAGGGTGACGTGCCGCCGGGTCGAAGAGCTGTCTCGCTTCCGGCAGAACTGAGTGGTTCGAAAGAGCAACCTTCGGTGGCTTCAGTCCTGGCACCTCTCGCTTCGCCAACTGGTATTTCACCGCCGCCAGGGCAAACTTTTAAAGGGCAGGAACTTCTCGGAAGTACTATTCCTCCTGACACTGGAGGTGCGGTCGGAACAACTCACATTATTACCGCCACCAATGATCGCTTGCGCATTTTGGATAGAAACGGTGTGGTGCTCTCAACTGTAACTTTGAGTAGCTTCTGGTCGGGCGTTAGTTTGGAAGGTGGAGCATCGGCAGTAGCATTCGATCCCAAGGTGATGTTTGATCGTTTTAATAATCGATTTATCTTCGTTGCTTCGGCTAACCCAGAATCGCTCTCGTCAGCGGTACTGATTGCCGTCACTCAAACTGCTGATCCGAATGGAGTCTGGTTTCGTTACGCGATTGATGGAGATCCCGCGGCTACGGCTGCCGGAGGACATTGGATTGACTATCCTTCGATTGGTCATAACAAAAACTGGATCGTCATTATGGAGAACACGTTTAATTTTGGAACGGCGGGCTCCTCATATTTTGGTCCCCAACTTTATGTTATCAACAAACAGAATGCTTACACTGGTCCAGCATCACTTACGGCCAGCCTGTTCGAGGGTAGCTTCGTCGGCACCTGTCAAACTTCTGGCACACCTCAGTTAGAATTGGCCTGCGGCTTTACCATGGCGCCGGCGATAACGGAAGACAACACCACAGATACTGAATATCTTGTCGAAGATTGGGACAACGTTGCAGCTCAATTGAGGCTCAGTAAGATCACCGGCACTGCCGCTGCGCCAGTACTCACCGTTGGTACTCAATTTCCTCAGTCGACGAATTCATGGCGGTTTAACGCCGGTATTACCCCGTCCGGTTCTGGTGGTTATTTACTGCAACGACAACAGGCGGCGTATCTCACATCAACCACCCGGCCGGCTGCAAACGACTCCCGAATACAAAACGCCGTTTACCGTAACGGATCATTGTGGGCCACGCATACTGTCATGTTGTCCACGACACCTCTCGCAGCTGGAACAGCTACTTCGCCTGCGAACCCTCATAATCATGCGGGCATCCAGTGGTGGGAGATCGATCCGACTATTGTCAACAGTGCCTCCGGAACTTTGCCGTTGCAACGAGGTCGCATTCAGGATCCAACTGCTGATAATTGTAATAACAACGCGGGAGCCGCTCGTTCGGGATGTACACCACAAGGTCAGTTCTTTGCTTTTCCACATATAACTGTGAACCAGAACGATGATGTTTTGATTGGGTACTCCCGATTCTCAGAACGTACTTACGCCAGCGCCGCCTACTCATTCAGAGCCGGCACCGACCCTATCAATACGATGAGAGACTCCATCGTCTTTAGGCCGGGCCAGTCTAATTACAATATTGGTGGCGGCTCGCCATTTACTATTCGGTGGGGAGATATGAGTCACGCCCAGGTTGATCCTTTAAACGACACTGACTTTTGGACCACGCAGGAATATGCCGACGTCAATCGGCAGTTGGGAGCCAGTATCGTTGGGACTTGGTCAACCTGGTGGGCGCGAGTGTCTCCCAACACACCGGCTCCGTCGACTACTGGGCACTTGATAATCAACGAGTTTCGTGTTCGTGGACCACAAGGACCACGTGACGAATTTGTTGAGCTATATAACCCGGGTACAAGTCCGCTCGTCGTCACCACCTCCGATGGATCAGACGGTTGGGCTCTGGCTTATAGCAGTGACGGAACCGCCATTACAGCCGTTACTACAATCCCAGTGGGAACTGTGATTCCAGCTAAGGGGCATTTCCTGATCACCGGTAACCAGGTTACTCCTATCACCGCGTCAGCGGTCTACAGTTTGACTGGCGCACCAAATACAGCGTTCAGAGATTCCGGAGGCGACACGGGTTATGCCATCGACAATCCCGATAACGGTGGCTTTGCGATCTTTAAGACGTCCAACCCGGCAAACTTTGCAGTTGGCACAAGAATGGATTCGGTTGGTTTCTCAGGCATTGCAGCCGGTCTATTTCGCGAAGGAGCCGGACTACCACCTATCAGCACGACGAATCCAACCGGCCAGGCAAGTCATGTTCGCTTTATCGGCAGGTTTGGCGAGCCACATGATACTGGAGTCAATGAAGCAGACTTTATTTATGTAAACCCGGTAAATGAGTTGAGCCCTACTCCGATGCAGGGAGCTGCTGGTCCAGAGAATCTTGATAGTCCAAGAGTTCAAAGTAGTATCGTCGACTCGTTGGTGGCACCTTGTATTGCCTCAACCCTGGCGCCAAACCGAGTGCGAGTTGGCTCGGGTAACGCGGGGACACTTTCGATTCGTCGTACCCTTCATAACAACACCGGCGCAGCTGTAACGAGGCTGCGATTTCGTGTAGTTGAGATCACTACAGCACCAGCTCCGGATCTGGCGACTGCGATTCTGGCTGTGACGTCTTCCTCGAACTCCACCGAAGCTAGTCCCTGTGGTCCAAGTGTCACCATTACAGGCCTGACGCTGGAAGACACTCCGGTCCCGGTGCAGCCGCAGGGTGGAGGACAGAATAGTAATTTGTCGGCAGGTACAATCACTCTTGCGACACCACTGGCCAATGGGGCAACCATCAGTGTGAACTTTTTGACTAACGTCGTGCAGGCAGGTCAGTTCCGATTCTTTGTCAACGTAGAAGCGCTGCCATAATAAGTCGCATACGTATTAGGTGGCGGCGTTTTCTGGATAGCGATAGGTGACAACGTATTCAGGTGGTGACTTTTCTAAGATAGGCTCGCCTCTAAACTCAAGCCACGCATGGCCGTCAAGATTGCCCTGCGGATCTCTTCGGACTCCGAATACAATCGTCGTTGGTATGCCGCTTTTCGCCAGATAACGCCGCAACACGGCTGCTCGCTTCCAGCATTTTGGCTTGAGAAAAACAACGTCAGCCGAAAGCAACTGATCAAGTGTATTTGCCAGGCGCTTATCGAGATCTGGTCGGTCTCGCTCTTCAGCGATGCTCCTTCCTGACACAAACTCCAGTGCTTTTGGTAGAGACCAGAGTCGAGCGACAAGCGAGACGATGCCAATCCAGGAGGCCATGCGAACCATCAGGAAGAGTTCCTTAGGGTGTCGCAGAGTTTTGCGAACGAAGGCTACTGCCAGCCGCTTACTCTTGAGTTTTTGTGGTTCGCTATCCGACATAGAGTTCGTAGATTCTATCCGATCTCAACCCCACGCGCAGTTTTGCAACTTAATCCTCCGCTATGGTTAAAGCTTGGGATTTACGTTTTGAATCACCACGCCGCAAGTACTTGTGTGAAAAACGCAAATACAATCCGCAGATTGCACCGATTACATAGATTTCTTCCCGCGAAAGGCAGCGGCATTAGTTGTTCTAAAAAGAATCTGTGTATTCGGCGTAATCTGTGGATGACTCATAGGACATAGTACGTTTGATTACTCATTGAATTGAGATCTAAAAATCAACCAACCGACTCAAGTCAACATCGCGTACGCATTTCACAGTGAAGCCAACTTGCTTGTAATCTGTACCCATACATAATTTCCAGGGTGGGGTAAAAGATGACAAAGCCAGGGCGAATACTGCTGCAAACTACGATCCCGGATGCTGAAGACGATTGGCATGTGGGCCGTTTCTCTCTTCTAAGACAGCATCTGAGTTCACTCAAAGACGAGCAGGGCAATAACTTATTTGTGGTGACGGCGCGAAACCGTCAGACCGATGCTGCCGGCAACGACGAGGTCTTGAGTCAACTCGACAGGACCGACTTTGATCAACTGTGGATTTTTGCAGTAGATACCGGCACAGGGTTGACCAAATCAGATTGTGAGGGAATTACCCGGTTCCGCCAGCGCGGTGGCGGCATTTTGTCTATGCGCGACCATCAGGATCTTGGTTCATCTCTTTGCACAATCGGCGGTATTGGTCGGGCACATTATTTTCATTCGACGCAGCAGGAGCCAGATGAGTCGAGAAGGGCTCGGGACGATCAAGCCACGCTCACGATTAGCTGGCCCAACTATCATTCGGGCAATAATGGTGACTGCCAGTTGATAACGGCAGTTGAACCAGTTCACGAATTATTGCGCCGCCAGGACGGTCAATTGATCAAATTCTTTCCAGCTCATCCTCACGAAGGAGCGGTTGGTGTGCCTGAGAACGAGAGTCACGCGCGGGTAATTGCCAGCGGCATCAGCCAAACAACGAAACATCCATTCAATTTGGTTGTAGCATTTGAAAGGGCCACTGACGATCACGGCAACGATTTGGGCCGGGCGATTGCGGAATCAAGTTTTCATCACTTCGTTGATTACAACTGGGATATCTCAATGGGGTGTCCCAGCTTTCTGGTCGAAGCCCCAGGCCACCAGATTGAACAAGATCCTGAAAAACTCTCCGATATCAAAACCTACGCACGAAATGCTGCTGTTTGGCTTATGAAGAGTTGATCCATTGTCGACAATTACTACGGTACCGCGAGCGAAGCGACCCGGATGGTGCAATCAAACGGCACAATCGAAAGAATTCGGGCTGAAGGTTGAGTACTTCATCAGGGTCACTTCGCTCAAAGGTACCGTATGGATGGCCTGTACTTTCATGCAAAAAAAGCGCAGCAGGTAAAGCATCACGTATGAAAAGAGTGTCTCTTTATCTCATCCTGATTTCCATACTTGTATTTGGAAGAGTCGCGAGCGGCCAACAGTCCTCATCCACCCCCACTCGAGCCGAGATCCTTAGAGGTGAGTATGGTCCATACCGTGCCAATAACGACTTGCTCTATTACGAATTGACCGTGCGAGTTGACCCGGAGCAAAAGTTCTTAAAGGGGCATACACTCGTTCGCTTCAAGATGCTGAAGGACGACAATCGCATCCAATTGGACCTGCACCAGGCTTTGAGCGTCGATAAGATTGTCTCACTTCGCTCCGGAGCGTCCGACTCTGCACTGAAGTTTGAACGGGACAACGGTGCGGTCTTCATCGACTTTCCGCAGACGCTCAAGGCAGGTCGGACATACGAAGTCGATGTTTATTATTCGGGACATCCTTTAGAGACAGGACGTTTTGGAGGGATCGCGTTTCGCAAAGATCCTCTGGGCCGTCCCTGGATAAACACGGCTTGTGAAGGTGAAGGAGCATCTATCTGGTGGCCCAATAAAGACCAGTGGCGCGACGAAGTTGAGAACATGCGCATCAGTGTCGAAATTCCGAAGGACCTCGTCGATGTTTCCAACGGACGGTTTCTGGGCAAGAAGGATCTCGGTGATGGCTATACGCGTTGGGACTGGCTCGTCAATTACCCGATCAACAATTACAACGTTTCACTGAACATAGGTCATTACGAACACTTCAGCGACAAACTAGGCGACTTGACGCTCGATTTTTATGCGTTGCCCGAGGATCTTGAGAAAGCCAAAAAACAGTTTTCGCAGGCCCGCGGAATGATCGAAGCCTTTCAGCACTATTTTGGCGACTACCCGTTCAAAAAGGACGGATACAAATTGATCCAGGCGCCTTATTCTGGCATGGAACATCAAAGTGCAGTCACCTATGGCAACCACTTTGCAAACGGCTATCTCGAGCGCGACTGGACCGGCGTTGGCATCAGCCCCCGATTTGATTTCATAATCATTCATGAGAGCGGTCATGAGTGGTTTGGGAATAGCGTTTCAGCTGCAGATACTTCAGATATGTGGATTCATGAAGGCTGGACCACGTATCTCGAGTGTCTTTACGTCGAATACATGTATGGCAAGGCTGATGGTTTGAAATACACCAATGGTTATAAAGCAAAGGTCCAGAACCGGAAGCCGATCATTCCGCAACGCGGAATTAACGCCACTCCTCCGCAGGACATGTATTTCAAGGGCGCCTTGTTCTTGAACACATTGCGGAGTGTTATTGATGACGACAAGCGATGGTTTGCGTTGATTCGCGATGTCTACCAACGTTTCAAGTATCAGAACATCATGACTGAAGAGATGATCGCGTTCTTTAATCAAAAAACGGGGCGTGACCTGACTCCGATATTTAATCAATACCTGCGTCATACTGCTTTGCCAAAACTCGAGCTTAAATTCTCAGAAGGAGCAGTGGCTTACCGTTGGAAAGTGGACGAAACGAACTTCACTATGCCGGTTCGAGTTGGTGTCAAAGCTCGATGGCAGTTGCTTCAACCGACTACTGAATGGCAAACACTGAAAACAGATATCAAGAGAGATGAATTCGACGTAGCCACGGATCTGTACTTCATCGAGGTGCAGAAGGATTAATGAGTAGCAAGGATCGAGAAAGGAACTACAAGTAAAGATGTACGTCATAACGGGAGCAACTGGAAATACGGGCCATGTACTCGCCACAAGATTGCTCGAGGCTGGCCAAAAGGTTCGCGTTGTCAGTAGAAGTCGAGAGCGTTTGCAGGGGTTTGCTGACAAGAATGCAGAGGTGGCAGTCGCAGATTTGCGAGAAGAAAGCGCAGTGGTTAGAGCCTTCAGTGACGCTAGTGCTGTCTTCGTCATGATTCCACCAAGCATGACGAGTTCTAACTACAGGGCCGAACAGGATCAAACTTCAGACGTCATAGCCACAGCCATCAAAAAAACAGGTGTACCAAATGTTGTGTCGCTTAGCAGTGTCGGCGCAGACAAGCCAGACGGGACTGGTCCGGTTGCTGGTTTGCATTATTTAGAGCAACGTCTAAACGAAATTGCCGACTTGAATGCGCTGCACCTTCGGCCTGCGTACTTTATGGAGAACACTCTCACACAGGTGATGCCGATCCGCATGATGGGTGTCACT
>DATIBX010000120.1:0-4120 GCA_035457105.1 Pyrinomonadaceae bacterium
AAAGTTGTGTAGTTTGGGCCGGTTATCGCGTTTACTGGAATTCCAGTCGCGAATATCTGGACCAGGTCATTTCGCGGCGCTGTTGGAACGGCGATACCGAAAACTGCTTTGAGCAATTGGGCCAACTGGGGATCGACCACGTAGGAAGCAAACTGCGCGTCGTTTTCCGGCTCTGAAGCATTAAAGGTGTCCTTCAATTTCAACGGGATAATAAGCTCATTAACCAGCGGCTCTCCCAAACGTGAAACCTGGCGGAATGGTCCGTTATTCAGGTCATCATTCGGTCGTATCACCCTGGTAGTTTGACGGCTGGAAGTGGCCCAAACTCCAATCACGGCATCCCCCGCCGTCGGACCACTCGGAACTGCGCCAGACTTAGTGAGGGACTGAATAGGAACTTCCAGCGCGATGGTGTTGACGTTGAAACCCGCAGTGGAATCAACACCACCAGTCGCAGCTATAGATTTAAGTTTCAAGGTGTCGAAGACGCCACCCACATCAATATAGAAGCCTTCGTCGCGCTGACCGGCAAAGACGCGCCCATTATTTGGCAGTGTATAGACGGCTGGCTGGGCCAACGCGGTTTCATAATTAGGTGTCGTTCGCTCGCCAATGTTGTTAGGTGGAGTTATTAGACCGCTGGCGATGATGCTTCCCTGCTTACCGGTGCTACTGTCGATGCGGGTCACGGTGTAAGTCTGCGGCTCGTTGTAATCAGGGTCGTCAAGCGAAGTAATAAGTGGTTCGATGCCTCCCGTTCCACCCAGTGCCTGATTAGGCGATGCCATTCCCAGTACGATATCCGGGTTGACAAATCGAGTACTAAATCGAAATTGGTAAGTAATGTCCTCTTTGCCGTCACCGGTGTTATCAATCTTGATTTCGTAGAGCACTGTGTCGTCGAATTTATAGAAATGTGGACCACCTGAAGGTTCCTCGAAAGGAATCCAGTTGGCGATCAGGGTGACGAAACCGGTCCGACCTGCCTCAGTACTGCGAAAGGCATAAGTGTCAGTGTTATCCGCCAATGGGTCCGCGGTGATCAGAGGCGCTTCTCTGTGACTCGAGGCGTTTGATCGTCTTGTTGCGGGCACCATCGTCAGTGCGGCAACAATAGCCGCTATGGCTAGAATGAGTGCCCCTTTGCCGAGGCGAAACGATTTTCTCATTGCAATTCTCCTCTAGAGCTAATTCGATCTCGTAAACCTGTGTACGCTAAAGAACCTGGCGGCTATTTGGGTGTTGGTTTTCTGTAGAAAATGCTGCCTGGTCCATCTGAACAGAGTTATGACAATGCGCTGCGAAGCTTTGTGCGTTACGCAGAACCGAAAAGTTTCTGTTTTCCTTACTGCGCGTGAAGAATGGGGGGACCTTCAGAACGACGTGGATATGCAGTCGTACTTAGATCATGAGTCTCTTCACGTGACTACATTCGTTTCTTTCTCTAAAAGGACTATTTGTCGCACCTTAAACAAGAAAGAACATTTAATGAACATGCTGTGTGTAGATACGGATTAGTGGCGAGCTTCGGATTTTACTTTCAAAATATCTTCTCTCATTCTCCCCAAGCTTCAGCTGGAGTTAACGTCCACTCTAATCTGGGCAACTGTTTTAACGGTTTGCGAAATTGCGTCAAGCCGTAGGATTTTGTAAGTTCGAGATAAACTGTTGAAACAGTTAACTGCTTCTGGCAGGTCTGAGCCCCAAGCTTAGCTTGGGGAGAATGAGAAGGTTGAGTTTTCACCAGTTCGCTCCGCCGTAGTTGTTCAATGGTTAGTCCCCGGTGGGCTGGGAATAGCCTGGTGGGGCCGCGAAAAATGACCTCTTTATGATAAAGTAAGGCTCCCAAGGTTCTACTGTTCAACGTACATGACATCGTTTAATTCTGAGTGCAAGCGTAGGCTGCGTCTGGTAAACGGAGTTGAATTGTCGCTAAGCGTGCTTTTTGCGGCCGCGACACTTCCCTGCTTCTTTTCATTGCCAGTCTATGCGCAGCAGACTGCTCCGCCGGTCGTAGTTCAACCGGGTGCGCCGGGCCAACCAAGCCGAACTCTGCCGCCCTCAACAAGGGCTCAACTACCTCCTATTTCGGAAGCCGATGTGAAGTTCATGCAGGGGATGATCATGCATCATGGACAAGCGATTGAGATGACGGCCCTCATCGCTTCGCATACGAGCAACAAGGAGCTTCGATCGCTCGGAGCTCGAATCAGCAGATCGCAGTCCGACGAAATACAGTTTATGCAACGTTGGCTGACGGCCAGGGGAGAGCCAACTTCCATGGCGACGCCTGACATGCCAGGAATGGATATGTCGAAACATTCCATGCATGGAATGGCTGACCATCCGATGCTCATGCCTGGAATGCTCACTCCAAAACAGATGGAGGCTCTAAAAAAAGCGAAGGGCGCAGAATTTGACCATCTATTCTTGACCGGAATGATTCAGCACCACAGCGGCGCCTTAACGATGGTGAAGGACTTATTCGATACGGCGGGCGCAGGCCAGGATGCTGAGCTATTCAATTTCACCACTGATGTCGACAGTGGCCAACGCGCCGAAATCCGGATTATGAAGTCTATGCTGGAGGAAAAACCTCTAGGGGAAAAATGATGACTCGATTACACACTATAACTTTCCGACTACTCGTAGCTACTGTTCTCTTCTCTTTCCTTTTTGTTTTAAACGCGCAGGCACAAACTCCTGCGCCGTCGCCAGAACCCTCGAAAGCCCCGGACGCAAAAGCTGCTGCACAGGAGGAAGCAGATCCTTTTGCTCCGGAACCAGCCGCGCCTTTGCCTGCCGGCATGACGGGCTCCGATGCCGCTGATCCGCGCGCTAAGCTCGCACCCGGAATGTATGACGCTGCTGAGACGTCGATGGGCATCAAGCACATTAACCTGTTCAAAAAACCTGACGCCTTCCAACTAGGCTCAGACGATCCTGATAATCCAAGGGTGAAGAAGACGCTTGGTCTGCTAGGGATTCCAGACGCGTCGAAGATGGGAAAGTCTACCAAGCTAGTAATCGCGCAACTTGCCTTTGCTAACTCAGATCTCGCCTTTCAGGGCAATCACTTGTTCCAGGGAAATTTCTACGGCTTCAACATCTATGACATTTCAAATCCGGCAAAGGCCAGCTTGTTGACCTCCGTAGTGTGTCCAGGTGGACAAGGTGATCTTTCAGTCTTCAAAAACCTGCTGTTCATGTCGGTCGAGATGCCAAACGGTCGGTTGGATTGCGGCACTCAAGGATTTCCGCCCGAGCCTCAACCTGCCGCTGCACCGGCCGGCGAGGAGAAAAAGCCAAGCCTGCCAGCAGCACAGAAGGATCGCTTCAGAGGTGTAAGGATTTTCGATATTACCGACGTAAAGAATCCGAAACAGGTAGCAGCAGTGCAAACTTGCCGCGGCTCACACACGCATACGCTGGTAGTCGATCCGAATGATAAGAACAACGTCTACATCTATGTCTCGGGCACATCTTTCGTACGTCAACCTGAGGAGCTGGCCGGTTGCTCTGGTGAAGGTGCCGACAAGGATCCGAATACGGCGCTGTTTCGCATCGACGTGATCAAGGTACCGCTTGCGGCTCCGCAAACTGCCGCGGTTGTGTCGAGTCCTCGAGTATTTATCGATCCCCGCACAGGCGCGCTGAACGGACTGAACAACGGTGGCACTCACGGCAAGGATGGACTGGAAAAGCCGTCCGATACCAATCAGTGCCATGACATCACCGTTTACTCAAAACTTGGTTTGGCTGCTGGCGCTTGCTCGGGTAATGGAATTCTGCTCGACATTAAAGATCCCGCTCACCCCAAACGTCTCGACGCGGTGAATGATCCGAACTATTCATACTGGCATTCAGCTTCGTTTTCGAATGACGGAACCAAGGTCGTTTTCACTGATGAGTGGGGTGGAGGGTTAGGTGCTAGATGTCGTGCAAACGATCCCAACAAATGGGGCGCTGACGCAGTTTTCCATTTGAAGGACAATAAACTCAGCTTCGCAAGTTATTACAAGATGCCCTCAGCGCAGGGTGATAGTGAAAACTGTGTCGCCCACAATGGCTCGCTTATTCCAGTTCCGGGCCGCGACATCGAAGTGCAGGCCTGGTACCA
>DATIBX010000121.1:0-8072 GCA_035457105.1 Pyrinomonadaceae bacterium
TTACTACATGTTCGCGGCGCGGGAAGTGAAACAACTGCCCGAGCGCCGAGATGATGAGGAGAACGTAATAGTAACGATCGTTCGTCAGGAAAAAATCCAGCAGGCCGAGTAGCGCCGCGACTTCGGTGATCGCCCACGTTACAATATATGCCTGCTGGACCATTGCTACGTTCCGTTGTTCGACAGCTTTGGTCAACAACTTGGATTTGATCAAAAACGAGATAAGTGTCGTCGACACTCCAGCGCCGAGTAACCCGACCGAGAGGCTCGGTTTCTCGGCGAGGTCTTCTGATCGTTTCACGAAAATCGTCATCACGTAATAGATCGCAATGCTCAACAGCATAGCGAACCAAAGGATCCGCATCGTAAGGACTCTCTGCTCAGTGTTTGCGTGCGGATTGTCTGGATTTGGGTTCATGGCGTTTGTGAGCCTGCCTTTGCATTAGAGGTCAAAGGACGATCGGCGACATCCGTCTCTTCAGGTTTCTTCGTGAAGCCTGAAATATCCCACCGGCTCTCGACGTTCTTGAACAGACGCAAGCTCTGGAAGAACGCGCTCGAACCACCACCGCCACCGGCAAGCTTTGATCCTTCCTGACCAGCGATCTTCGAGCCTTCCTGACCGGCGATCTTCGATCCCTCCTGGCCGGCGATCTTGGATCCCTCCTGGCCGGCGATCTTGGATCCTTCCTGCCCGGCGATCTTTGATCCTTCCTGCCCGGCGATCTTTGATCCTTCCTGTCCGGCGATCTTCGATCCTTCCTGGCCCGCGATCTTCGAGCCTTCCTGCCCGGCGATCTTCGAGCCTTCTTGCCCGGCGATCTTTGAACCTTCTTGTCCCGCGATCTTCGAGCCTTCCTGGCCCGCGATCTTCGTGCCCTCCTGGCCCGCGATCTTCGAGCCCTCTTGACCCGCGATCTTCGTACTTGAGGTTCCGTTACCAGCTACGACTGCCGCAGATCGTTCATCAAATCTCACGCCCGAGAAATACTTGAACTTGGATCCCGGCGGCACTTCAGTGAGCGGCGTCTCGAATTTACGGAGACTTACATCGTAAAGATATGTCTTCAGGAAATCTGTCCACGATAATCGATTTCGTTTTACATCCTTAGCAAACCAAAGACTTTCGTAATTCTTCCGCGATACCTCATAAGCCTCACGCGACCATGGGAAAAATACTGAAACTCCGTTCGAGTATTGATAGCCTCCCCCGCTGAATCCACTAAGAATCACTGTTTCCTTTAGTTCCTGCAAAACATTTTGGCATGCAGTCTGCACCTCTTGTAACCACTCGACATCGTTGTCGCCGAGCTCTTCTGCGACTAGACCACATTCCCGATGCAGGAGTTCACAGAAGTCTCCAAGATCGACATTTTGATCGTACATATAGGATTGGCACTGCCAATGCACCTGAAGAATCACCCGGGCCATTTGCCGGTAGACTCGACTGTCCGGATCGAGAAAACATGCTAGGAGAACTTCAGCCAGGCTGTCGAATGCATCAGCGAGAGGTCCAAACTGACTCAGATCCCAGGCCGCCATATCGACTGAAACACCGCCAACAGTGTAAGCATCCTGACTACGGATAAATTCTTTCACAAAGAGTTCTGCTACCTTGCGAGTGTCGACATTGCGGTTTTGTTCCCGGGCCAAACAACCAAGTATCTTTGCGTAGGTCCATCCCGCGCTGGGAACACTACCCTCAGAAGCGATCATGGTCTTAGCTACATAGTTGAACTGGTAGCCGACCTCAAGCATACCCATGACGCAGCTATCAAAACCCAGCAGGTCGAGCTTTTGGCCCAACAACACAGTAGTCTCGATATCTCGCTCCTCGCCCTTCAAGTGAAATGTTTTGGCGTCCTTCTCTAACTCTTGCTTGGTGCTGACCAGACTTTGCAACACCTCATAAAACTCATTCATCTTCATTGACTTGCCGGAAGTCTCGTCCTTAAACAGACCGATGTCCTGAAAGCCGAGTGAGTGACCAGAAAATATGAGTGCATATTTTTGTGCGCGACGACCAAACGAGATCTCACCGTCCGTTTCGACTTCGACCTTATTGACACACCAGTCTACGAAATTGAGGATGGACCGAGTGTCGGCAGCATTCTCATTTTCTTTTTTGGGAACCGCACACAGTTTGTTGGGTACCTTAAAAGAGCGGACGTATCGCGGCTTGCGAGGTTCGGAAAAATCGCAATAAAGGGTTGGGATCGCCGGAGAGTTGCCATCGTAATAGACGAAGAGGTTTGGACTTTCGGTGCCAGCCTCTGCGACTCCTTTTATCTGCTCCATCGCGTAGGCCATATCGACGGCGAGATTATTGTCGCCGGCCATATAGATCATGATGGTCCATTCTTTCTGACTCATAGTTATTCTCCTCGGTGCGAGACCAGCTCAGTACCGAAGCGCGGTAGCGTCGGGTGAGCCTCGTATTATTAGCTGCTTGATGTTAACTGAAGGTTCACCCGACGCTAGCGCGCTTCGGTACTGATGACCTGGTCTCAT
Organism: Pyrinomonadaceae bacterium; assembly: GCA_035457105.1. GTDB lineage: Bacteria > Acidobacteriota > Blastocatellia > Pyrinomonadales > Pyrinomonadaceae > PSRF01. The sequence continues at coordinate 2,512 of DATIBX010000121.1, forward strand.
TACCAATTCTCAGATATCAAATCAAAATTGATACTTGATGAGACTGCCCTACTCTTCAATCACGCTCTATCTGAAGCCCTTAATCAGAACAATATCCCGTGTTGCAGAAAAACGATACGACGCGATCTTGCCATCGCGCGAAATGGCAAAACTGGTCAGAAATTCAGACTTGAAATTAGTCAGTTGCTTTGGCGCACTCCCATCAAGCGGTTGACTCCAAACATTAAAAATACCGGAACCATTGTCGAGGTAAGCGATCGAGCGACCATCTGGCATCCACGCAAACGCGATAGGTTGGACCGTGCGTGGTAGATCAACTGTCTTTACAGGTTCGCCACCCTCGGCCGGAATCATCGCCAGCTTTGGCTGGTTGTTTTCATGTTTGTCGGCATAGAAGTACGCAACAAGCTTGCCGTCGGGTGATACCAAAGGAAATTGAGAGGGACGATTGGTTAACTGCGTCGGCGCTCCGCCATCAATCCCCACCTTCCAGATTGTTGTTGTGCCTGAGCGTGTTGAAGTAAAAATCACCGAATGGCCATCCGGCGAAAACACTGGAGACTCGTCAACAAAACTGCCACTGGTCAGTTGCTGCGGATTATTACCATCGAGATCAATGCGCCAAAGGTTTCGAGATCCCGAACGATTGGATTGGAAAACTATGTATTTACCGTCGGGAGAGACTGCAGGTTGCTGGTCGATGAAAACATCCGCGGTCAACTGTTTGTTTTGCGAGCCATCGCGATTGGTGATCGAGATATCCCAATTCTCCCCGGTACGACTCGAGTAAACTATTTTTCCATCGGGCGTCCAGGCAACCGACTCTGGAAGATTAGTTTTAACTATCTGGCGCGCCCGGCTTTCGTCCTCGTTTGGACCACCGATCCAAATGCCACTCGCGTTAACCTGCTGAATCGTCGCGATCGTGCTCGAGTCTGAGGTCAAGCCCAGACTGACTTCTCCGTAACCGTTTAAGTCGTTGGTTATTCGTTGAGCCCTCCCGGTCGGATATGGCAAGAACCAGATCTGAGTGCCAATTGATGATGACTCTGGTTGCGCAGTCATGATTAGACCGCTGCTGTCTGGTAGCCAGAGTACTCTGCCAACGCTGGCCCATCTTTCAGCCCCAATGGGCTTTGGATCTCCACCTTGGATCGGCACTTCTACAACACTTGAATAACCAGTAGCGGTCCCGTTGGATACGCCACAGGCTATTCGCTTTCCGTCTGGAGACCACGACGGTCCAGAAACGGAAAACCCATTCGGCTGTTTACGGGTGGCAATTGTGCGTGGTTGTCCACTGCCGTCAACATTCGCCACCATGAGCGACATGTCATCCTGGTCCTTACGGATGAAAGCGAATTGATCGCCGTTTGGAGAAAACGCAATCGCACTGTAGACCTGGTCGAGAACTTTGGTTGGCGTGCCACCGAGTACCGGGATTCGGAAAAGCGTCGGGATGAACTTGTTTCTCTCCAACATGGCGACGAAGTAAACCAGTTCGCCATCTGGAGAGAAAGTCGTGGCCAGATAAGCACCATTTTCCGGCGCTACGATCCGCACGAGACTGTTGGTCGAGACTTGTCGGAGCCATAAACTAGGTTGCTGTTTCGCGTCGTTAGCCGCAGAAACTACATACTTTCCGTCCGGTGAAATTGCGATCTGACCATTAATGTCTTCTCCACTAACTTTGCCACCGGTCGTGAGGGCCGTCATTCTTATTGGACCAAACTGCTTAGGTGGCGTGAATAGTTTGTAAAGGCCGAAGCCGGCGGCGCTGACAATCAGAATTCCGAGCACGAGAGCAACGAGCGAAACCTTTTTATGATGCTTTATTCGTTCCGCAACGAACTCAACGCTCGAGAGCGCGTGCGTGTCGGCGAGATCTCCAGTTCGAGCCGTGACTCTCCCAGGTTCTGACTGGATTGTTTCGTTCGCTGCAAATGAGACCAGATTCGAGTTTGTCGTTGGCGCAATGGATGACTCAGATGTAACTGAACGATTGAGCTCCGATGGTGAGGTTGGCAACACGCCTGACTCAACTCGCCGCTTTAGCCGTTTTAACTTGCCCAGCAGTTCTTTCGCCGTCTGACATCGTTCGTCAGGATCTTTGGTTAGCGCCTCGCCGATTATCCATTCGAGCGCTTCGGGAACATCAGGTGCAAAGCTCCTTACCGGCAGCGGCTCTCTGTCGGTAATCGCGACGATAATGTGACTCTTTGAAGCTCCTTCGAAGGGCGCTCTCGCCGCGATCATTTCATAGAGAACGACGCCCAGGCTCCAGATATCTGCTCGCGCATCAACTTCACGTCCAGCGGCTTGTTCCGGCGACATGTAAGCAACTGTTCCGAGAATTGAACCCGGCTCGGTATTAACCAGTGCGATCGTCGTTGCTTCGGCCGATGAATCTTGTCGATCAGTGAGCTTAGCCAGGCCAAAGTCCAAGACCTTCACGATACCATCTGCGCGCACCATGATGTTTTCTGGCTTAATGTCGCGATGAACTATCCCGGCGGCGTGGGCCGCAACGAGTGCTGAGGCAACTTGCGATGCAATATCCAACACTTCCAGCAGCTTGAGCCGCTGTACTCGCATGTGCTGTCGCAAGGTGATGCCATCGATGAGCTCAGTAGCAATAAATGCTGCTTCCTCGGTGCGCCCGATTTCATAGACGGTAATGATGTTTGGATGATTAAGAGCAGACGCGGCTTTCGCTTCTTGCATGAAACGTTTCAGCCGGCTTTGATGAGCGGCGACTTCTCCCGAGAGGAATTTCAGAGCTACCGGCCTACCGAGTTCAGTGTCCTGCGCTCGATATACTTCGCCCATTCCACCCGCACCGATCTTGCTAACGATGCGATAACGGGCCAGGGTAGCTCCCGGGGATAATTCAGCCACTCTTGGTTTTTACGTTACTGAAGTGCAATGCGCAAGATCAAACTCTCTTGCTCAGCCTTCAACCCGCCTCAGCAAGTCAACGAACCGTGGGTCGGAGCACAGCGGATCAAAGTCAAATGTTCGTTATAAAATAAGAAACGAGCATCGGTGCAAATGATAATACTGCCTGAAACAGATGAAGATCTGCTGCGAGAGTGCGAGGTCGAGACGTTTCGGTCGTCAGGACCCGGAGGCCAGCATGTGAACAAGACTGAAAGCGCGGTGCGGTTAAGACATCTGCCATCAGGTGTCGTAGTCACTTCCAGGCAGGAGCGCAGTCAACATCGGAATAAGGCTTTGTGTTTAGCGCGTCTTCGCGAAAAGGTTGCTCAACTGAATTATCGTCCTGCGAAACGCGTGCCGACTAGAGTTCCGCGCAGCGTCAAGAACCGCACGTTAGAAGAAAAGGCACGACGTTCACAAATCAAGCGGTTGCGCTCGAAGCCCTCTTCGGACGAATGACGACCATGAGTGCTATCATCCGTTCTGAAAAGGGGGACTTCTATCTTGATAACAGTAGCGAACAGGATCTACGTAACACCAGAGTATGCCGAGGCCTTTGAGCAGCGGTTTCGTGAGCGAGCGGGGCTGGTGGACCAGATGCCGGGGTTTATCTCAAATCAGATCCTACGTCCGGTTAACGAAGGCGAACCTTATGTTGTTTTCACTTTCTGGAATAGCCGCCAGGACTTTCTCAACTGGGTGCGCTCTGACGCGTTTGTGAAGGGACATGCCCAGTCTGGTTCACTACCCAAGGAAGCGTTTTCACGAGCGAATGTGCTGGAGATGCATGAGGTGGTCCAGGATTCCAGTCGTCCCGAATTACAACCAGAGCCACATGGTGGTCCCTTCAAAATGCACTAACCAGAACGTAGCCTACACCTGTCTTTGCTCCGGAGGAGCGACAGGTTTATAGATCCGACCCTTAAAAATCTCGTCGCTCCGTTAGGAGCGACATGCTGTCAATTACAAGTACATTGCGCCCGCTGGACGCTATTACCTGATGTCTTGAGAGCTATAAACATGATGCTCCTCCAGAGCAGAAACAACGGTTAGGAAATATTTTTGGGCCAATCTTACCAGCTAAAAGCTTGGGGAGAATGAGAATAATCTAGGAATTCCGCCGATTGTAAGTCGGTGCCTGAGTGACAACTTGCTGGAGTCCTTTGAGAAAGGCCCGGTCCGTTTCCTCAGCGCTAAGCAGCAAAGAATTAATCGACTTTTGCTCGAGCGCTCGTCGCCAACATTCGCCAATTGCGCGATTCCCCATTAAGACGATTTGTTTATTACGAAAAACCCCACGAGCAATCAGAGCATCGAGGTCCGTAGCGACAAGTGCACCCACCAGGAAAGCTAGGCGCTCCTCGGCGCTACCTTCTTTATCGAGCTCTAACAATCTGATACGAAAAAGTGTTTGCGGCAAATTTGTTAAACGAGCCTCGCTCATACCGCGTTCGACCCACTTCCAGCCAAGCTCTTGCGGAAATTGGTGCGGCAAGGAACTCGCCAGGACGGTTTGATTTCGTGCGGCATCGATCAACTCACCCGATAGTGACGTCACGCTGGAACAGATACGTCCGCGCCCGTCCACCTCGATCGCTTTCCAATGGGATCCTAGATTCAACACAACACTGTGACTTTCAATAAAATCTGACTCGACCAAGCCAACGCACAAAGTCTCTTCGCCCCGCATTACATCAAGAGTTGAGTTGTTGTCGGTTGCAGTACGTACCCCGGGCACTAATAGAAATGGCAGATTGCTTATTTCTCGAAAGTAGTGCCATTGCGCAGCATCGGCGAGCTCGCTCAGCCCTGCCGGCGCAAGAACGTGAGGTATCTCTTTTAGACCAAGGCTGGAAGTGATCATACCTGCCGCGGCGATGGAGTCTGCCTGATGCACATCTCCGGCACTCTCCAAGACTTCTAAGATCATTTCTTGCAAAACCGATTTTACCTTGCCAGTCGAGCCTTCGCGTGCTGAGACCCTAACGCCAGCAGCTTGTTTCGAACTGGCAACAATCTGATCGCCACACAGCAGCCAGACACGCGTGTTCGTAGTTCCCATGTCGACACAAATCGTATGTTGTTCTAAACAAGTCATTGATCGGCTATTTTAGATCGTAAACTACCGTTAGTGTTCTTCTCTGAGCGACCTTTGTGTTCTTCGGCTCTGTGGTGGTGTCCTCAATTTGTAAGACCAACCACCACTGAGACACCGAGAACACAAAGTTTGCACGGAGAATCCTCCCTAAAATATTTACTCATCACTAATCTCTACGGCATTCCCCGAAGGTGTTAGGAATAAACCACTCGATCTCGGGTTACGTCTGGACCAATGATCCGACATGATGAATGGCAGTGTGTTTTTGAAGCAAAACGAGATGGTTATTGAACTGAGCGATATTTCAACGAAAAGAACATCATAACTTCACAACTAACTCAAGTTGTAAATTGTAATCTTCCCTGGATGAATATTTGGACCGGACATCACTCGCGCCCCTTTATTATTGCATTCATAATTTGTGCCTTCTCACCCACCCCAGCTTCATGTAGGGGCGGCACTCCGTGGCCGCCCCATGTCACGAAGACCTTGCACGATGCAAACAATGGGGCGTTTCACTTAT
>DATIBX010000122.1:0-3020 GCA_035457105.1 Pyrinomonadaceae bacterium
CTGCGCTTTGGCGGTTTGCCCACTCAACTTACCAAGAAACCGCTCACCCTTAGATTCTGCGCCCTTCAAAGCTGCTGGACGGTCATGCCCTTGATTAGCAGAGCAGACAGAATCCCGCTAATCGCCGCCGGGAGCTTGGAAATTTTCAACCGGCGTTTCAGCAGTCCCCCTAGTCGGGGCAGAGAGTCTCATCGGCGCCGGCAACGCCCGCCAACAAGGCGCGCATGTGTTGCCCGGCCTTCCACGCGCCGGTACGATCCGCAACCTCAATACCATCTCCCCAGGCCTGTTGTGCACTGGCAAGGTCACCAGCATTAGCCAGGACCGTGCCCAGCATTTGATAGGCGGCCGTATAATCCCGGTTGAGACTCACGACCTGGCGCAAAGACTTCGCTGCTTCATCCCAGTTCTCGAGTTTGTATTGTTCACTGGCCAGGCCGTACCAGATCATAGCGTTGTCCGGTTGTTCGGCGAGCATTGCGGTGAAGATTTCGATTTTCGACTGGACCATCAGTTTGTCTCAATCTGGCAAATCAACCGTTACAGTACATTAGTTAATCCCTTGGGTCATTTGTCTCCAAACAGATCCCTGGCCAACCTTGCCGCTCTCTATCCGTTCGATGGCCTGCCGGATTTGCAGTGCCACTTCAAACTCGCCATCATGCTGTGCTTCTCTGAGTGCGGGCAGAACGCTTTCGTCGCCTAACTCATAAAGAAATCGACTGGCACGCCAACGAACAAGTTTGTTCGTATCCTTTAAGGTCTCAACCATCGGACCAATCGCCCTCGGGTCTCCCAAGTCCGTTAATGCATCGCCTGCCGATCGGCGCACCCCAACTGCTTCGTCTTTCAGAGCCTCACAGAGTGGAGCTAAGACTTCAGGAGTTTTTATCAACCCTAGAAGGACCACCGCTAAGCGGCGAATCGACATCTTTGCATCTTTGGTAGCTTCGATAATCAGTGACAAAGCTTGAGAATCTATCCGGGCTGTTTCATTTCTGCCTAATTGCTTTAGCGCGGCGAACCGCTCTTCCCACTTGGGTGATTCAAAGGCCCGTATGAGTTCGCCCAGTTCTTCTCCGTTCGCCTCAACCTTTTCATGTAAGTCAGGGTGATAGGCCCTCTCAACCAATTCTTTCAACTTCTTTTCATCATAGACCGCTGAAATCTCGCGCACCACCGTCTCGCCGACGTCGCGCAGATCTCCGTAGCGCAGACCTTCGTCTTTCCACTTTCGCTCCATCAGCATGTTTTCCGATGCGCCCATTGCTCGCTCAATAGCCTTACCGAATCTCTCCGGTAACGGCAAGCGAGTTGTTTCACTACCAGAGGACACTTTGACTAACATTGGGAGATCTCGAAAATACTGCACCGCTACCGTTACCTCGCGCCATTTGTTATCGGACGTTTCCTTTGGTTCTGGCTTCGGTTTGTAACTGGCGGATTCGAGTATGGCGCGGGCCTGAAACAAGATATGCTCCCATCCAGCGTTTGGCTTTCGCTGGAGAGCCATAAAGTCTTCGACACGGAAGACACTGCTCACCCCTGGGATGGCCAGGATCTTTTCGATGTAGGCCGGACAATCTCCTCTATTTTCGTGTGTATATGTAATCGCGACCCCTTTGGCAAGCTTCTCATCCAAATTCAATTTCATGCTGTTTGGATTTGGTGTGGTTTCAATGGATAGTAACTTCACTTCTGCTCTCCTGGCTCTACCCGCGCCGGTGTGTGAAATTTGTCGTCATTTTATCACTCGGCTCCGGTTATCCCTCGTTCAGCAAGCCCTTCGGCAAAACCTTCTATGTGGGTTAGCACACAGACGGATCTCCCCAGGCAATGTAAACATTCATGGTCTGAGGGCAAGCCAAATTCGTCGAACAAAACAAACTAGTGATCGAGAGTTCCGATCAGTCAGCGCCTCTATTTGCCGGCGATCAGCCGATGAAGCGACGCGTACGTCAGCAGTGAAGGTGCCGTCTCGATTTTTATGATTCAACGAGACTAGAGTTCCCGATGTCATCATCAACGAAAGTGTTGCAGGTTAAGAACAGTGATTCAAATGTTGGGAACAACGATGAGTCACCCGCCCGCGACCAGACGCAATCACGACTGCGCATTTCAGAACTCCGCTACCGGCGTCTCTTTGAAGCTGCACGCGACGGAATACTTATCCTCGATGCGGTCACTCTAAAAATCACCGACGTGAATCCATTCATGACTGAGTTGTTGGGCTACTCACACGCCGAGTTCTTAGGAAAGGAGCTTTGGGAAATCGGTCTCTTCAGTGATAAGGAGGCGAGCCAGCAGGCCTTCAAAGAGTTGCAGAGAACAGGCTATCTCCGCTACGAAGACTTGCCGCTTCAAGCCAGAAACGGAAAGCTTAGGGACGTGGAGTTTGTGAGCAACGTATATGAAGAAGATAGTCATCAAGTTATACAGTGCAACATCCGCGACATCACTGATCGAAAGCGAGCGGAGAAAGAACGGACGCTACTCCTCGCAGCAGCACAATTAGCACGCGCCGAAGCTGATTCGGCTAACGGCGTCAAGGATGAATTTCTTGCCATCTTGTCGCATGAATTGCGGACTCCTCTTACCTCGATCCTCGGCTGGTCACATCTGCTCACCGACGGTAAGCTCGATAAACAGCAGACTGCTCGCGCGATTGAAACCATCGCTCGTAATGCTCGAGCTCAAGGGCGACTCATCGATGAATTGCTCGACATCTCGCGCATCCTGACCGGCAAACTCTGCCTCGACCTACGCGCGGTCAAACTCGCGCCGTTGATTCAGACTGTCGTTGACGACGTGCGCCCCGCGGCAGATGCCAAAAGCATTAATCTGAATGCCGCATTCAACTCAGAAATCGGACCCATTTTGGGCGACCCCGACCGTCTTCAGCAAATTGTCTGGAACCTGTTAACCAATGCGATCAAGTTCACACCTCGTGGAGGCAACGTGCAGGTACGCCTGGAGCGAAATGACTCGCACGCTTTGATCACTGTTAACGACAGCGGGCA
>DATIBX010000123.1:0-17687 GCA_035457105.1 Pyrinomonadaceae bacterium
ATCCATCTCGATCACTTCAGCAGGAAGCTGATTCAGTTCCAGGCGGCGTTTAGTCAGCGCCACTGCACTGGTGGTGAGATCAATTGAACTAAGCATGCAACCCGCTTCGGCGAGTAACTGCGAGTGAGAACCAAGACCGCAACCAATCTCGAGGACGCGCTTCCCTTTTAGTTCCTGGAAGGGAATGAAACGAACGAAAGGTCGCGAGCCTTCAAACAAAGGCGACGAGTTGAAAAAGCGGCTATCAATTTCCTTAAAGAACTCGGCGGTGCCTTCTTCGAATTTGTTAGATCCGTGCCAGTCGTAACTCATCGGGTTACGAGTCCACCAGTTCTTATTTTCCTTTTGCAGACTCCGGGCGAGGTCGGGGTGTCGTTCTTTTTCAATCATGATCGGGCCCCCGCATTGATAGGTATCGCCGACGGTGTCTGGTCCACTTGTGTGCCCGGAATATTCCGGAATTTGACTGGACGGGCTCGACGCCATTTTATAATCGGTAGGAAAACAAGCAGGCTTAGTCCAACCTGTTGCACTATTCCGCCAACATACGTGGCCATTTGCGACTCAATCCCCAGCATCTGCGGCAGCAGAGCGATACCCATGCTCGTCATCAGCACCCCGGATGTCTTGCTTAAAAAGGCGGCTTGATAAAAATCGAAAAAGATCCCCACTAAAAACATGATGCCGATTACTCCTAGCCAGCCAAAACTGATGAACGACTCCGTGAGAATACCAACGCCAATAGCGACGTTGTTGAGATCCTCTTCCGCAGTTAGTCCGTAGGCGACCTGATAGAAACGATTGGCTTCACTCACAGAAGGTTTTTCGGGCCACACGAATCTGGGGATAAACGTAATGACTAAATAGCTGTAGAGTTGTCCATATTGATAAGGAACAGCATCAGGAGTCTGCTCGAGAACGTTGGCCGATTGGGCCAGTAGAGAGACACGTGAGACGCTCTTGTTCAGCAGTTCGCGAAAGTCGGCTCCCGATGGATCAGTGAGAGCGCTTTGCCACTTTTCCAGAGAAGCATTCACCCAGAACGAAACGCGGTCGAGCTGTGTTGCCGGCGTCTGTGATTGTTGATACCAATAGACACTGCGGAACTCCTCTTTCCCTACCTGAAAGAAAAGCGTGAACAACAAAACCATTATGACGGCCAGTCGCGGAATCTTGTTTCGCTCAGCGATGTAGGCCGCAGCGCAGATGATCATGATGGAGGCCGCATTCGCCAGCCATCCGGAGGAAAGTCCAACAACCAGACGAACCATGAGAAACCCAAATACCAACAGTTTGTCTAGTTGAGTCGCTTGACGTCGTAGATACAGACGAAACATCAACGTGAATGCGAGCAGGGGAATAAAAGACATCACCAGACTTATCAGCTGACGACCACCTTCACCAAGCATGTAAGTCGAAGGTTCCAGTACGCTCAGCAAGGCACTTGCGATTAACACCGCACGAAGATAATTTCGTTGTGCGCGTTTCTCGTTCAGGTAGGGAATAGTTTTGGGGACAATTCTTCTACCGATCCGGCTTTTCATACCAATCCACAGAGATGCTAACCCAACCAAACACATCAGCAGTGCGAGAGATAGAAACCTTGGCGATGACTCATGAGCAAAGACAAAGCGGGCCATGCGGAGCGTGAGATCGCCCCAGAAAAGTGCGACGGCGTAATACAACCAGTACATGAGGGAAAGCATTGCAAATACGGGAAGAGCGTTATTTTTTTGGCGTTGCCATCGCAAGTATGATGACCAGGGTATTACTAACAGCGCGACGCAAAGTGCAAGCTGCCAGAGATTCACCGGATTGATGCTCGTCATCCAAAGCAGACAGGTAAAAGTCAGAGGCGGCAGGAGGTTCCGCGCCAAGTTCAGGTAAGTATATTGTTTGGGAACCAGGTAACTCATGCGAAGGCAGTCTTCTTAACTACAACTACAGCATCCAGCAAGCTATTGACTGTGGCATCGACGGAAAAATAGGAAGTTGATGCGAGCACATTAGCTCGCATCTGCTTAATATCTCTGCGAGATGCGTAATCAAGGATCAAGTCGGTCAGTCTGTTGACATTATTGAGCGGGAAGGTATCGCCGGTTAGACCAGGTCGAATCAGGTCCGGACCACAGCCAACGTGATCGCTGACGATACATGGAAGACCACAGCTCATTGCTTCGTTTACGACCAGGCCCCACGTCTCGCCGCCGTCAGAGGGTAGTATCAAAGCGTCCGCCGTCACATAAGCCTGAGCCATTTCCGATTGATTCAAAAATCCTGCAAACGTGATTGGCCCGTTCATTGATCTGGCCGCGGCTTCACACTCCGCCCGTAATGGTCCATCACCGACCATTAGTCCCTTGACTGAAGTTCTTTTTGCCGCAGCACCGCAGAGCGCGTGAACGAAATCCAGGGGCCGCTTCTTCTCGACGAACTTCCCTGCGAATAGAAACGTAAAGTCATGCGGCGCAATATTCCATCGCGTTCGCAGTTGATCCCGTTTTGAGTGGAGCTCGGCTGCCCTGTTTGAGAAATAATCGACGTCGACCGAATGCGGCACTACAAAGACCCGCTCAGGTTTGGCTCCGTAGTAAAGAAAGTAATCTTTGGACCACTTCCCAGTTGCCAGGCAACCATCAAGTCTGGGAATAAATGATTGATACAGTGGCCACTTGAGAGCTTTTTTTACCGTTGACCTGCCGGATCGCAAATGCGAATCACTGCGCATCAAAACTGGTGTGCGACTACGCCAACACGCCAACATCGCTTGCCAGGCACTGCGGAAGTGCCAGCCATTTACTACCACTGCATCGTACCTACCGCGACTGATCAAGGACCGCACTTCAGGTGTGTCGAGCCCGTTGAAATTCCCCACCGCTGGTTTGTCAGCAACATTCTTCAAAAAGCGATGTGAGTAACCATTTAACAACTCGACGTCCCAGTTGAACTCTACTCCAAAACCTGCCGCTGCTTGTTCGGCAGGAGTGGCATCATGACAGTACAGGACTTCGAGTTCGACATTTGGCCTTTCGGTGAGTGCCCGAAAAACCGGCGCGTAATATTGAATGGGATGTGTTGCCAAAAACGCGAGACGAGTGCGGGATTCCGCCTGTTGGTCCAATCGTTTTGCAGTTGCTGCCACTAGCCGATACTCGTGATGCTGTTCAGACAATCTGCGAGCCGGGCCGTCATCGCCGAGGTTGAATACTGGCGCAGCGCATCCATGTTGGATTGGCTTAGGGCGTTTTCATTGCGAAGCATTCGCTCCAGCGCAACCTTAATGTTTCCAACTTTAAGCCCAGGCCCTTCTTTATCGGAGTAGGTAACCAACTCACCGGCGTTGGTCTGCCCCATGATGTCGATAACGCTACTGGCCTCGTGAAAAATTGCGAGCAGTGGGCGGTTGGCGAGAATGCAGGGAAACACTTTCGAGGCCGTGTAGTGTTTTTCGTTCGATCCAAGCAACAGAAGAACTTGTGAATCCAACATCAACTGCAAAGACTCTAGATACGAAACTCTTGCCGGCTGTTCATCAACGAGTTCCCCGATGTTTGCCTCGCAAGCGAGTCGCTGAACATCCCTTGGAGCGTTACCGTTTGCGGCATAGCTTGTCCCAATGAAATGCAAACGAATCCTGGAGAACAGTGTCGGAGAATCGCGCAGCCCTTGGCTGATTGCCTGGAAAAGAGCTCGAACCGTCTCGTGCATCGCAGGAATACAAGCGCCCACATAACTGATATGGAAGTAGCCATCGCGGGTATCAAAAACAGTTTGCCGGCGAGGGTTGGACCTTAGGTACTCAAAATCTGCTGCTTCAGCACCGTAAGGAATCTCTGTAGCGCGTTTGTCACTCAACCATCGATATCTCTTAATGACTGAGTCTGTTGTGCCCTGCGAGACGCCCGTAAGATGGGCTACATGCTTCAATGCGTAAGGTTCCACAGTTCGCGACAGAGCGTTTGCCAACGCCCACTTTGGTGGCCGCTCAGTTTTTGGAACTTTCTTGTACGAATTTGTAACCCATGGATCGATGTAGTCGATGACATACGGAATTTTGAAACGGCGATAAGCCATTCGTCCCAGGACCATTGTGATCGAGGGAGGTACCGGAATCAGAATCGAGTCGATCTTTCTGCTACTGCAAATGCGTTTTACCGCTTTCCAATGTTGGAGCAGACTCCGCATGCCGATATCGCCAATTCCGAGTTTTCGCGTCACCCGAGTGGAAAACGCTGATACTCTGATTACCTCAAGATCATTCTTCAATAAATGTTCATTCTCCGGATCAAACTTGCCCTCGTAAAATTCCGGCTTAGTGGTCAGGACGATCGGATGCCAGCCGAACTCCGGAAGATGCGATACGAAGAATCGAATCCGAGTGGCAGGAGGCAAACTACTAGGCACAAAATCGGCGCCGATGATCAGTACCGTCTTCATCTCCAGGCGGCCTCAGCGTCTCTGCGACTCAGTGTTGAAGGATTTTCATTGAGCACACACAAGAGCTTTTCCTGCTCCACATCCCAACAGAACCTTTCGCGCGCTACTCTCCAACTTTCGATTTGAGCCTCTCTCAAAGCCTCACGGTCAACAGCGAACCTTTTGAGCCCCTCAGCTAATTGGTCAGGATCTGCATAGATGAATCCGGCCCTCGGCGTCTGCTCCATGATTTCACGCTGACCTTGAGTGGAGCTGGCAGCAATCGCCAAACCCGCGAGCAGATAACTAAAAATTTTATTTGTTGCAGTCCGAGCGTAACCTTTGTTTTCGGTCACCTCTGATGCGATACCAACATGAAACTGATCGAGTGAATTTATCAATTCATCATGAGGCACAAGTGGATGGAAAATGAGGCTGATGTTGCTGCCATCAGCTAATGATAATAGTTCCGCGCGATATGACTCACTCAAGCGACCGCGCAGGTGAAACTCAACCCCTTCATTTAACTCTTTGGCTGCCTCAATCACATGTTCCAACCCGCGGCCGCTACCGATGGTTTGACCGAACCAGTGCAGTTTCAATGGACCATCAAGCCGGCGTTCCCCCGGATGTAATAACGAACTCGCCAGCCTTGCAGGAAAGACATTGTAGAGAACAGTCGGCTCGTTTATCTGGTATTGCTCTGTCAACCGTTTGGCAATAGCTGTGGATGGAACCGAGATATAGTCGCACTGTTGCAGGTAAGTACTTTCGATCGTATGGACCAGTTCAGGCGGGTCGCTGCCCATTTCCGCGAGCAAATCTTCGCAGTCAAAGCCGAGGCGCGCATGCCAACGACGCGCAGCCAGCGCGGCTGCAGGCAAGGCGGCTTGTGTGTGAGCGATATACCAATCCGCTGATTGTGCCGCTGCGAGTTCGGCAAGCTGAGTTGCTCCTCTGACATAAGCTCGGGCCGCGAGACTCTGGTTTCTCAAGCCAATATCAAACAGCTTCTTTGAGAATTCTGTCGCCACCGCTTCTTTGAGCCACTTCTGATGCGAGTCGCCATTTCGGACCAGTGTTACCGCTTCCATCTGCCACGGTCTCGATTCCAGCAACTTAAGGTCGAGTGCGCAGAGTTCTGGATCGGTTTGACGTGCCACGACGCGCACCACAAAACCTGCCGCACTCAAAGTATCTGCCTCGCGAACAATACGAGGCTGAACCGAAACGTGATGTGCAGTTATCAAACAGACGCGCACAATAATCAGCTATTCATTCTGCGACGTTGGGATGACGGTCACAGCCTTCTTCTTCGTCTTGTCCAAGCGGTGATCGAATTGTGATTGAAGCTACTGGATTACGACTCGCGCCTCGACGTTGTCTGCAACCGGCGCTTGCAGGCGCTCGTTAGCCGGATTGAGTAACGCTTGCTGCCAGTCCGCTGCCAGTAGCTCATAGTTGTATCGTTCAAGCGCAAATTGTTGTAAGCGCTTCCCTATTACGGATCCAGATCTGATTAGGCTGGCCATTTTGTCGATACCCGCAGAGATTGCCTCCAGTTCGTTTTCGACTACGAGCACATCGGGGTTGCCTTCTGCCAGCGTTCTGATAGCACCGACGTCAGTAGCTACAAAAGGAACTCCGTGAGCGATGCTCTCAAGTAATACAATTGGCAAACCCTCTGTTTGAGATGGCAAAACGACAAAGTCGGTCTGGTCGAGAATCTTCGCTAGTTCCTTCGGACTGGTCCAACTTTCTTTTATGGAGATTCGATCGGTTAGGCCTAGCGAACAAATTGCTTCTTTTAAACGGTCGCGATCGCCATGACCGTAAAAGGACAGCCGTATTCGTTGGTCTCGGAGTTTTGACCAGACATTTAAGAGCCTGAACGCACCTTTGCTCTCATCGAACCTCCCAAGAAATGCAGCGTCTAGAAATTCCTTACTTGGTGTTTCGATTCGGCCTGGAGGCGAGTGATAATTGCCAAGCGGTGGAATCGAGATTATCCGTAGATTATTCCCGAATACGTCTCTCGCCGCAGCCGCCTGGAGTTCAGTCTCGACGATAATGAGGTCAGGCAAAGTTAGATTCTTTGCCGGTAAATCCTCGACGCGCATCAAATCGCCGGCCCGGTTCAAGATTAGTTTGCCATCGGAGGACACGAACTTTCGTAGAAATTCTGTGAATGAGCTGATGTCAAATGTGTAAAGCGCGTCGAACGAGTGCTGGCGCAGGTGTAACGGCCAACCCATCATGGCCCAAATAGTTGAGAGTCTTAGCTTCGAACTGGAAGCAAACGGTGTTGATAAAAAGCGAACAGGAACAGCCTCAAGCGAGTCAGTAATTTCTTTTGCCGAAGAATTGGCAACTCGCGAGACGACCGTCACTTCAACGCCCGTTTGGACCAGAGCTTCGCAAAGTTTTACGACATGAGTTTCCCGGCCACCTACTCCATAAAAATTCGCGTTGATAAGGATGCGCTGTTGCAAAACTACACGTTGAATGGTGACAACACGAACCGTGCGCTGGCGGTAAGTAAAGCCGAGCGACACCCGAGGCTGCGTTGTCCATTTCCACGACACGCAAGCGCCAAAAAGTGCCTGCCAATTAGTTTGGCCGTCTTGATCCGGTGCTCTCGTACTTCTCTTGGTGAGAAGCCATAACGACGATAAAACTTTTTCTGGATCTTGGTGAGTAGTCTTGTCACTTCCTTGACGTCTTGCCGGTTAATTGAGACAGGTTCAGATGGTGGCGCAAGCAGTATTTTTCGCAGTACGTGCCAGGACTGAGACGATACGTTTACATCGCCGAGTAGCCGCGCGATGTTGTTGCGAGCAATCCTTGCGGACGAGTCTTCCTGCACTTCCGTGCTGGAAGAGGCTTGTGACATATGACGTCGCCACGAGACAAGCGGTTCCGCGATATTTGCGACTGAGTTGTTCTCAGAGAAGCGGGAGAGCCACTCAAAATCTTCGGCGAAGCGGAAGCTCGGATCCGGGGAATACGGAACTGACTTGAACTCGGATCGACGCACCATCAACGAAGTGTGGAGAAATGGATTTAGAAAAAGCAGTGACCATTTTAGATCGATGTCCGACGTAGGCACGGTCCACGGGTTAAGCTCGTTGTCTCGCTCGTCAATAACCCTGGCGCTTGATCCCACCAGGCTGATTCCGGGATTACTCTCTAAGAAGGAGACTTGCCGGGCCAACCGATCGGTGTCAGAAACGTCGTCGTGATCCTGCAGCGCGATGTAAGTGCCTTTTGCCAAACTCACGGCATCGTTCTGCGAAACTGCGATGCCGAGATTACTGCGGTGACGAACAACGACTAAACGTGGATCGTCATAACTATTCAAAATGTCAGTCGTGCCGTCAGTTGATCCATCATCAATGACGATCAACTCAAAATCTCTGAACGACTGCGCCAGCAAACTATCCAGGGCAGCCTTTAGGAATCTTTCCCCGTTGTAAGTGCTAACGATGATTGAAACGTCCATAGCGGTGCGCAACGCTCTGTTGCATGTTGGGTTACCAATGGACAAGTCCGAGGCCATAGCCATCCTGATCTTCGTCTTCTAGTAACTCTTCGATACGATAAGTCGATTTGATCTCCTGCCAGAATTTAGGAACGCCACCCGTCCAATTTCCGGTGTCGATTCCCAACTTGGTTTTGTAGTCAGGCAGCACATCATGAAAGGCGATCAAGCCGCCAGTTTTTACGAGCGGCGCGTAGTTTTTGAAGTCAGCCGAGACACCTTCGTAAGAGTGATCACCGTCAATCAGCAAGAAATCGAGTTTGTTTTTCCCGAGTAGTCTGCGAACTCTTTCAAATGTCTCTTTAGCACGGGAATCGGTTCTCAAAGAGAAGATACGCTGCGAGTTATTTGCCATCGCCTCATGTACTCTGGCCCTGACTACCGACAGACCGCAATCAATACTGATGATTTTCGCCTGATCATGACTGACTCTCGCAAGCTGGAAAAGGGTGCCTCCAAATGATGTGCCGATCTCACAAATATAGCGGGGCTTTCGATCGGCCAGCATTCGCAATAACGGAATAATCTCCTGTCGTTTCTGGTCTGTTTTGAACTCCGGAAAGTCAACCAACGCGTCGTAAACGTCATTCAGATCTGAAGTTGAGGTACTGCTTTTCAGTAGCCGCAGTTGCCTGCTGAGTTGGAGATAATCACTCAATCGGCGCCAACCAGCAGACGCGGCCCAGCGGAAGAGATCATTCTTTCGATGTCCAATCGGGTGCTGTTTCACAAAAGCAGATAGGTTAACCAAGAACCTGACTCTCCTGACGTAATTCGGACTCCGTTTCAGTGACACACTCCCACTTGGAATCGGCTAAGACAACGCCAAGGTCCGGCGTGGGTAGACGCCCTGTTCCGAAGTAGTCGCTGGGCTCGATTGAAAATGAAGCGGCGTTATAAATCGCGTCGACATGTTGGTTGTACACATTTCCCACACTAATGTTGAGTTGATATCTGCCCGGCAACAACTTGACTTGTGGGATGGTGCATCTGACTACAACCGGACTATCAAGCTTGGTCCATTCAAAGTCTGAGTAGTATGTGATGACGCTAAAAACCCTTAAGCCCGTCGCGTTATCAACGCCAATACCGAGGGTAGGATTAGTTATCGCTCGACGCGGATTCAGATCGAACTCCAGTATGAGGTCTTCGCCGGCAAATAACGTTGGAGTCGGTTCCTTATCTCCATTCATGATGCGGAGCTGAGAAAACACGGGCTCAGCATCTTTCGTCCGACCGGGATGAACTCGCAGATCCGTCGTATCGCTGAATTCCTGGACTGCGACGTGATTAACGTACGCTTCAATCACCTCACGACATTCCCCGGCGACTATAAGTTTGCCACCGTCGATCAGCATTCCCTTGCTGCAGAGTGATTGGACCGCCGCCATGCTGTGACTGACAAACAAAACGGTGATGCCATTTCGCGCGACAGATCCGATCTTGCCGAGGCACTTCTTTTGAAACTGAACATCTCCGACCGCCAACACTTCGTCCACGAGAAGTATTTCAGTTTCCATGTGTGCCGCAACTGCGAAAGCAAGCCGGACATACATGCCGCTCGAATACCGTTTCACCGGGGTGTCGACAAATTTTTCAACTTCAGCAAAGGCGACAATCTCGTCAAATTTCCGAGCAATTTCAGCTTTACGCATGCCAAGGATGGCGCCGTTTAGATAAATGTTTTCTCGCCCGGTAAGTTCAGGATGAAAGCCGGTTCCGACTTCGAGCAACGACCCAATCCGGCCGTTGATGTGAGCGCGACCTCGAGTTGGTTTTGTGATTCGTGACAGGACCTTGAGTAGAGTGCTTTTCCCTGCTCCGTTACGACCGATAATGCCGACGATTTCACCGCGACTGACTTCAAACGAAACGTCTTCGAGCGCCCAAATCGACTGCTGACTGATATCCGATGTCGCTCGTCTGAAAGGTCGGCTGACTGCAGAGCTCACCACATCGCGTAGAGTCTTGTAACGCTCCTGTTGGCCCAGGCGGTAACGCTTGCTCAACCCCTCACAACTGATTGCTATATTCGACATCCTTGGAGTGCGCCGGCCCGGCGGCGCTTTTCAAACCCTAACCCCTCACAACCAACTCACTTCTAAATTACTTCAAAACTCAAATGACATCCGCAAATTCCTGCTCCATCCTCCGAAAGTAATAGAGCCCACCCACCAGCAGCACAAGCACAACGGCCACCGATGCCCAAATGAGGCCACCTTGAAACTCTGCGTTGCCCAGCAAGGACCAACGAAAACCTTCGACCACACCGGCCATCGGGTTTATTCCATAAAGCGCACGCCACTTCTCTGGAACAAGTGAACTCGGATAAGCAACTGGAGTAGCAAACAGCCAGAATTGAATGAGAAAGGTAATGGTGTAGCGAACGTCCCGATATTGAACGTTGAGCGCCGATAACCATAAGCCGATGGCCAAGGCTGTGAGTATCGCGAAAAGAATGAATGCTGGTAGTGCGAGGATTTGCCAGCCTGGAAGAATTCCGTAATAAAACATCATGCCTAACAAGATGACAAATGCGATGCAGAAGTCGACAAGGCCGCCTAGTACTGCGGAGATAGGGACCACCAATCGCGGGAAATAAACCTTTGTGATCAGATTCTGATTGCCAACCAGGCTGTTACTCGATTCAGTTAGAGCGTGTGCAAATAGTTGCCACGGGAGTAGCGCGCAGAAGGTGAAGATAGGATAAGGCAATCCATCGGAAGGCACTTTAGCGAGCTTACCGAACGATAGACTGAAGATCAGCATCATGAAGAGAGGCTGGATCACAGCCCAGGCTGCCCCGAGCGCCGTCTGCTTGTAGCGTACTTTGATATCGCGCCAGGTGAGGAAATAGAGCAGTTCTCGATAGTGCCAGAGCTCGCGAAGACCGAGTGTGGTCCAACTCGTAGCTGGATCAATACGAAAAGAATGAGGGCTGGCAGCCATCAAGTGGTAATTATGAATTGATATTTAAGAATTACTACGTTGTTCAAGGACTACTAAATCGCAAAAATTATCAATTATCAAAGGTCAAATGATAATTCGTAATTACTCAGGCTCCTACCTTTTCGTTCTCGTAATACTTCTGGCCGTAGTAGCCGTGGTAGTAGTAGTAATCAGGTGATTGCACGTTGATGTTGTTCAGTACCACTCCGAAAATTTTAGCCCCGACATCTGTCAATAGTTGTTTCGACCGTCGAACGATATGACGTGAACTCTTGCCTCCATGCACCACCAGTAAGACTCCATCAACTATGGTCGAAATCAACACGCCATCGGTGAACGAACTAATTGGTGGCGAATCAACCACAACATGCGTGAAATGATTTTCCAGCATTCCAATTAACCTGCGCATCTGGTCGGAACCAAGCAGTTCAGCCGGGTTTGGTGGAATTGGACCAGAGGTAAGCACATTTAGTCCCGTCGCCTCATCTTTCATTACCATGGCAAGTATTTCCGACTCAGTTACATCACTTGAAAGAATTGAGCTCAACCCCAGTTGCCCGCGCATCCCAAAAATTGATTGCAGACGAGGCCTGCGCATATCCGCGTCAATGATGACTACGCTCACGCCAGTTTGGGCCAGACTGCACGCCGTGTTCACCGCAGTCGTTGTCTTCCCTTCTCCGGGTAGACTTGAGGTTACCAGCAGAGATTTTGGTGAACGACCGGCAGTGGAAAGAAGAACGGAGGTTCGTAAGTGACGATAAGCTTCGGCGAGTGGTGAACGTCCGTCGACATTCATCAATAACTCAGCATTTCCATTGCCAGCGCCGTTCGTAGTGCGCTTTTGAAGAGCAGCTGAGCCGCCGAGAACACGGCGTCGAGTTGTGCTCTCAACCGATGGAATAACTGCCAGCGCCGGCAGATGCAGCATTCGCTCAACCTCTTCAGTAGACCGTACTGTATCGTCAAGGTACTCAAGAAACAGGGCGACACCAACGCCCAGGCCAATCGAAAGGAAGAATGCGACAAATACTGTTCGCGCCCGGTTTGGGCCAACGGGACCATCAGGGACTAACGCATAATCAACGACTGAGATATTGTTCGCCTTACCGGCGAGCACTACATCGTTCTCTTTTGAGCGTTGTAGGAGGTTCTCGAGCAGCGTCTTGTTGGTCTCAATCTCCTGTTGAATTATGCGGTAATTAATTGACGCTTCGTTTTGCGTGAGCGTTTCAGCTCGTTGCTGATCAAAGGCTTTGCGCAAGCTCTGCTCACGTTGCAGGGTCTCCTGATAACGCGTGTTGAGGTTTGTTAGGATTGTCGAGCTGCGGCGCGAACGTAAATCCCTCACCTGTCGGTCCACTTCGGTAATTTGCTGATCGACCTCTTTTACTTCCGGAGCTTCCTCGGTCGCATCGACTAAGAGTTGTGCGCGCTTTTGTCGCAATTCAGCCAACTTATTCTCGAGTTCATTTGCTTGTTTAGCATCACTGTCGGCGAGAGCATTGGCAGCACCGGGAAGACGCGCTGCGTTGTAGGCGGCTTCGGCAGTCTTGCGATCGTTTTCTGCTTCGAGGAGCTGTCGGTTTAGTCCGGCGAGTCGTTCAACGACTGTGTTTTGATTGGGATTAAGAGAGATTATCTGGTTGTTCTTCGCGTAGTTGACTAGTCGTTCTTCGTCACTCCGAATTCCTTGCTGCAATTCAGCGATTCGTTTTTGCAGGAAATCGCCAGTAGTACTGTTGGCTTCGGAATTCTTCTCCAAATTTGAGAAAACGTAGGTCTCTGCAATTGCATTAACGACCTTCTGGGCGACCTGGGGATCGGTAGTTTGAAACCCAATATCGATTAAACGCGTCTCTTTATAAAAACCGCGAGTCTCTTTCACAGGTTCAACTTTGAGTCCGGCAAGAATCGAATTGACGTACGGTGCAAGACGTCTCGCTTCGTTTAGATCTTCGCGTGACGTGTCTTGTGCGACTGCGTTGGTGAGCGGCAACTGCTCTTGTGGTTTGGCGTCTGGTTCGGGTGGTTTTCGTAGTCCGACCATTTGCAGAATTGTCTGCCACGAAGATCGCTTCTGCGCGGTATTTCCTTTCAGGAAATCGGGATTGTGCTCGAGATCAAGAGTCCGGACGACCCGCCGAATAAGTCCTGGACTGACGAGTATCTGCAGCTGGGTGTTGAAGTAGACCGGGTCATCTGACGAACCGTAAAAATAAGGATTCTTACTTACGAGCGCCGAGTTGTTGTCTTCCAGGTTGACCTGCACACGCGACTGCGCTTCGTAGACGTCTGGCTTCCGCGCCATAAACACCAGCGATAGCATAGTAATCAGTGCGACGATGCCAATCACCAGCCACAAACGTTTGCGAATCGCACGCCAGTAGTCGAGGAGGTGGACTTCATTTTCAGCGTTCGGATCGACACCGTAATTGTAGGAGGGTGGTGTCTCGATTGTTCTATCGAGCGCGCTTTGATCGTCTCGTCTGACCAGCTCGCGATTATTTTTCATTTTAGAACCTTCAATTCAAAATTGGAGTGTTTCGCGTGATTTTCAAGAGTGACCTAAGGGATGATTCGAACTGGCAACTGACTCACGCCCGGTGCGACGCCACCCATCAAACTCCGCAAAAAGCTTTTTCCAGCGGATGTCGGAACATCCACAATATCGTTTGCCAATAAAGCAACGTCGTCGGCATTTTTCTTTTCAATTGCGCCCAGATCTACAATAAGTTCTTTTCGGACTGCGGTGCCTGGCTCCTGCCTGACGATTCTGATCTTGTCTTTCTTGGTGTCGATCTTTGGACCACCAGCCATCGCAATGGCGCGGGTCAAAGTTATGGGCTCTTTCAGCGGAATCGTCATTGGCATGAAGACGTTACCGACCACGTAGACTTGATCTGCTTCGGGTACAGTTACGATATCACCGGCTTCCAGATAGGGATTAGACCTCGGATCGCCCTGCAACACATCGCTCAGTTTGAATGTTGAAAAGGCGTTTGCATCGTCGGTTTGGGTGTCCTGGCTACAAGCAGCTGCGTTGGTTGAGTGAACAATGTTTATTGCCTGTCCGGCTTTAGGGGACGGTCCCTTAGCGTAGGTCAGCAGTTCGAGCAATCGAATGCGGCGCTGGAGCTCAAATCTGCTCTGATCGTTTACTGCGCCAATGATCGCGACTTGGCGCGAGTGATACTCCTTAATAAATACGTCAACTTGCAGATTGCGATAGAAGCGGGCGTAGCGAGTCGAAATGTCTTTGGCGAGCTCGCCTTCGGTTCTACAGGCTGCTGGTATCTCGGTATCGATTAGCGGCATGCGGATCATTCCATTGCCCTCGACGCGAACCGCTTCGCGTGAAAGATTTGGTCGATTGAGGATGCGAATGTCGAGCACGTCACTTGGGCCAATGCGATATCGATCGTCCGGGCTGGTGGTGGATATAAGTGATTGCTGAGGTGTCGCAGTAACAGCCACCGGCTGTTGCGCCAGTAAGGTACCGACGCTTATGAATAAAACCAGCAACGCCGCTTTAAATAATTCAGTCATAATCAATGACTCCTGATCTTCTCTGCGCCTCCGCGTCTCTGCGGTTAATTTCTTTCCTATTTCCCCGCGATGCCAATCCTTCTCGACAACAACGCCTCTCTCATGTGATTCGGATGGGCCAAATTCAGTACGGTATTACTCAACAGCACCAACAACTCTTCGTGATCGCGCTTAAAGACTCCGCTCAAAGGCTGCTCACCTGTTTTAACCACTATTCCGTCTCTGACCCATTGCCAGAACTGCGCCTGCGTGGTCCAAAACTGTTTTCGATCACGACAAACGATCAGCGCCGTCTTCTTCTTTCGCTTCTTCTTCTTGGCAATTTGTTTCTTATCGTCCATTTAAATACACCTCTAGCCTTGCATGCCTTCCTCGATAAAGCCGATCGGAAGCGTCATACACCGTACCCCGTGGGGAAGCCTCTCTTGCGAGGCAGCAGTTAATTGTCAAAATTACGGTCGACTAAGAACTCTGGACCGTTTGCTACATCAGTAACTTCGAAATGAGTTCGGTGCGCCGCCTCACACCAAACTTGATAAAGACGTGTCGCAGATGAAACTTCACCGTCTGCTCACTGACACGTAAGCGGTTTCCAATCTCTGCGTTTGACATGCCCTCGACACAACAGAGTGCGACCTGGGCCTCGCGTCGACTGAGAGCCACGTTATCGACGACTCGGGCCATCGCTCGTTCAAACGCGGTCTCGCCTGGACCAACGCCGGGCTGAGAATACGGAGCCGTGGCACCTCCGTTTTGCTTTCGGCGGTCAATTATTTCGGTAGGCAAGAAGCAGCGATAAAGGTTCGCCGGTTCCCTTTTGCCGTTTTCGCGGCCATTTCTCTCGATACTTAGCTTGACGAGTAACCCTTCCAACCCCCGGCGAATGGTACTCAGGCTTCTCAGTCCGGTTAGTTCCATCAACTGGCGCGCAGTGAAGTGATCACCATTTGAACCATTGACCGAAGCGGTCAGCATCGCTGCGTACAAACGCTGTTCGAGGCTTGTGTGACTGAGCGTTATGACTGCGGGAATGTATGGAGTTGGACCAGCAGAAGGTTCGGTCTTCTCGCCCAAAGGGTAGGTTTTTAGTTCTGCCGCGGCCGATTCAGGGAGTTTGTCTGGGAACATCAATCTCTATTTTTTGGAGCGACAGGACGAAACTTGGAGAAGTTTCTCACCAACCCTGAACACGAAATCGAGCCGGGGCGGAATCAGGTTGTTGGTGTTTACAAAGATTGAACCGGGTGGTTCCAAAAACTTAATTCATGTAGCTACAAAAGTTTAGTGCTCGGGAGTTAAGCCAATGAATCAAGAACCAAACGGGTCGGCAAAGACTAATTCGGCGAGCAGCTTCTGTCAAGCAAAACTGTTTAAAAGGGGTCAGGGGTCAGGAGCCAGGGTCCAGGAGTCGTGAGTTTTAGGGCCGACGTTTGAGGAGGCTGTCGGGAGCCGAAAATTATCAATTGATAACTCTCGATTCATAATCCTCAAATCTTGGGCTCTCCGAACGATCCACTCTCAAAAATGACAAATGAAAAATGATCAATGACCAATGATCAATAGCAATGAACCTACGCAACCCTGGCCCCTAACCCCTAAACCCCCGTAATACCTGGCCCCTAATCTCCATCCCTCGTCACTGCATCTACCATTTCGCACCACAAATGGCCGATGGTGATGTGAGCTTCCTGAATCCGAGAGGTTCGATTTCCTGGAATAACGACCGCTCGATCGCATAACGAGGCGAGTGGTTCAGCTGCGGCTCCGGTCAAAGCAATCGTCAAGCATTTCAGTTCTTTTGCCTTGTGGACGGCGCTTATAACGTTCGGGGACTTGCCGCTGGTGCTGATAGCAATAAGGACGTCACCTGCCTGGGCCAAACCAGCCACTTGTCGAGCAAAGACGTGTTCGTAGCCAAAATCATTACTAAGAGCGGTCAGGGCTGATGTGTCGACGGTGAGGGCGATTGCCGGCCATGAGCGTCGTTGTTTCTCGTAACAGCCCACCAATTCGGCCGCAATATGTTGAGCGTCTGCCGCACTTCCACCATTCCCGCAAAGAAGGATTTTGTTCCCGTTGTTTAGCGCCCCGCAAATCAGGTCGCCGGCACGCTCAATCTCGTCGAGCAATGGTCCCGTCAGCGCCTGGATTGTTTCCCGGTGCTCCGCCAACGATTTGTCTAAGAGTTTTCTGAGTTCCAATGTGTTTTTTATTCACAACCGTCAATCTTGGGATTCTGGAAATTAACATACAACCCGCATAACTCGTAAACTCAAGAAGACAATCCACAGATTACGCCGATTACACAGATTCTTTGTTATAAACGAATTTTTGCGTCCTGCTATTCTCTAAAAAATCTGTGTATCAGCGTAATCTGTGGATGATCGCTGGTGCCTCTCTCGGTTTTCACCAAGTCCCTAATGTTGGTGGGGCGGCGGTTCACTATTTTTTGATTAATCGCTATCATGCAACGCCAATAGATCCAGCTCTCATATGACTTCGACAAATACAACGCCGATGCTGCGGCAGTACCGTGAATTGAAGCAGCAACATCCGGGCACACTGCTGTTTTTTCGTCTCGGAGATTTCTACGAACTCTTCTTCGATGACGCCGTAATTGGCTCGCGCGAACTCCAAATAACGCTCACAGCCAGACAAAAAGAGAGCGAAAACCCGATCCCTATGTGCGGAGTACCTCATCATTCCGCGGCCAACTACATCGCCCGTCTGGTGCGCAAGGGATTCCGCGTCGCCATCTGCGAACAGACTGAAGAAGCAGGCAAGACGAAGAAGCTGGTGCGTCGTGAAGTAGTTCGCATCGTCACTCCGGGAACTCCGATCGACCCTCAACTCCTCGAAGCTCGAGAGCCAGTATTTCTCGCAGCCATCTGTTGTGCCGGCGAAACCGTAGGCGCCGCGTTTCTCGATATCTCAACCGGCGAGTTCAAGCTGACTCAAGAAACGGGACGCGACTCATGGTCCAGAATTCGTTCTGATCTCGAATCGTTCGCGCCAAAGGAACTCTTGTTTCCAAAATCGCTGGCTCCGGTGATCAAAACTGGCCTCACCGGAAAAGTTCAAACTTCGCCATTGCCGCTGAACTCCGAAAAGCCGCCGCTTGATTCGCGGGCCGAGTACGGCATCGACGCCACATTGACGCCGCTCGATGATTGGCTCTGGCAGCGTGATGATTGTTCCGCGCTCTTACTGGAACACTTCAAAGTAAGCACGC
>DATIBX010000124.1:0-3518 GCA_035457105.1 Pyrinomonadaceae bacterium
ACTTCAAAATGCAACGCTGAGTATCGACATTGACCACCATCGGCTTGGTCCAAAATCGAGTGTCAAGACAACAAGAACCGACTCTGTCAGCCGCGATATCATTTCACCAGTACCGCAGAAGTCTGTAAGGATCTGGGAAAGATACAAAGAGCTGCGCCTGGACTTGGAAGGTAATTACAGTGTGGTTTTTCGTGCATTTGACGAAGGTGTCGCCTACCGGATCGAGACTCAACTCCCGCAGGCGACCGTCAAAGTTTACAGTGAAGAGATGACGTTGAACTTCATCGGCACTCCAAAAGTCTACTATCCGAAGGAGGAGAGTTTCTTCTCACACAACGAGCGCGAATTCGTCCACATGGATCTCAAAGACGTCTCGAACACCTTGCTCGCGAGTGTGCCGGCAGTCGTAGAGATGCCAGATGGTCTAAAGGTAGTAGTGGCGGAGTCGGACGTTGAAGGTTATCCGGGGCTCTGGTTTCGGGGCAACAACAACAGCACCCTTTCCGGCACCTTTCCTCCGTATCCACTCAAAGAAGAATTGAAAGGTGACCGAGACTTAAGGGTGACTCAAGCGGCGGACTATATCGCCGAAACAAAAGGCACTCGCACCTTTCCCTGGCGAATACTTGGCGTCGCGCAGAAAGATGGAGACATCATTTCGAATCAGATGGTCTACCTGCTCGCGAAGCCTTCCCAGGTGACAGATACGTCGTGGATCAAGCCCGGCAAAGTCGCGTGGGATTGGTACAATGCCAATAATCTCTACGGAGTTGATTTCAAAGCCGGCGTGAACACTCAAACCTACAAGTATTACATCGACTTCGCTGCAAAATACGGTATTCAGTACATCATCCTCGATGAAGGCTGGTACAAACTCGGCAACGTTCTTCAGGTCGTGCCGGAAATGAACATCGAAGAGTTGGTTGCTTACGGAAAACAGAAAAATGTCGGCATCATTCTGTGGCTTGTCTGGAAAACATTAGACGACCAGTTCGAGCCAGCGATGGCCCAATATGAAAAATGGGGCATCAAAGGCTTGAAGATCGATTTTATGCAACGAGACGATCAGCCGTTGATGAATTTTTACGAGAAGGTATGTCGCGAGGCCGCAAAGCGCAAGATGTTAGTTGATTTTCATGGCGCCATAAGACCAGCACTCATGACTCGAACCTGGCCCAACCTGGTTAATACCGAAGGTGTGCGCGGCCTCGAGCAAAACAAGTGGAGTAAATTATCGAATCCTGAACACAACGTGACTATCCCCTTCACGCGAATGTTCCTTGGGCCCATGGACTACACACCGGGAGCAATGGTCAATAGCGGTGCCGAAAGAAACTTCGCAGCGATCTTTGAGCGACCAATGAGTATGGGAACACGTTGCCAGCAGCTGGCAATGTACGTGGTCTATGAGGCTCCGCTCCAGATGCTGGCTGACAGTCCGTCTCACTATTTGCTGGAACCCGACGTGACGCATGCGTTTCTTGCGCCCGTTCCGACAGTCTGGGACGAGAGTCATGTGCTAGCCGCAAAGATGGGCGATTACGTCGCAATTGCGCGACGTCATGGTACTGATTGGTGGGTAGGAGTGTTGAACGACTGGACGCCACGCGAAATGGAGATCGATTTTTCCTTTCTTCCCCCAGGCAACTATCAGTTGCTTTCGTACCAGGATGGTGAAAACGCTGACCGGTCCGGAAACGACTACAAGCGAACCTCCACCGTCGTCAACAAATCGACCAAACTAAAAATCAAACTCGCCGGCGGCGGTGGCTGGGCCGGCCGCCTTTACAAGATGGTCTAACCCTCTGTGCGATCCCTGTGCCGCCTCAGTGCTCTTTGTGACTCTGTGGTGGAACTAATCGTAAGTCCCACTACCATAGAGGCACCGAGAACACAAAGGTTGCACTGAGAAATCCACTCGAAATCAAAGAGTAAGGACTAAGCAATCTGATAAATCTGAATTGGCTCTTCCCTACCCCTCACTTGAACGTTACCAATCGGCACGGCGTCCGGTCCGCCATCACGCAACTCTTCCCAAACCATCTCGGACATTAACAATTGTGATCCAAACTCTTTGTTCAACTTTTCGATACGCGCGGCCAGGTTAACGACATCTCCGATTACCGTGTACTCACGTCTCAGCGCTGAGCCAATACTCCCCGTCACTGCTTCACCAGCATGCAGGCCAATACCAACTCTCGTCGGTAGAATTGCGCCACGTTCAGTCTCTTCGTTCACACGCGCCAGGATCTCTCGCGCAGCTTCGACTGCGTTCGTTGCATCTCGTCCATCAGATAGCGGCGCGCCGAAGACTGCCATGAACCCATCACCAAGGAACTTGTTGATGATTCCGTTATGGCGATTGACAATCTCAATCATAAATTCGAACAACGACTCGAGATACTGGACCACCTCTTCGGGTCTTCTCTTCTCAGCAAAGCCGGTGAAATCACGAATGTCCAGGAACATGACGCATACATTCTTGCTCTCGCTTCTCAGGTCAGGCTTTAGAGTCATCAATGTCTGCATCACCGCCGGTGAGACATACTCTCCAAAGGTGCGGCTGATCCGGTTTCGTTCTTCAGCCAATTCGAGCGACGAAAGGACACGTCTGCGAATCTGCAGGGCGACTACTCCGGCGACGATTCCAACAATCAGAAAAACACTCCCACGAACCAGGTGTTGAGGAATGCCGGCGAGAATTGGTTCCATCGTTCCCGCAGCCGGATCTCGGCTGACAAACCAGATAGCGAGGAGAGCGTACTCAATCCCAGCGACGAATCCGGTGAAAACTGATAGTCGGAAATCCAATCTCAAAACCGAAAGCACAATAAAGATCGCGTATGACAAAGGAGCCGGAGTAAATAAAGAATAGATTGGTCCAAGGTACGACGAAACCACGAGCATACCGATCGAAGGTATGCTCGTTTCTATAAAAGCACTCAAATATCGAAGAAGTGGCGAGGCGTCTTTTCTTCGCTTGATAGAACGCTTGATAGACATTCGTTCCAGGAGCAGGCAGAACACGACAATTGCAGTTCCTACTGTAAACGTGAAGAGAAAACCGTGAAAGTTGCCGTGAAATATTCGCTGGAAACTGTCGTAAAAGAAGATCGACAAGAAACTGATCAGCAAGAATGAGGCGATCCACGCAATAAACAGAATTGTTACTCTCAGCTGATCATTTTGAAGCATCTCAAGCGAGAGAGCTTTTTCAAACGCAGGATTCGCGACGGGAGGATTGATGAATTCTCGTATCGTCATAGAACCTCTCTGCTGACCGTCAATCGTTTTAATGGCCGAGCTCTGCAATGCGCTTAACCGCGGAACGCACTAGCCGATCACTGGCAACGATCGCACGTTTATGTATTCCTCTACCTATCTCGCCACCCGGATCGCTTGCTGAGACCTCGAAGACAAAAAGTTTACCTTCGCGACCGGTATAACGGGCCGTAGCGACAACCAGCGCGCCCGGAGGTGTCGGCGCAGTATGCGACACATCCACTGTCACTCCTACC
>DATIBX010000125.1:0-2859 GCA_035457105.1 Pyrinomonadaceae bacterium
AGTATCGTTGTTAGGCTGACTCGTTCCCTGTGGTCCAGCATCATCGCGCATGGCGGCAACAACTTCACTAGCTTTGTATTGTTCCACCTGTGAATCATTTAAACTCTTTCTTCGCTCCTGCTCCTCAGTGAATGAAGAAACATGGTCCGCTTGTAGGGGCGGCACTCCGTGGCCGCCCCACCTTCCCATGTCACCTTCTAAACGAGAAAAGTCGGGCTACTGCCCCGAGCCGCGGTCATCTCTGTGCGAGCTACCCTCCAACATTACTTTTTTAACGAGAAATACGATCATCACCCACCAAACTCCGACACAAAGAACTCAACGCGAAAACACCTCGAGCAGACATACATCTCCAGCTTGGTCCGGGCCACGAACAATTCTGCAAAATCACCAAGTGCACCCAGCTTCATTCCTTCATGAAACAGCTTCGAGCCTGCATGCGTAAGTTCAGTACCGCACCTAAGACAATCCTTGGGCCGAAACTTCTCGTTCAAGAACGACTTCCTTTCTCGTTCCTCTTCAGCCTCTACGGATGGAGATGACAAGGCGCCTTGTTCATCGGCCCCACAATTCCAGCACACCGACAATTGTTGATCGACATCCTCAGCACAATTTACACATTTCCACATGTTGTTTAGTTCTCCAAACTAAATCCTTCCTAATAGACTAAAGAGGGGTGGCCACGGAGTGCCACCCCTACAGGTTTGCAGGGTTTCCACGAACCGTTTACAGACTGCAATTAGTTGATAGGTGAAATAGCGCACACAACCGTCTCAAATCAATCTAACCCATTCAAGCTGCTCTGGTGTGTCAGGGACCGCAAATCCTCTGGCACTTTCAATCATTTCAAACGCTTCATCAACGTCGATGCCGCTCAACTTGAGAACGCATGCAGCAATGAGCGATGACCGCCCAATCCCCGCACGACAATGAATCGCAACGTTCTTTCCGCTCCGAAGCTCCTGTAGCATCGAGTTAGCTAACTCCAACGCAGCTGAGCGCGATTCCGGAACCGCTCGATCAATTATAGGAAACGAGCGAAAGACGAGATCATTCTCTGCGCACAAACTCTTTTCTTCGACGATGTCCAACTCGTACTCTTCTTCACGTTGGAGTAACGACAACACGATATCAACTCCTTGTTCTCTAAGAGAGCGAAGTTCTGCCGACAGCCAATCACCGCCACGAGGTCGCGGCATTGTGGCTAATCGACCCTCACCCACTTTGCATATCCAGTAAAGTTCAGCTCGCATAAAAAACGCTATCTCACTTCTCTGATCTCATTCTGAAGAATGGTTTGCAAGCCAGTCCAGAGCACTCTGAAGCGGATCATTCTGATCCATAAATCGTCTGCGAACAACTGATCCTAAGCTCTCAACGGCGGTCCATCTGGTATCGCGATCCTCTTGATCATCGCGAATTATCTTAGCCAACCACGGAATTGCCTTGCGACTCTTAAGTCCACCGACTGCAATAATCAGAGAATCTTTAGCAGTCAGGTCTGACTCAGAGCTCAAGCTTCTTAACAACTCGTCCACCACTTCACTCTCTTTGCCAACTGCTTCCAGAATTGCTGCGGCGTCCTCTCGCGCTTCTGCTTCATGACGCCCGAGAAGCGTCAGGGCGTATGGAATGGCGGCTGCTCCTTTGGCGATCAATCCCCAGGTGGCGTGAACACGTCTCTTAAACGCGAGGTCGGGCTCGTATCCTGGTCCGTGCTTTCTTCCCTCTATAGTGTCGAGAAACTGCTGGTACATGTTGCAGTAATACGACAATGAATCTGTATATCGACGGACGTCAGGACGACCCTGCTTATCCACAGGATAGTTGTCCTCCTTAAGCCGGGGAGATTTTCCGAATAGCTGTTCGCAAAGACTTTGAGCAAAACCGATTATGAGTTGCAAAATCCGCATAGAGGTCACTAAAAAACACGTTGGAAAGCAGAGCGCTCCTCAGCATCCCATCGGAAGTTGAACCAGACTTTCATTAATCTTATTAGCCAGATCATCTAACACAACACGCGCAGGTTTATCAGAGTATGTCGGCGGCAATGTGACACCAAATCCGTCTCCAGCGTACCGAGGGAATACATGTAGATGAACATGAAAGATGTCCTGGCCCGCGGCGGCGCCGTCCGCTAGAAATAGATTTATCCCTTCGCACTTAACCACGCCTGTCCTTAACACCGCACCGAGGCGTTGGGCCACGCGAAACATTCGCGAGCCATCTTCCGCATTTAGCTCAGCTAACAATGAAGCATGTAAGTTGGGAACCACCAACATATGTCCGGGATTGACAGGCTGAATATCCATAAACGCCGAACAGCGATCGTCTTGGTAGACCATGCTGACCGCGAGTTCACCTGATAACAGCTTGCAGATGATGCAATCTATAGGTTTCATTACGACGTCAGGCGCAAATGCAAGAGCGGATAAGGGCGGCCTTCGTCGTCCAAATCTGAACGGCCCTCAACCACGAAACCACATGCCTCGTAAAAAGCTCGGGCCGCCTGGTTCTGCTCGTTAACGTCAACCATCAACTCACCGTACAACTCCTGCGCGTGTTGGACCAATCGCCGGCCCGCACCGCGCCGCAGAAAGTCCGGTGCGAGGAAGAGAGACTCCATTTTGTTGCCAGCCATTCCCATGAATCCTCGAATCGTTCCGGAATCATCACAGACTACCCAAAATTCAGGTTCGCTGGACGCCAGATAACTTTGGACCCGGGGGATCATTAACTCGACATCTTCCTCTGATACGAACGAATGAGTAGCGCGAACGGAGCGCAGCCACACATCAAGAAGGATGTCGCGTTCTACAGGTAGCGATCGACGAATGAACATTCAGTTTAAAAGTCCTA
>DATIBX010000126.1:0-6802 GCA_035457105.1 Pyrinomonadaceae bacterium
GACCTGTCAAGGATATTATTAACTATTTCGCAAAGATGATGTGACATACGTCACTGCACGGTTGTTCTTTGTTGTTAGCTTCTCTTAGTTCGCCAACAAAAACTGGGTGTTCTGCCCAACATTTATGGGAGTTTTGAGTGAAACGTTACTCGCCAGTCCGGACCTGGCATAAACGGTAGGCCTGCCGCCTCACGGCTTCCGACACATTTCGGCTTTGAGAGATTGCTTGCAGATCTTTGGACCGAATGCGAGGGAGGATGTGCATCGCGGTGGGAATTGGTGTGCGTGGATTGCGCGCTAGATTGTGAATAATTGGATACTGGCGGGCCCATGCCCGGTTCAAGGCAATTAACCTCAGAACATCATCCGAAACGGTGCGCATGGCAGCGATATTTTCTATCTCGTGCTCGGTTATTCGCGGATTGTTGATGACGGCTGAGGAAACGATCTTATTTGAGTCTCGGATGAGAATTCCCCGAGCTTCACGATCGCCCTTAACTGCAAGTTTCATCCGGTCGCGAGTGTTCATCAACATGATTCGACGTATTAACGAAATTCGTTCGTTGGAAACGTCACCCTCTTCGAGACGTTCGCTTTCGATCACCCGCTGAAGATTAGCGGCTCGGTCGGCGTCGGTCTCTCCTAAGAGCTCTTCGTAACGCTCAGTAGGAAGCCACGAGTCATCGATATCCGCGTCAGATACCTCAATATGTTGAGCAATCATCCAGGCGTCGTCGAGTGTTAGACCACTGCCACCTTCAGTAGCGAGTTCTGCGTCTTCAAAGAACTCAGCTGCAGCCGTTTGGCCTCTGGCTCGAAGTTCGTCGGCGATTTGTCGAGCGCCTCGTTCCTTTTCAAAAAATTCGAGCCTGGTCTCTTTTGCACGACGCTCAGCCTCCGGTGTACGCGCCGTATTACTCAACACCGCTTCAATCAAAGCTGGGCAACGAACCAATCTTTGTTGATTAACCGCAACCAGTTCGAGCAATGATCCTTCGGTTGTAATTGAGGCAAGTGTTGCAAGGGCTTCATCAGGAGTGTGTGCGTTTAGCACGACTGCTTCATGAATTTCCCTGGTTGCATCTTTGCGAGTGGCAAGATAAGAGAGCACCGAAATTGGTGAGTCTTCATCCTTTGCGACGATTAGTAGATCTTCCGGCGACTCAGCCTCGAGTGTTTCCAACGCGGCCGCCGCCAATTCTTGATCGTCATTACCGCGAAGTGAAACCAACACTTCGAGGCGTTCGTGCTGGGGTAACGGCAACATTCCGCGCGCCGCGGCTAATCGGGCCGGTCGCGGAGCAGTCCCACCAATGATTGCTAGAACGACGGGATTCGTAGATGTGGGTTCAGAGCTCAAGCTGATAACAGAAGGCGGAAGGGTGAAACTTAGGCGAACTACAAAACTAAGTTCTAATTATCGAGAAGCAAAAATCGCATTCTTATCAATCCAGCAAGAAATGATATTCCAAATACATGAACATTGATACTGGCTGGCCATTGAGAGTCGCGGGCACGAACTTAATTTTTCGTGCGGCTTGAACAGCTCTCTCGGTCAAACCATAGGGCAGACCTTCAAGTATCATTATATGCTTCACGGACCCATCCGCTGCAAAAACGGTACGGAGAACAACTTTCCCGGTTATTAAGCTTTGCCGCGCTTCCTCGGTATAAGTTGGTTCCGGTTTGGAGAGAAGTCGAGCTTTTGTAGTAACGGCATTGCCTATGTAGACCGGATCGCTGGAAGTGTTGTTGTGGGTAGAGCGATAGAAATTGATGCTCTCAAGCTGGTCTTTCCAAATGCTGTTGTCTTTAGCATCAGGCACGCGATTTAGAAATTGACGAAGAGCTTGCCCGGCATCCTCATACTGCGCTCCAATCGACGGGTCACTACCCGGTCGGCCTTCGCCTAAAATCGCCTGGGCCACAAGAAATAATATCGCCTGGCTCTTCAGCAGGTAAGCATCGGCGAAGTTCGCATTGCTCGCCAGGGCGAGAGTAGCCTGCGTACGAGCTTCTGCTCCATCCCCCTTGCGAAGCATGAGAACTCCAAAGGTGTAATGGGCATCTGCGCTCGTTGGATCAAGAGCCAATGCTTTGGTAAGAGCTTTATTAGCATCGTCTAACCTTGCGCGACGAAGATAAGCGTAACCAAGAGCGTTGTAGGCATTCGCGGAGTCAGGAAGGAGTGTGGTTGCGTGTTCAAACGCGTCCACCGCTTTCTTAAAATTTTGGACTTGAAGAAACGCTACACCCAGGTAATACCAGCCAAGGCCGTCTTGTTTGTTTGTCTTAATAAAACGCTGAAGCACATCAATAGCTTCAGCATTCTTGCCAGCCTTGATCAGGTCTATCCCCGCCACCCGATCTGATTTGCTATTTGCCTGTTGAGCGTAAAGTAATGGTGAGGAGAATAACGGTATTAACAACACTACGGCTCTTAAACAGTTTGACCCGTTTCTTGTGTGAGGAAAAATCATACGTGCTATATCGGTCGGCTAAACCATGCCGTGGCATTTCTTATATTTCTTGCCTGAACCACATGGACATGGCTCATTCCGACCAACTTTCGGTTGATCCCTAACCACAGTCTTGATCTTACCCTCTTCTTCACCCGCAGGCGCCGCGCCCTGGTTTGGACCAGTAAAGGTCAAAGCCGATGGACGACGAGCCATACGACGTTGCTGCAACGTTTCCGGTGGCTGTTCGGCAACGACCTGGAGATTGAAGAGCGAACGAATTGTGGACGTATCGATCCGATCTAACATCTCCTGGAAAAGATCGAAGCTCTGTTTCTTGTACTCGACTAACGGATCCTTCTGACCATACCCGACTAGACCAATTCCCTGTTTTAAGTGATCGAGCGACAGTAAGTGATCTTTCCATTGGGCGTCGATAATGTTGAGCATGATGATGCGCTCGTAAGTGCGCATCGCCTCGGGTCCAATCTGCTCTTCTTTGTAGGAATATTTGACCTTCAGCTTCTCCCAAATGGCGTCCGTGACTTCCGGAGAAGTCATTGCAGCTATGTTGATACCTTCTGAATCGGTATCGAGGTCATAGATCGTCTTGATCTGGATCTTGTAATTCTCAATATCCCAATTGTCAGGTGATGCCTCCGGATTTAGATACTGCTTGGTCAAATCAGACAACAAGTCATAAGCGACACCAGCCGCCGGAGGATCACCCAACAGGTAATCTCGCTGATCTGGTTCTTCCATCAACTGACGGCGCAATCCATAGATCGTTTCGCGCTGCTTGTTCATCACGTCGTCGTATTCAAGCACGTGCTTGCGAGACTCGAAGTTTCGACCCTCAACAGATTTTTGCGCCGCCGCAATCCGCTTCGAAACCATCTTGGATTCGATGGCGACACCCTTCTCCATACCGAGGCGCTGCATCAATGCCTTGACCTTGTCGCCGGCGAAGATGCGCATCAAGTCGTCTTCAAGAGAAAGAAAAAATCTTGAAGACCCAGGGTCGCCTTGTCGTCCTGCACGACCTCGTAACTGATTATCAATGCGCCGCGATTCGTGACGTTCAGTGCCGAGGATGTGTAGGCCACCCAGACCAACCACCTCTTTGTGTTCTTCTTCGACGATGCGTTTGGCGCGCGCGTACATCTGTTCCCATTGCTGCTCGGTAGCTTCATCGGGATCGATTTCATCTTCCTTTAGAAACTCGCGAGCCATGAAGTCGGGATTACCGCCGAGCAGAATATCGGTGCCGCGGCCAGCCATGTTGGTGGCAATTGTTACTGAGCCTTTACGACCAGCCTGGGCCACAATCTCTGCTTCACGCTCGTGATACTTCGCGTTCAACACATTGTGCGGGACGGCCTCTTTCAACAATCTTCTGGCAATTAGCTCCGAATTTTCTACCGAGACAGTACCAACAAGTGTTGGTTGCCCCTTCTCGTAACACTCCTTAATCTCTTCAATCACAGCGTCCCATTTTTCGGGCAGAGTTCGGTAGATCACATCTGGAAAATCATCGCGAACCATGGGCATGTGCGTGGGAATTACGATGACATCGAGCTTATAGGTCGAGGCGAACTCGGCTGCCTCGGTCTCAGCGGTACCGGTCATTCCTGATAACTTTTCGTAGAGGCGGAAATAGTTCTGCAGCGTGATCGTAGCGAGCGTTTGATTCTCTCGCTCGATTTGTACACCTTCCTTAGCCTCGACCGCCTGGTGCAGACCATCAGACCAACGCCGGCCTTTCATCAACCGTCCAGTGAAGTCGTCAACGATGATGACTTCGCCATCCTGGACCACATATTGATGGTCCAATTTATAAAGTGTGTGGGCCTTCAGGGCCTGCTCGACGCAGTGCAACAACTCCATATTCGAAGGATCGTAGAGATTACCGACCCCAAGTAGTTTTTCAGCCCTCTCAACGCCTTCTTCGGTGAGAACCGCTGTGTGAGCCTTTTCATCGACGACGTAGTCTCCGGTTTTCTTCCCGTCCACATCCTCACCCTTCTTAAGGTGGGGAATGATGGCGTCGGCATTTCGATACTTATCGGTAGCTTCATCAGAGGCACCGGAAATGATTAGCGGAGTGCGAGCCTCGTCAATCAGGATCGAGTCAACCTCGTCGACAACTGCAAAGTAGTGGCCGCGTTGCACACAAGTGGCCAGATCAAACTTCATGTTGTCGCGCAGATAGTCGAAACCAAACTCGTTGTTGGTACCGTAGGTAATATCGGATGCGTAGGCGGCCTGCCGTTCAAAATCGTCCATGTCGTTTTGAATACAGCCAACCTCGAGGCCAAGGAAGCGGTGAATCTGGCCCATCCACTCAGCGTCGCGAGAAGCGAGATAGTCGTTGACGGTCACGACGTGAACGCCACCTCGTCCAGTCAAAGCATTGAGGTAAGAAGGAAGGGTGGCGACCAGCGTTTTTCCCTCACCTGTTCGCATCTCAGCAATCTTGCCCTGGTGCAGAACAATGCCGCCGATCATCTGAACGTCGAAATGCCGCATGCCCGTGGTTCGCCTACTCGCTTCACGCACGGTCGCAAAAGCTTCTGGAAGCAATTCGTCGAGGGCTTGCCGTTCTCGGACTTTTCTCTCTTCTTTGTCCTTCGTATCCCCGACGACTTTTTGAACCTGTTCCTTGAAGGCAGCGGTTTTGGCCCGCAACTCATCGTCGGAGAGTTGTTTCATTGACGGCTCAAGCGCGTTGATCTGATCGACAAGCGGTTGGATAGACTTCAGGAATCGTTGATTGCTACTGCCAAATATCTTTGTTAAAGCCTTATCGAAATTCATATCTAATAGTTTGCTCCGGTCTAATGTCTCTGACCTTAAAAATATCTAACTCATTAACAACGTTTGATTTTAGTTTAGCCAGGTAAGTGAGGCAAGTAAGCTATTTGGCCCGTAGGGGCTTTAAACGCCAGGCTCCAGCTGCTTCTTAATCAGATCAACAACACTCTGTCTCGGCATTGAAAAATTAACCACGATCTTTTTCCCGTCCGGAGAGGCGTTTGTATTTCTCATAATCACCTCTTCATCCTTGCCAGCCCTCGAACCTGCACCAAAAACAAGGGCCGCATTGAGGGCCTTTGCCAGAATTCGCGCGCTATCGGTGGATGAGGCTTCCGACTCAACCGAAGCGAGCACTTCCTTTTCCCCCTGCTTAATCGTGAACTTAACCGTGGCGCCCGGATTGTCCTTGTTAAGCGGTTTAAGATAGATAAGAAAGCCGCTGTCGTTTAGTGCCGCCACCATCTTTCCAAAAAGATCTACAAGGTTCGGATCGCCTGCTTTCTTGGTGAAGCGGGGATTCTTCAGCTTACCCGCATCATCCATCTCTGCTTCGATCACAATCTCAAATGGTTTATCAATATCGAGTTTGCCTTGTTTCTTCAGATCGTTGGCGTAGGCAGCAAAGTCCTTTAGTACTTTCTTGTTGAGCTGGTTCTCGGTAGGCAGATCGAGATTGTTCTCAGCAGCAGTGTCCTCAAGCTTCTGCTGAGCCTCGTCCTTGGTTAGAGGCGAAGGGCTAACCTGAGCGCTGGGCAACGTCCCCTGCGCGACGGCGCTTGGGGGCGAGCTTGATGGGCTTGGACTTGGAAGCGGCGAAGGACTAGGAGACGGACTTAACTCAGGTTCTACTTTTCCGGGCGGTTGAGCGAGAGAAATTATCTTTGGAGCAAATGCGTCAAAATTGGATCCTGGCGGAGACTGGCCAGTCTCAAATGATTGCTCAAGTGCGAAATACCCTTCGGGATAATGAAACTTCTCGTCGGCTAAATTTAAAAGTTGAACATCGTCACCAATCTGGGTGGCAACGTAGTCTTTATCAACGATTCGCGTATTCGCAATCAGACTCGCCACGTTCAAAGCGTCGCGAAACACTGGTACATAGAGCACTAGCCACAGGAACATCAAATGCAGGAGTAGTGACCCGCCGAGTAGCCTCATCAACTTCGGCCAGCGAGGATCGCGATTAACTTCAACGTTTTCGAACAACTCTGCCATTAAAAGACCCGCACCCTAAACGAATACAGCATTTCGCAGGTTTCAGGTTGTTTAGACGCGGCAATCACATTGCGCGTTGTGAAGCAGATTGTAACCCTGCTGTTCGTGCTTGGCACTTCGCAGTCGGCGGTCACACGGCTAGAATGGCTATAATGGGACGAAAAAGCGGAAAAGTTTTTAAGAAACGTGACAAACGAGGGCCGCGGCTGGCTCCCCGGAAGGTTAAGAGCGTCGAAATCAATCATAAACCCAGATCTAAATCGCAATCCCCTGAGCTCTCGCAACTGCTTCGGGGAATCGGGCCTGCTCCG
>DATIBX010000127.1:0-5573 GCA_035457105.1 Pyrinomonadaceae bacterium
AGATCTTCAATCGTTTCACCATCGGCAACGTTTACAGGACTTGACACTTCGCGATTCCCCACCGCGAACGCCAATGCATGAGGACCAACTTGATAGGTTCCCTCAGGTATATTCGAAATCCGATAGTTTCCAGACACGTCAGTAACGCCCCGATAACTCGGCAGGACAAAGCCGCGGTTGGGATCACTCACGATCACCACTATTCCGGGCACGCCTTTCTCTTTGAAGATGACTTTGCCACTGATACTGGCAGTCGGCTCTTTAGTGGGAGCAGTTTGGGCGTGCGAGTAGATCGCAACACCGAGGATTATAAGAATGCAGGCGATAGCGTGACGGCCAGAGGAAACCATAGTGACACCGCCTTTCGATCTGGGAGGCTAAATGATAGCGCAAGTGAATTACTTGCGCACCATAACGCAGAGCGATTGCCAGAGCGGCGCCTTGCCCGTGGCCACGGTTCCATCCTCAAACGTTACTGGCTCTGAGATCGGCACGTAAGGTGTGTTCGCATCCAGGATTAATTCAACCTCGAGATCGAGGTGCCTGGCCCAGGTGCGCAATATGTCCGGCGACAGAAATATATTCAACGGCTTTCCGCTTCCAATGTCTTTAACGTCGCTCTGAAAGATGGTCCAATGTGTATCGATGCTAAAGTCCAGGAACGAAACGATTACCTTTCCACCCGGCTTCAAGACTCGTTTTGCCTCGCGTAGATATACAAACGACTCTTCGTGCAAGAGATGTGTAACGACTGAAAAGAAGCAGACCATGTTCGCCTGCTGATCCTGTTCGGGAATGGTAAGGCCGCTGGCGGGCTCGAAGCGCCAGTCGGGTCGCTGGGCCAGGTTGCGCGCGTAGTTCAGCAGGTCAGGCACTACGTCGATTCCAAGATATTTCAACTCCCGGTATTGCGAGAGTTGCTTCGCCAGCCGGCCGGCTCCACAACCTACATCGATAACGTAATGATCCTTTTGCAGTCCGTGTAAGAAGAGCAGCTCCCGTAACAATGGGCCAATCGTTTCGAACTCTCCACCGATGGCGATCTTCACCGCCTCATCCAATGGATAGAATTCCTTGAGGACGTTGACCTGATTGCGATGTGTCTTAACAAAATCGGTTTTTGCGGCCCACTCTTTTTCTTTGCGACCCGTGAGTGGATCAATGATGCGGTAATTGAGGCTATTAATTGCTCTACGAATCAATCTGTTCGCCATTCGCTCTTCCCTTTGGGATTTATATTAAGTGCTAAGGTAACGGTTAACCAAATTCGCCAACTTGGTCATGTCGATCGGCTTCGGCATGTATTCGTTGCATCCTTTAGCGAATGCTTTCACGTGTGTGAATGACATTGGATACGCAGTTACGGCGACGATCGGCACGCTTTCGAGCTCTGCGTGCTGGCGTATTCGTTGCGTTGCGGCGATGCCGTCGAGGATCGGGAGATCGAGATCCATAAGGATCAGATCCGGATGTTCACGCTCGGCGATATCGACCGCTTCCTGCCCGTTGCTTGCTTCAAGCACGCTGTAACCGAGCTGTTCAAGTCCTACCTTCAATAGCTGGCGAGTGTCGTCGTAATCCTCAACTACCATTATAGTTTTCATAATGCGTCACTCAATATATCAATGACAGAAGAAGACACAAAAGCACAGCTCTGTTTCGAAAATATTCCGTGCTTGTGAGGCTTAGTTCTTCGAGGCGAGTTCGGGATTGATGATGGCGGCCACGGCGTGCGCCAGTTTGGTTTGATTTGCGCGAATTTGATTGGCAAAGAGAATGACTGTCATCTTGTCGTCGACATAACGCGAGATGTGCGCTTTGAAGCCCTGCCATGCACCGCCGTGCTCGATGAGTCGATGGCCGCGCACGTCGGCGAGCGACCATCCAAAACCATACGGATGAGTCTTGCCGTCGTTCAGTTTCACGGGCGTCCACATCTGGTCGAGTGACGATTTTTTCAGGAGTTTTTCCGTGTACAGGGCGGCATCCCACTTTGCCATGTCGTAAATCGTTAGATACAAGGCACCGTCGGCTGTTGTATTCAACGAAGGCGAGACCCAGCCCTGGTTTTTCAGTTGACCATTGTCGAGGCGATAACCCGCGGCGCGATTCGGGATAACGTCCGCTTCGCTGATTATGCGCGCGGTGGTCATTTGCAGTGGCTTGAAAACTCGCTCGTGGAGAAAGTCGCCGTAGAACTTGCCGCTGACTTTGTGAATCAGAATTCCGAGCATCACATACGCCAGATTGCTGTAGCTCCACTTGTCTCCGGGTTGAAAGGCGAGTGGGATCGCTTTGATGCGCTGGTAGAGTTCGTCTTCCGTGTAGTCGCGACGCAGATCGAAGTCCGTCGGGTAGTCAGTCATGCCGCTTGTGTGTGTGAGAAGATGCCGCACGGTGATGTTGCGCCACGCTTCCGGGCCGTCAGCAAAGTATTTCGTGATCTTGTCTTCGAGGTTCAGCTTCCCTTCTTCGACGAGCATCATCACTGCTGTGGCCGTGAACTGTTTGCCCGTCGATCCTGACTGGAAGATCGTCTCCGGCTTAACTGGCACCTGGTGTTCGACGTTTGCCAATCCATAACCCTTCGCAATCACGATCTGCCCGTCTTTGATCACAGCTAAAGCAAGTCCCGGAATCTGCTGCGACTGCATCTCGCGGCGGATGTAGTCGTCGACCTTTGTCGAAACTCCATCTTGCGCGAAACATGTGATTGAGAGCAGGAGTAGGAGTGCGAGGTGCAGTGGGAAACGTCTCATCGGTTGTTTTTCTTGGATCGCAGTTTGGAATTGCCGTGAGATTGTAACCCAGTACCAGGCGTGGGCGACAACGTAAGAAAATAGGTGTCTTAATTTGATTGCTGTGTGCGACCTCCGTGTCCTCTGTGTCTCTGTGGTTGTTGTTTGGTCAGGCATTACCACCACCGAGACACAGAGAGCACAGAGGTTGCACTGAGAAGAAGTTCAAACCAGACACTATCAGAACCTGTGTCAGAACTATTTAGAAACGCCCTCTAGCTTAACTATTTAGAAAAGCCCTCTGAGTCCGTGGGTAGCCTTGGGCTCAACGAGCCCAAGGCGGTCCTTTGCCAAATCGAAAACCACGCCATTGATGATCTCTGGGTGGCACATACGGCTTGACGATATTGTCGGCGCCGTTGTGCTTTTTGCTTTTTATCTTAATTACCGTTTTTCGTTTTGGTCGTTCGGGTAAGAGAGTGTAAGCCAGATCACGGTCGTCATAGCAAAAGTGCAACTCACCATTGAGATAGCGACGGACCAGGACCTTGCCCTTAAGCACTGGCGCTTTGCGTAAGGGTTGCAGTTGATAGTACTGATTCTGGAATCGCACGATCCAATCAAGCGACAAAGCTCGTTCTTCCTCAATACAAAAGATACTGGCCAGGTCATAGCCTTTGGCCGAACGGTGAAAATCAACCTCCGAGCGTGGCGCCACTGCAAATCTTTCATTGAGTTGATCGCAATACTCGTTTTGTAAGAATTCATTGCCGGCGGCGATAGTGTTGATCTCCGCCAGGCGCAACTCCTTGACTAAACGATCCTGATAAGTGCCGTGGTTGCGTTCGACTCGTCCTTTGGCCTCTGGGGAATGCGCGGTGATGATCTGAATCCCCAATTGCCGGCACGCGCGTCCAAACTGGGTGAAGACTTCTTCACCACTGTCAGCCGCTTTTTCTCTCGTCTTTTCATCAATTACATAAACATTCTTCTTATCGGTATACAGGTTTTGCGGGATGCCATAACGGTCGATCCAGTGCCACAACAACTGCATCGCCGCAAAGATTGTTTCCTCCTCCGCTAACCAGGAAAGGGTGGTACCTTGCGCATCATCCACCATGTTCATCAAACAAGCTTTGGGTGCTCGCTTCTCAAACCATTGGTGATGCGAACCATCGAGCTGCACCAACTCACCGAAGTGCGCCCGTCGCTCCCGCCAGCTACGATGTTT
Organism: Pyrinomonadaceae bacterium; assembly: GCA_035457105.1. Classification (GTDB taxonomy): domain Bacteria; phylum Acidobacteriota; class Blastocatellia; order Pyrinomonadales; family Pyrinomonadaceae; genus PSRF01. The sequence continues at coordinate 3,970 of DATIBX010000127.1, forward strand.
GCCGCGCTTGCGTCGCTTTTGCCAAAGTCCGGCTTTGAGTAACCAACCACGCAACGTCTCATGGTCCACCACCTGCCCATCGAGCGCTAACTTCTCAGCCGCCAGGGTGGGACCAAAGTCAGGGTATCTTTCCTGGTAACGGGCTAAGACTGCCGCTTTGAACTCGGCCGGGTGGGCTCGATTCGACGGCCGCCCGCGTCCTTGATGAACCAAACCGCGATCGCCTTGCTCGCAATAGCGTTTGTACAGCCGTCGCAGATATCGATACTCGAGCTGACACAACGAAGCAGCTTCCTTCTGTTGCAACTCGCCGCGCTTCACTCTTTCAAAGACCTTCAGTCGCTCGCGCTCCTTCGCGCTCATCTTCAAATGTCCCTCCATTTGCCCACCCTTTCGGGTGCAGCATCCTAGAGGGCTTTTCTATTCGGTTTCGCAGAGGGCGGTTTTATATAGTTACCACATAGAGGGCGCTTTTAGATTGACTCTACTTCGAGTAAGACAGTATCTTACCTTTCGTGAGAACCACCGTTTCTACCAAAGGCCAGATCATTCTTCCGGCTGAAATACGGCGAGCGGATGATATTCGCTCCGGACAAGAGTTTGAGATAGAACGCCTCGATCGCGGTGAATACCTCCTCAAGCGAAGAACAGAACCGCGAAACAGGGGCCTTATAAAACTCTTGCTTTCCTGTCCTGTGAAGAACTGGTTTCAATCCCTTGATCGAACCGAAACCACCGACGACATTAAGCTCCCGACGCTCGGATGATGTACCTCGTCGACGCGAACGTGCTTAGTGAGCCAACTAAACAGACGGCTGACAGTAGAGTCGTGGACTGGCTGACCGCAAATGAAGCCAATCTCGTAGTCGATCCTATAATCATTGGTGAATTGCGAACGGGTATTCTGGCGTTGCCGCGCGGACGGAAGCGCGAAAAACTGGAGAAATGGTTTGAGGCTGTGGTCGAGACGATCGAGTGCCTCCCGTGGGACGCAACAGTAAGCAGACGATGGGCTACTCTTGTTGTTGATCTAAAACGACGGGGAGAGACCGTGCCGCTGCTGGATGGAATGATTGCTGCCACCGCTCTTGAGCATGACCTGATCGTTGCCACACGTAACACACGCGACTTCAAAAAGACCGGTGTTAAGGCATTCAATCCGTTTGAGTGATTTGCCGCCGTTCTACAGTCTTGACCCTGGGGGAGAAACGGTGAGCGTCGTCAACAACCGAATGCAGACCACGCTCGTGGCGTTTTATGGTCCAAAGCCCGAGTCCTTCTCGGAATTGATACTTCTGTGCCAAGAAAGAATCGCACAATCACTCAAGCATGGCTTCATTCCTTATCAAGTGGCACAGGTCCACGCCACGTTAGTAGGGCTTGGAAGGTTGTCGCATAGGTGACAAGGTCGTTAATAAAAACTTCCTCGATCATCGCGGCGAGAGTCGTCTGATGAATTTCGCAGCGCTTCTCGAACTCCTCAGATTAAAACAGTTCCCGCACATAGGACTGCGAATTGGCGGGTACAAAGCCGGGAAGGAATTCGGATTCGACAGCCGAGGGAAACATCCATATGAACGCTCTTTTGAAATACGAGGTGAGAT
>DATIBX010000128.1:0-14335 GCA_035457105.1 Pyrinomonadaceae bacterium
GCTACCATCTCGACAATCACCGGGGAGCTATTAAAGGACTCATGCATCGTTGAAGAAGGCTCCGGACGGACCACCCCTATTGGCGGCAAGCCGCCGACGCCTCTGCGGCTTAACGGACGGCGCTTTGGTTTATTTGGAGTCGATATTCGTGCTGATGAGACGGTTGTTGCCTTGTGTGATTTCAACAACCGTATTGTCGGGCGCGTTAGTTTTGAAACCGGCTCAGATCCCGTCGCATTTCTGAACAAGATTGGTAAAGAGATCAGGAAACTACGTAGCAAGCACGACGGCTTCATCGAGTTTCCTGGAATCGGAGTTAGTCTCCCGGGCCTGGTAGATAATCACACCGGAAAGTTTCTCGTTTCTGTGGTCCTACCCTGGCGGGATGTGCCGGTGGTCCAACTGCTTGAAAAGGCGACCAACCTTCCTGTAATCATCGACAACTCGGCTCGCTGTTCAGCGCTCGCGGAGATCTGGCACGGCAAAGCCCAATACGCCCATGTTCGCAACCTACTTTACGTCAGCGTTAGCACTGGTCTCGCGTGCGGGATGGTCATCGACGGCGGCTTGTATCGTGGGGGAAATAACACGGCAGGCCAGTTCGGTCATATTCCGATCGACATGAACGGAGACGATTGTCGTTGCGGCCAACGCGGGTGTTGGGATCTTTATGCTTCGGATAAAGCGACTCTCAAGCGATACCTCGAGCTACGAAATACAAACGGTCGCCGCGTCCCGACGATGCGCAAGTTGGTCGAACTTGTAGAGTCGGGTGATGCGGCTGCGACCGAAGCAGTTCGGGAAACAGCGCGTTACCTCGGTATTGGTATTACTGGTCTCATAAATGGATTGGATCCCGAGATTGTGGTGATCGGTGGTGAGATCACAAAACTCTGGGGCTTAATCGAGCCAATCATCATCGAGCAGACAAAGAGAAACCTCCTTGCCCCCCGTTCGCATGTCATAGCTATTCGTCCGTCTGCTTTTGAAGTTCGGCCAAGCCTCAAAGGCGCATTGACACTTATTCAGAACAGCCTGTTGTCTGTGCCGCACATGGGTTGAGCTTCGGGGCCGCACCAAAGATGTTTCCAGCGTCCAACAATGGATTATCAGCGTCGCTGCCACAAAAAATCTGTGGTGGACTGATTCCTGCCGTCCCGGTGCCCTTCGGCAATGATGGAAAGTTCCATTCACAGGCTCACGATTCTTATCTGCGTTACATGACTTCTCAGCCCATTGCCGGGGTTGCTGTCTGGGCACATACAGGACGCGGACTGCTACTCGACCCCGAAACGGCTCAGAGAGTTTTAGTTGATTGGCGCGCGGCTTTGACTGGGAAGGTTCTGATTGCGGGAGTAGGCGCTCGAGCAGAAGCTGAGAGCCTGGACCAGGGGCCCGCGAAGACGCGCGCGGTCTGGCAGAAGAGGTTGAGCGGGTGCGATAGGGCAAAACTTGACACGATTGAGATGGCAGCACAGGCGGCAAGGTTAGGAGCTGACGGACTGCTGGTCTATCCACCGACGTGGCTCAAGACGGCCGAAGCTCGCGATGAACTAATAATCGACTTGCACGCCGAGTTGGCCCAGGTTGGACCACCGCTAATTCTTTTTTACCTTTACGAAGCAGCTGGGGGAATCAGTTATACGCCTGCCGTTCTTGATGAACTCTTGTCGTTGCCGAATGTTGCAGGCATCAAGATGGCCACTCTCGACAGTGTGATGACTTACCAGGACATCGCGCGTCAGATTCAAGAGAAGCATCCAGACAAGCTCCTGATCACGGGTGAGGATCGATTTCTTGGTTACAGCCTGCAACGCGGAGCTCAGTCAGCACTCATCGGTATGGGCGCGCTGTGTTGCGAGCTTCAAGCGGAGTTGCTGCGCGCGAATGTTGAAAAGAAAGCAGCGCGGTTTCTCGAGCTTTCAGCGGCTGTAGATCGGCTAGCTGAAACTCTGTTTATCGATCCAATGGAAGGTTACATCGGAAGAATTCTTTGGGCGCTTTCGCATCTGGGCATCATTCCTCGCGAGGCTGCCTACGATCCCTGGGGGCCGGCACTGCGAGCTCAAGAATTCGAGAATATTGTGGTTGTATTAGAAGAAATAACTGCATGCGTAGGTTCCTGATCGATGATAGCTATTAATAAAGGACAGCCAGATATCGATCGGTCAATTGCTGTGGCGCTCGAAAATGATTATGCGCGTTTTCGCACTGGTCTGCCTGGCGGCCTCGAAGACTACATACGCGAGACCTATGCGATTGATTTGAGCAGCGAGTATGGCGGTCTCGTTATTAAGAATCCGTTTGGAAAGGCTTCAGGCCAACTCTCACTAAATGTTTCGCAAGTTCGTCGAGATTGCGAGGAAGGCCTTGGGTTTGTCGTCCTTAAATCGATCATTGCGGAAGATCAAGACGGCGTCCAGTCGATGAGCGATTGGGCCATAGAAGAGACCAAGATGCTTGTCGAGCGCATCACCGGATCTGATGGTACGCGAGGTTGGACAGTCTCATGGAAAGGGCGCGGATGGTACGACACGTTTGATAAGTACCTGGAGTTCTTCGATGAAGCTCTGGCAATTGGCAAAACCGGAAACATGCCGGTTGTCCCTTCCTGTAAGTATCACTTGCCGCGAGCTGCTGAAGGTGAATGGAAGGTCGCTGAATACGAATACACCACGAAAAGGCTGCTTGACGTTTGGCGGCGTCATTGTAGCGACCTGGTGATGCCGATCGAGAAGGATTTCAGTCCGACGCTTGCTGGTTCAGACCGCGCCTCACAGGCAGAGATTATCATCCAGTGGTTGACGAGAGTGACCGGTTTTATTCGTCGCGCAGCTCTTCCGGATCCAATCACGGTGGGTTTGAAAGTTTTTAACGCAATCCTGGAAGACGAGTTCCAGTTGCAAATGCTGAACGCGATTAATGAACTCTGCGAAGGTGAAGAGGCGCCTGATTTTCTGGTCTACGGAAATCGACTCTTTGATCCGCATCGGGAGTTTGACGGCGTGCGCGGTATTGCTTATGGCGGCCCGGATTTGAGTTCACGAAACCTTTCCGTCCTGGCCCAACTACGATTGCTGGAAGCGCAGGGGCGACTTCCGGTCTGTCGCCTGCCGATTAGTGGTACGGGCAATATCATTTCCGGACGAATTGCAGCCGAGTATCTACTACGCGGCGCGAGCAGTTTTCAGATTCACACATACTTTCAACTCCCCAGCGGCGAATACACGATGCAGACAGGCGGAAAGACAGGTCGCGCTTTACTCGAACTATATTTCCATCCGCAAGAAGGTCTGCTTGCCTGGTTATTACATCTGCGTCGAGTTTTCGAGTGGCCCAACGATTGGAATATCAAACAGATGGCCGAATTTTGTCTCGAACCGGCGAACCGAATTTGGGCGGAACATGAATCTGCAGTCAGGTAGTTTTGCATGCCACAAGCAAGTGACATTGAGATTCGGCTACTGGACGAATCTCACATCAACGAGGCAATGAAGATCAAGGAGTTGGTTGGTTGGAACCAGACTGAAGATGATTGGCGACGTTTATTGAAAGTTGAACCACGAGGTTGTTTCGGTGCTTTCGGCGATGGTGCTCTAGTCGGGACAACAACCACTACTTGTTACGACCATGACCTTGCCTGGATTGGCATGGTGTTGGTCCACCCGGCAAATCGCCGAATGGGAATTGCGACTCGATTATTGCGACATGCCCTCGATTACCTGTCTGACGCCGTCGGCACCGTGAAACTCGATGCGACGGCGGATGGTCAATGACTTTACGAGAGACTTGGATTTCACGTCGAGTCGTTGGTCGAAAGATGGTCCGGGACGGCTGTGCCAAATGGGCGAGTTGAGGGTGACGTAGAAGTGACCCATTTGAACGAGACGACCACCGCCGAACTGCTTGAACTCGATCGCCGGGCTTTTTGTGCGGACCGTTCAGCACTAATCAAAGCTCTCATAGCTGATGCGTCTGTCGTGCCGGCTATTGCACGAACAAAAAATGGGACTGTCAGAGGTTACTCAATAGCTCGTCGTGGAAGTCAGATAGGTTATGTTGGACCAATTATTGCTACTACTGCGAATGAGGCCGCGGCATTGCTGGACCGCACCCTGGACCAACTAACCGGTCAACAAGTTTATGTCGATGTTAATACTCGATTTGAAGGCTGGCCCAGGGTTTTGCTAGACCGGGGCTTCTCAAAGCAACGCGAGCTGATTCGTATGCGCTTAGGAAAACTAAGCAATCCGACATCGCCGTGGATCTTCAGTATCGCCGGACCCGAAGTGGGATAAAGGGGAGAAATATGGAGTCAACTGCTACCACGCAAGAAGGTCTCGTCAAGGACTTTCGAGCTGACCAACTTAACGTTCATGTTTATGAAACGCGTCCGGCGATGGGAAAAGCGGCCGCCTCGGTAATCGCATCTGAGATTCGACGCTTGATCGATCAAAACGGAAAGGCCGTCGTGATTTTTGCGTCAGCGCCATCTCAGAATGAGTTTCTGGCCGCGCTGGTCGAGTCACCCGGAATCGATTGGTCGCGCGTAACGGCCTTTCATCTCGATGAATATCTGGGAATGTCCAGCGATGCTCCTCAATCCTTCCGTCTTTTCTTGATCGAGCGGCTGGTCAACAAAGTTCCGCTCGACAAGTTTTACGGATTGGCCGGGGAAGCTCCGGATGGCGCTGCGGCCGCGAAAAGCTACGCGGCATTGTTAAAGGAGAATCCGCCCGATTTTGCGGTACTGGGGATTGGGGAAAACGGGCATCTGGCATTTATTGATCCGCCGTTTTGCGATTTTGCGGATCCCGAAGCGGTCAAGGTGGTCCAACTCGACGAAGTGTGCCGGCAGCAGCAGGTAAACGACGGCGCTTTTAAAACGCTTGCCGAAGTCCCGACAAATGCTTTGTCGCTGACCATCCCCACTTTGATGGCTTTACCAAAGTTATTTGCGATAGCTCCAGGACCGGCAAAACGCCAGGCAATAAAATTAACAGTCGAAGGACCAGTTGCCACGACTTGCCCGGCGTCGATCTTACGACAGCATAAAGAGGCGCACCTTTTTATCGATCGAGATTCAGCGGAGCTATTGTCCGTTTGAAGGCCGGCGTACGGCGTTAATTCCTATCCCCCCACGGTCGAGTTTCGGCCACGCGCATCATTAACCGTTTGTTAGACCACGTTTCCTCTTAGAGGGAGAGCCGCGATGAACAGCTCAGTACACGCCATAGATTATGTGGTGCTGGTTTGCTACCTAATCATGATGGCCGGAATTGGAGCGTATTTCATGCGCTTTATGCGCGTGGGAGCGGACTTTCTTAAAGGGGGCAATCGAGTCGAGTGGTGGGTCGCTGGCATGGCCTCCTTCATGTCTGGATTTTCAGTTTGGACATTTACGGGTGGAGCGGGTTTCGCTTACCGGCAGGGCGTGATCGGAGTGTTTTTGATGGCCCTTGCTGTTCCGGCGTTCCTTTTTGGTTACATCGTTTTCGCCGAACGTTGGCGACGTTCACGCGTTACGACGGTGGTCGAATACATCCGCAGCCGGTTTGGCGATGGTACTCACAAGACTTTCTCATGGCTTACTGGCCCAAGTCAGTTGATGTTTGGTTCAGTTCGACTGTTCGCACTCTCGAGCTTCATGTCGATAGCCCTGGGAGTACCCGTCGAGTATCTCGTTGTGATTTGCGGTCTCGTGGTACTCGCCTACACGGTGCTGGGAGGTTACTGGGCTGTCTGCTTCACCGACATGTTTCAGTTCATGTTCCTGTTTCCCATCGCGTGTGTGTTGATGGTGCTATCGCTGATCAATGTGGGAGGCTTCAGTAGTTTCGTTGCTCAGGCTCCGCCGAGTTACTTCAATCCGTTGACCGGAGAGTACGGCTGGCTGTTTCTTATCTCCTACACGATCTCGCAGACCACCGGCTATAACAATTTTGGCAACGCTCAACGTTACTTCTGCGCTGACACTGAACAGTCCGCGAAGAGAATTGCAGTCCTTTGCATGATTCTCTTTACGATTGGGAGCGTCATCTTTTACTTGCCCCCTCTGGTTGCTCGCGTGGCGCTCCCCGAATTAGGGACCGCTGCGAACGGTCTTAAACAACCGTCTGAAGCTGCTTACATTGCAATGGGGTTGCGAGTGCTGCCGCCCGGTATGATTGGAGTACTGCTGGCAGCCATGTTGGCCTCTTCAATGGCTTCGCTTTCTGCTCACAACCACATCATTACCGGAATTTTCGCAAAGGATATTTACCAGGCTTATCTACGCCGCGATGCATCGGACCGCCATATGTTGACTGCGAGCCGGATCACTTCGCTCAGCGTAGGGCTGGTGATGATTTGTGTTGCTCTTCTGTTTGCCCAGGGTGCAAGTGGCATCTTTACGTTGCTGTTTATTCTGGAGTCGATGTTTTTGATTCCGCTGGGTCTACCTCTTTTATACGGCTTTCTCGTCAAGGGTGGACCATGGTGGTCCGCGGTTTGTGCGTACATTGTTGGCGCAATTACGTCTCTCTTCGTCAACTTCTATTTGAACCGGTATCTGGGGATGGGGTTGAACGAGACTTACCTGATCGGGATTCCAGCAATCACAACCACTGTTGCGTTCTTCCTTCCAGTCATCCTGATCAAACCCATGGGTGAGTTCGCCAGGCGAGTAGACGCATTCTTCGTCAAGCTGCATACACCGATCGATACGTCGACGGAATTAGGAGAAGCAGGCGTCTCAGGACGCGGACAACTGGCTCTGGTCGGAAAAGTAACGACCGGGATGGGCCTCGCCTGTTTTTTGCTAGTGCTTGCAAGTGCTGCCGGTCGTGACCGGCTTATTGTTGGGATCTACGCAACGGTAACGACGCTGGTCGGTCTGGGATTTGTTTTTGCCGGTCGCAGTCCAGGTGCGGCGGCCATGAGTGCAGCGGAAAAGATCAGGGCAGAGCCGATCTCTGTCGTTGAAGAATAGTATGGACCAATATCATTTCAACTTAAGCTCCAGATTTGCAACGATGCGTCGAGGCCTGCAAATACTGTTGTTCCTATGTCTCTCAATCTTCGCGATGCCGACGGAAGCTTCCGTACGTTCAATTTGGGCAGTCAACGATGGTGAGAAAGTTGAACGCGACGATTTAAACAACGAGAACAAAAACTCAAATTCAGTGTGGGACGGAGAGAAGGTCAAGGTCTTTGGAGCGCGAAACGAGATCATCGCTTTCCAGGTTATCGTCGAGGCCGACCAACCTATCAATCAACTTACGCTTAACCTTTCCGAGTTACGGCTCACCGGTGGCAGCGCGGTGATCAAGTATCAAAAACCCAATTCCGACCCGACCGATTATGTGGGAAGGCCCATTCAAATCTTTTCCGTTAACTACATGAATGTGGTCACGCCGTCGAACGCCGAATGGGTCTACAAAGTCGGTTCACGTTCGGCTCCGAAGGATCCTACCGGTTGGAAGCCGGTTCAACTTGTTCCGGAAAACGCTCGTAACGGTCGTGGCGGTTTTCCCTTGCGAGTTGAGGGCAGTCAAAACCAGGCGATCTGGATTGAGATTTATACACACCGAGATTTGCCGGCAGGCATCTATCGCGGCAATGTAGCAGTAACGGCTGACGGGCAAAAGCGTTCGATACCACTCGAGTTGGAGCTGTTTGATTTTACGTTGCCGGATCAAAACAGTATGGATGCGATGGTTTATTACGAACCTTTCCAGCCAGTTCTTTATCAAGGCCGAAATCTTGATGCGCAATATCATCGATTCGCTCACCGGCAGCGCATCGAGCTTGTTCACGGCTACGACGTCGCAACCGCGTCTGCCGCAAAGAATCGTTTCACTGGAAATGACTTCAGTAACACGGCCGGCTACGAAGGGCCCGGTGAGAATATCGGTAACCGGATTATTCCGCGCACCTTCTATGGACCAGGAAAAGACTTTGATGACCGAACGAAGGCGTGGCGTTTGGCAGACGAGTGGATGACGTTCATCTCCTCCACTTTTCCCCACGCCATTACCTTTCTCTACATGCCTGATGAGCCCGGTAGGTCGGAGTATCCGTATATTCAGCGCCTGGCGGACAATATTCACTCGAACCCTGGACCAGGCAAAAGGTTCCCCACCTTCGTTACCAAACACTACGTAAAAGAACTCGACGGAGCGATCGACATTTGGGACACGGGCCCGCTTGGCTACGACATAAAACGGGCCGAGGAAGAACGAACTCGCGGACGTCGCTACTGGATTTATAACGGGGGACGTCCCGCCGCAGGCGCAATCGTCATCGATGCACCTGCAACCGATGCGCGCGCTACCATTTGGGCTTGTTTCAAACACAACATCGACAATTATTTTTTCTGGGAAAGTGTGCACTGGCAACACAACCGGCAAAAGGTTGGCGAGCGCAAACAAGATGTCTGGGCTAATCCGATCACGTTCGATAATCGTGGTCAACCTAATAAACCGGTCCGCGATCAGGGATATATAAATGGTGATGGAGTCCTCATATACCCGGGTCAGGAGAAGCTTCATCCCGAGCAGGACCGCGGAATTGCTGGCCCTGTTTCGACGATCCAATTGGCGAATCTGCGTCGCGGTTTACAAGATCATCAGTATTTGACAATCGCCAGGAATCTGAAACTCGATACTGTGATCGACGAAGTCCTGAAGGCTGTGGTTCCGCGCGTTTTTTCCGATGCAACTGACGAGATTGGTTTTGCCGAAACCGGCAATCAGTTTGAGACCGCGAGATACAAACTCGCGCAGGCTATCGCTGCAAAACAGCGTAGTAAGTAGTGGCGACAGGAGATCGATCAAGGGCGGTCGACGAGCGTCGCTGAGGAAGTAGAACGTTGGTCCCTCGCGAAGCATAAAGGAGAAGCAATGAAATACTTCATCGCTGCATTGTTCCTGGTAGCTTTTTGCTGGAGCACTGCGTTATCGACTACTTATCAAGTTGGTCCTACGAGGGCGTTCACGAAGTTGCAGGATGTTGCCGCTTTTTTGAATCCGGGCGACCTGGTCGAGGTCGACGGGAATGCTACTTACCCGGGAGACCTGATCTTTACCAGACCTGGAACTGACGTTAACAAGATCACGATTCGGGGCATTAGAGTGAACGGACTCAGACCGGTGATCTCAGGTGGAACCAATACAATCGAGTTTCGACTTTCCGACCATTACGTCTTCGAAGGGTTTGATGTTACCGGTGGAAGCTTTCGTGGCATCTATCATCACGCGCATGACATCACGTTGCGAGATTGCGTGGTCCATGATTGTCCGGCCCACGGAATCCTGGGCGCAGATACAGACTCGGGTTCGCTGTTGATGGAATACGTCGAGGTCTATCACTGCGGTAACGGCACCGGACAACATCCTGTCTACATGGCCACCGATGAGTTTGCGCATCCAGGCTCGGTATTTCGCATGCAGTATTGCTACCTCCACGATCAAAACGGGGGCAATAACATCAAGAGCCGCGCCGAGCGAAATGAGATCTATTACAACTGGGTGTCGGGTGGTTTCTACGGTGAAATCGAACTGATTGGACCAGATCCGCACGGTAATAAGAAGGTCAGCACTGACACCGCGAGAGAAGATTCGGATGTAGTTGGCAACGTGTTCCAACACATCCCAACACAGGGGACCCGAATGGCCCGCGTCGGCGGTGACGGTACCGGACACACCGATGGCCGATACCGCTTCGTGAATAACACTTTCATTCTGCGCCAGGGACAAACAAGCCCCGGGGTGGAGATCTTTGAAGGTATCGACAGCCTGGAGATGCACAACAACGTGTTCTTCCGTGTTGGCGGCGCTCCAATCGACAAAGTTGTTTTAGAAACCAGGGTGCGATGGGTGACGGGACGAGTGAGTACCGGCACGAACAACTGGGTGCCGACTGGCTCTGCGCTGGTTCCAACTGCATGGACTGGCACGCTTACAGGAACAAATCCCGGGTTTACCAACATCGCTACCTATGATGTTCGACCGATCTCGACCAGTCCTTTAGTGAATGCGGGTAACGGAGCGCCACCTAGTCCCGCTGGTCATCCGTTTATTAGTCCATTGTTCCCTCCGGCATTTATTCCGCCGTTACATGTTGCCCTGGCAGTAGGAACTGCGAGTCCGCGACCTGTGTTCGGGGCAATTGATATTGGCGCCTACGAGTACACGCCGTAATGAAGTTGGCATTCTCAACGCTTGGCTGTCCTGGCTGGGAGTTAGGGCAGATTGCCGAAACGGCGCGCAGCTTGGGTTACGACGCAATCGAGCTGCGCGCTGTCGGCGGAGATCTTGATTTGCTTAGCCGTCCCGAGTTTCAGCCGGGTGAGGTCGATGTCACGCGTAGAAAACTCGAGGACCTGGGGGTGTCGGTTTGTTGCGTTGATACGTCGTGCAACTTTCACTCGCCGGACGCCAGCGAGCGCTCGCAACAAGTTGAACTGGCGCTGAGAAACGCGGAACTCGCGGCCTTGCTGGGAGCGAAGTTGATTCGAGTTTTTCCCGATAAGATTCAAGCTGGTAGTAATCGTTCTGAGACACGCGACAACATAGCTGAATCTCTGAACCAGATTGCTCGACGCCTAACGGATGAGGTACGCGTGGCATTGGAAACTCATGGCGACTTCGCTCGCGGCAGCATTGCTGCCGAAATTGTTGATCTGGCGAACCATCCGAATGTTTGTCTGATCTGGGATGTCGCAAACTCACTGAATGCCGGTGACTCAATTCCTGATGCGGCAACTTCTGTCAGTCCTTACCTGGCCCATGTTCATTTACGAGACGCGCGCAAGGTTGAAGGTTCCGAACATTGGTTACCGGTTCTCGCGGGACAAGGCGAGGTATCGTTCGAACAAGCAGTGAAAGAACTCCGCCTGTTACGTTATGACGGCTTTATTAGTTTTGAGTGGGAGAAGTACTGGCATCCTGAGATTGAAGAGCCAGAAGTGGCACTCCCCGATTTCATGAATGCGATGAAGAAGGTCCTGGCGCGCGAAGCGAGCGTATGAGTGCAATAGGTACACAGTGAAACGCGTAGTGATTCTTTCCAGCGATGTTTTGTTTGAGCACTTCTTTTCGGAGTCAGCGCGTGCGCGCTTAACCGAGGTTGCAGATTGGTCTCAATACTCCGAAGTAGAAGAGTCTGATGCGCTGAAAAGGAGACTGCAGACCGCCGACATTCTAATGACTACCTGGCATTCACCATTCTTGAAGTTGGAGATGTTTGGACCACACCCGCGAGTTCGTCTAATTGCGCACTGTGGCGGCGAAGTTAAGTCGCGGATGGAGGAGCAGGTCGTCGACCACATTACGGTAACAAATGCTGCAGAGCCAATGGCCGCGCCCGTTGCCGAGATGGCACTAGCCTTGACGCTCGCGTTAGTGCGACGAATTCCAAGTTACGCGACTGAGATGCACTCGGGTCTGATCAGAACCAATGAATACGTTAGCCAGGGTGAAACTCTCAGAGGCAGACGGGTTGGATTAATTGGCTTCGGCCGGATTGGGCGGGCATTTGCGCAAATCGTAGCACCATTCAAGGTCGAGTTGCTGGTATCAGACCCCTGGGCGACGTCAGAAGCAGTAGCGGCAGCTGGTGGAGCGCTCGTGGACCTGGACCAGCTATTGAGCTCGTCTTCGGTGGTTGTACTTGCGGCCGCACTGACGAACGAATCGCGGCACATGTTGGACCGTCGAAGACTGGGCATTCTCCCCGATGGTGCTTATTTGATAAACGTCGCTCGAGGCGGGCTTATCGATTTTGACGCGCTGTTGAATGAATTGCGGAGTGGAAGGCTTAGTGCGGCGCTTGATGTCACTGATCCGCTCGAGCCGTTGGCGGTTGATCACGAATTACGCCGTCTGCCAAACGTGTTGCTTACGCCGCATATAGCGGCCGGCGGAATCGAGATGCGACGGGAAATTGGCGAGGTGGCTGTATCCGAAGTGGTGCGCTACTGCAAAGGTGAACCACTAATAAACGTTGTCACCCCAGAGATGCTCGCAACCATGACCTAATCTCGGCGTCTCCGCGTCTCTGCGGTAGAAGTCAGAATTATTTAATGAACAAGGATCCAGATTGCTTTCGACCTTAACAACGAAATCAGACCTCCTGACCATCAAGAGGGTTGAGCTGCATCACGTCAGCGTCCCTCTGCTCGAGCCCTTCCGTATAAGCAATGGTGAAGTGACTGCGAAAGAGGCGATTCTCGTAGAGGTCACAACGACTGACGATGTGACTGGCTGGGGTGAAGCGTCGCCAATGTCCGGTTCCTTCTACTCGAGCGATACTCCCGAGAGCTCGTATTCAGCCTTATCCGAAACGCTGGTGCCGTTAGTTCTATCGTCCGAGATAAATGTCCAAACGTTCTACGAGACCTTACGTCGCCAGCCAGTTGACGCCTTCGCGAAAGCTGGTATCGAGGGAGCGCTTTGGGATGCTTACGCCAAACGTCTCAAAAAGCCCTTGTTTGAAGTTCTGGGTAGCGATCAGCGCCCGATTCCATCAGGTGTCGCAGTCGGCATTTATGACAAGATTTCCGAATTGATTGAACGAGTAAAGCGGTACTTGTCCGAAGGCTATCAACGCGTAAAGATCAAGATTCAACCAGGCTGGGACGTCGAACCGGTTGCAGCCATCAGAAGAGAGCTGCCAACAGTCCGGTTGATGGTTGATGCCAACGCTGCTTATTCGCTTAGTGATATCGACGTTTTCAGGGAACTGGATAAAAACAACTTGATGATGATCGAGCAGCCACTCGCTCGCGATGCGATTGCGGACGCAGGAGAATTGCAGAAACAATTGCGCACACCTATTTGCGCGGACGAATCCGCAGAGACAATCAATTCGTTAGAGTTACTAGTTCAACATCAAGCGGCGCGAATCATAAATATCAAAGTGCAGCGAGTCGGTGGACTAGGTGAAGCGCGCTTGATGTTGGAGTACGCCCGTGCTGCGGGACTTGAGTGTTGGGTCGGAACCATGCCTGAGTTAGGCGTTGCTTCAGCCCAAGGACTCGCACTCGCATGCAATGAAGGTTTCAGTTACCCAACGGACATCGAAGCATCGTCACGCTGGTACGTCGACGATGTGATCGAGCCCCCAATCAACGTTAACACGCTCGGTCTCATTGACATGACCACGTACCAAGTAAGCCGCGAAAAGATCAACAAGTACGCGTTGTAGGGGCGGCACTCCGTGTCCGCCCCCTCAATCCCCAACGACGCAATTTTTTTGAAAAACAAACGCCGCGACATTTCATCGAGGTTTCATTTATGAACGTCAAATCTTCTTTTCTATTCTTCTTCTCATTAATCGCGGTCCTTACTTATGCTTTTAAGATAAACGCCCAGGAGACAAAACCACGCGTTTGGGAAGCTCCACTCGTGATACCCACTTACGAACTTGGACCACCGAATCCTTATCCGGCATTACTCGACTGGCAGCGACGAAAATGGCGTCCTGTCTACCCGTATCCATTTCTTGATTCTTTAAGCAGCACCAAGACCAACAAGACCTGGAAAGCCGTGTATCTCGAAAACGAGTACCTTCGCGTTTCGGTACTTCCGGAATTGGGCGGTCATATCTACGAGATATTTGATAAGACCACAAATCGTGATGTTCTCTACTCAAATCCGGTGATGAAGTACGCCATGGTCGCTCTGCGTGGTGCCTGGGTATCAGGCGGAATCGAGTGGAATTTTCCTGACGGCCATACTCTTACCACTGTTTCACCCATCGACTACGTGATGCGAACTGAAGCGGACGGCAGTGCAGCAGTTGCAGTTGGCGACACCGAACGAGTGCAACGCATGCAGTGGCAGGTAATCATCAGACTTCGTCCCGGCCAACGCGCGGTGGAAACTGAAGTGACGTTGAACAACCGTCGTGATGTTCCCGGCCGCTATTGGTTCTGGTCCACCGCCGGGGCTCCGGCAACAGATGACATGAAGTTTGTCTATCCAATGCGCGAGGCTTACCCCCACGCGTTTTGGCCCATCTTTTCGTTTCCGAAAGAAAAAGGAGTTGACGTCAGCAAGTTTACTGACGTGCCCAACTTCCTCTCCCTCTTCGCAAGAAACTCCTATCGTGATTACTTCGGAGTCTATTACGACAAGTCCGACTGGGGAATTGTTCATGTTGCCGATCATCGAGACATGCCGGGGAAGAAAACATGGACCTGGGGCACTGACGACAATGGCGATATCTGGGTTGAGAAGCTGACTGATGGCGGACATCAGTATGTTGAGTTTCAGGGGGGTCGCTTTGAGACGCAAATGGAACACCAATTCATCGCGCCACATCGAGTGGAGCATTTCATCGAGCATTGGTT
>DATIBX010000129.1:0-24325 GCA_035457105.1 Pyrinomonadaceae bacterium
AACGGTTCCCAGACCAAACACAGCTGGAACCATCCGAGCAGTTGTTGTGTTGAGACCGTAAGTCTCGCTCGCCGCTACACCGAAAAGTGTTTTAAGAATCCAGGGAATTACCGCTGTGAGGTAATAGATTGTTGGGCCATGATAATTCTCCGGATCGTACTTGTACTGATTCTCGCGCACGAGTCGAACAAGGAAATTCCCATTGACACCTTCGTCGTGGTGAAAGGGAACAAGAGGCAGGTCGTACATTCTGAGGAACGCGGCAATCAGCAGGATAGCGATTACGCAAATTATCCAAACTCTAAACGAGATAAATTCCGCCGGCGCGCTGGAACTCACAACCGCTGCTTGCGATTCCGACCCTACGTTACGTAAGGCCTTATTGCCTTTTGACTTTGTAGAGCTCGTACCCACCAATTTCTCCAATCTTCTCAAATTGTGCGAAGAACCGATCGTTGACCGGAGTTACATTACGTTCCTGTGGACCAACCACTGCATAGTCAACCTTGTAACTGCTAATCAGTGACGGTGCATCAGGTGCGCCGCCGAAAATTCTTTTTATTTCAGACTCGCGTTGGACGAACTCTAGTCCATGTGTCCAGATGTGCCCCGGATAGCCCATCAAAGATCGCCTGCCAGTCAGAAACACCGGCGTATTGTGGACCGGCGCATGAACAATCAACGCCCGCGCTGGCGTCTTTTGTTTGACAAACTCAGCAAATTGGACCGCCGTTGCATCGAAAATACTATATTTAACGGAACGAAAAATGATGCCAGTCACATCCAACGTTCCAGCCAAGGTGACGGTAACAAACAGTGCGACTGCAATTACGCGTTGAAATAATCCTTGTTTCCAAAGGCGTGACAGAAGGATCGCAACAAGTGGGGCCGATGCCAGCCACCAGTAAAAGAGCACTTTGATATTGTCCCAAATCCACGGCGCCATCTTCAGGAAATTCGGAACAATGAAACATATGATGAATGGCAGATAGAAGAGTAGTACCCGTTTTCTGACTACCGGATTTTTACCTCGCATCAGAACAGCCAGGACAATCAAAGGAATGAACAAACCAGTGTTCTTAAACCAAAACCAAACCGGGTTCTCAACCCCATGGTCCCAACCAAACTCGATACCAAAGAAACTCGACGCGTGAACAGCACTGTGCGAAGTTGACCAGAACAGTTGTGGTAAGGCAATGAGGCTTGCAGTGACGAAGAAAACGAACCATTCGCGCCAGCGTATCTGCAACAAGGCAAGACAGCCGCCCATAGCCATTACCACCACGAAACTATGTGCATGGACCAGCGGTAACAAGCCGGCCGCAACACCTGCCGCAATCATGCGCCTCACTGAAACTGGAAGGCCAGTCTCTGCAACCTCAACCTTTACCTCCATTTTTCGTTTCTTTGATTTCGTGCTCTTACGGTCTTGACTACCTAAGGGCGCCGGCGGCTCATCAACGCCCGGCTTCTCTGTAGCCAGCCACCACTGAGTTAGGGCTATCACCACGAGCGGTAAGCCCATCAAGAATCCCCGCTGCGGCACTAACAAAGTTGATATGGCATTGCCCCAGCGCCAAGTCGTCTCGGGAATGACGGTAAACGAAGGAGGCAGGTCTGTCAGAAGTCGAGCTAACGATTTCTCAGAGTTATCTTTGTTATAAAACAGCAGGACGAAGCCAAAGCCACCGTTTAGCAAAACCAGGAGCGGCGTAATTACTGCAGCCAACCGGTCACGCAACATAACCAACGCCCATCGATGTACCAGGCCGACAAAGGCAACACCGAGAAGAATGTTCTCGATAAATAATGATGCGCTCAGCGTGGCTCCGCACCGGACAAAAATGGCCGAAACGAAGTCCGTGATAAAGGGGTAGGTAAAACGCACTCCCGCATAGGTAGGATCATCAGGAGGAAAATTGTCTCCCAACGCGAAGCTTGTTACTACGCTGAGGTGAAAAGGTAAGTCCCCAAAGTTATTCAATAGTCCCGTGCTGATTCCTTCGTTGTCTTCGATCATGGCGCGATCGAAAACTTTCCAGAGGATCAAGATCACGGCGCCATAGAAAAGTGCATAACCAACCGAGACCGCGTTCGGTTTGAGAAAAAGATTCTGGGCGGAGACTATTGCCGACTTTACATCTGCGAAAAAGGTTTGCCGTTTGGCCCGATCAAACCAGGTTATGAACGGTAGACAACAAAAGGAAGTAGAGAGAAATATCGCAGTTGGAGTCAGACCCAAAAGTGAAGCAAAAACAAAACCAGCCAGACCGAGAACTGCTAATCCGAAACAAGCGCCAGCACAAAGCCGTGCCGCAAATGAGGCTCGCCGATCGTAAAGATAAGTTGCAACGGTGCCACTTATGGTGACCAGCAATGCGAGCACTAATGAAACAGTCATTTATCCGTGAGCGATACTGCGCTGGCTAATAATCCAGACCTCATTTAGTGGAGCGACGCGGATTATACGTTAAAGCGGTCATCAATGGCGTCTACGCGAAAGAACAGCCCATTAACACCTGAATCCGCAGCTTATGCGACAAGCCAGGACAAAAGTTTAATGGCCAAGCCATATCACCCAAAACGCCCATATAAAAGTGGTGTTCAAACCGTTTAACGATCATGTATTCTTAATGAGCCCTCCTTAAGGAAACGGCACTTAAGGCCCAACTCACACAACCAAAAATGGCTTTAGAAATAAATCAAACACGACCCATCTCAACGGGCACGACTGCGCTGGCCAGCTTCTTCGCATTATCGCTATTCAGTAGCGCCGCCCTTCTCTTTTGGGTGCAGCCCTTGATTGCCAAGATGCTGCTTCCGCTCTTGGGAGGAGCCCCATCCGTCTGGAACACATGTATGGTGTTCTTTCAGGCGCTACTCCTGGCGGGATACGGCTACGTACTGGTCTTGTCGCGATTATTCTCAATCAAACGTCAGGCGACGATTCATCTGTTTCTAATAATTATCGCAGCGCTTGTCCTTCCTTTCAAACTCCCCGCGACTCGGATCGCTTCAATACCGACAAATGGAAGTCCTGTTTGGTGGTTGCTGCTCACCCTATTGATAACAACGGGAGCCCCTTTTTTCGTCCTCTCGGCCACAGCTCCTCTATTGCAAAACTGGTTCTCACGCTCCGAACATAAATCAGCTCAGGATCCATATTTTCTGTATGCCGTGAGTAACGCGGGAAGCATGCTTTCATTGCTTGCCTTCCCTTTCTTGCTGGAACCAACCTTAGCCATCCGCACTCAAAACCGAATCTGGGCGTTCAGTTATCTGGTACTCGTAGCCTCAATCATTTGCTGCATAACCTTACTAAAGACAACTGATCGGTCTCAGACTCAGATCGTATCCGCAGAACACGCGGTCTCGAATCGCAATCGCCTGTTTTGGATCCTGCTAGCGTTCATTCCGTCGAGCTTGATGCTCGGGGTCACCACTTACATCGCAACTGATGTAGCCTCGGTTCCGCTCGTGTGGATTATCCCATTAGCGCTTTACCTATTGACGTTTATCTTAGCGTTCTCGAATCGGCAGCCGCTGCCTGTATCAGTGACTTCAAAGGCACTTCCCTTGTCGATTGTCTGTTTGGGAGCCTTAATGATTTTCAAACCACCCACTTCCGCGTGGTTGATTATTGGTCTCCATCTCGTCGTCTTCTTTGTTGCTGCGTTGTTCTCGCACCGGCGGTTGGCGCTGATGCGACCTCATGTGCGCCATCTGCCTGAGTATTACCTCTGGATCGCCACCGGGGGAGTCATGGGTGGGATCTTCAATGCCCTAATTGCTCCGACAATCTTCTCAACGCCTGTCGAATACCCTGTCGTAATAATTCTTGCCTGCCTGATTAGGACAAGCTCTAAGCCGGACTCTAAACAAGGAAAGTTGTGGCGCACAGCATTTCCAGCTTTGGCGTTAGTCCTTACAGTCACACTTTCGATTGTAGCGCTACGCTTGAGTACGCCTCCCAGAGTCCAGGATGCTATCGCACTCTTT
This sequence comes from Pyrinomonadaceae bacterium, assembly GCA_035457105.1. Lineage (GTDB taxonomy): Bacteria > Acidobacteriota > Blastocatellia > Pyrinomonadales > Pyrinomonadaceae > PSRF01. Next base: position 4,000 of record DATIBX010000129.1, read on the forward strand.
ATACCTTTAGCTCTCATATACCTAGTCACTTTGCGGCAACCAGTAATGTTTGCGTTTGGTCTCGCTGCTTTCCTACTCGGTTCGGTGCCGTACCTGAACGCATCCACACAGACGCTCACTACGCAGCGTAATTTTTTTGGCGTCTGGCGTGTGACCGATAGCAAGACAGAAGAATTTCGCCGGCTCTGGCACGGAAGTACCGTTCATGGGGTTCAGTTCAAGGACGCGGGCCGAAAATGTGAGCCGACCTCGTATTACAGTAAAAGTGGACCACTCGGCCAGATCTTTGAGGTCTCAAATCTAAAAGGTCTCAAGTCAGTCGCAGCCACCGGCCTCGGGGCCGGTACAGTCGGTACTTACTCATTGCCGAATCAACAATGGGACTTCTATGAAATCGATCCGGCCATCGCCAAAATCGCAGGCGACTCTGAATATTTCAACTTCCTCAGCGACTGCACGTCAGCTCCTCATCACATGATTCTCGGCGATGCACGACTACGTTTGCGAGAAGCAACCGACCACAAGTATGGGTTGATCGTTATGGATGCATTCAGTTCTGACTCCGTGCCCGCTCACTTGTTGACGACCGAGGCCGTGGATCTTTACCTCTCAAAGTTGGCTGACGATGGTCTTCTCGCCTTTCACATCAGCAACCGCTATCTAGATCTCGAACCACTGCTATCAGGTCTATCAAAGTCAAAGAATCTCCAGGCACGCTTAAGAGAAGACAAGGAGCACGCCGTAGTCGGTCGGTACCCGTCGATCTGGGTTGTCTTTGCGCGTGACGAAAAATCGCTGGGAACTCTGGTCGCTGATTCTCGCTGGCGCCCCTTGCATGGAGACATTGTTTGGACCGACGACTCCTCAAACATATTGAGCCTACTTAAGTAGGCAATATCAGATTCGACTTTCCTAAACATGCCCTTTGCATCATTTTCTCTGATAGGTTAGTTTCGTTCAGAGGAAAAACTATTTCATGTTGAGAGCAGGTATTGTTGGTTTGCCCAATGTCGGCAAATCAACCCTTTTCAATGCGCTGACAGCGCAATCGGCGGCGCTGGCCGCGAATTATCCGTTTGCCACAATTGAACCTAACGTTGGTGTGGTATCAGTTCCAGATGAACGACTCGAACCCCTGGCCAGGCTAGTCAAGACTAATACAATAGTTCCGGCCACCGTAGAATTTCTCGACATCGCAGGACTGGTTCGCGGTGCTTCGAAGGGAGAAGGACTGGGTAATCAGTTTCTGGCAAATATCCGAGAAACGGACACTGTGGTCCAGGTGGTACGCGCTTTCGAAGACGACAATGTCATTCACGTCGAAGGACGAGTAGATCCCGCTCGGGACATTGAGACAATACAAATTGAGCTGGCGTTATCGGATCTCGCGACAGCAGAGCGCCGTCGCGAAAAAGCGCTGAAGACACTCAAGAGCGGCGACAAGAATGCACGAGCAGAGCTGGAAGTCCTCGATAAGCTGCAACCAGTACTCGAGCAAGGTCGCTCTGCCAGAACAGTAGAGTTGACAAATGAAGAGCAAATAATCGCCCGGCAATTCTTTTTCTTGACCAGCAAGCCAACCATCTATGCTGCTAATGTCGACGAGCAAACTCTCTCTGATGTTTCCGGAAACGAGATGGTGAAAGTGATCAGGTCAATTGCCGAGAAAGAAGCTGCAGAGTGTGTGGTCATTAGCGCTCAGCTCGAAGCCGAACTGGTTGCGCTCCCGCCTGAAGAGCGAGTCGATTATTTGCAAAGTCTTGGCGTAGAGACCAGCGGAGTCGATCAATTGATTCGCAGCGCCTATCACCTGCTGGGAATGATGTCGTTCTTGACGGCAGGAGAAAAGGAAGTAAAGGCCTGGACCATTCCGCAAGGCACCCGGGCGCAAACAGCGGCGGGAACCATCCACTCGGATATTGAGCGAGGTTTTATTCGTGCTGAAGTCGTAAGTTACAGCGACCTGATCACAGCCGGATCATACGCTGCAGCGAGAGAGAAGGGATTGCTGCGACTTGAAGGTAAGGACTACATCATGCAAGAAGGCGATGTGGTTCATTTCCGCTTCAATGTCTGATTAAGTCAAACTAAGATTTCGTTGGAGGGCAGGAGAGAGTATAAGGGCAATCGTGAGGGCTTAAGCGACTGCCCGGATTCGCTAACGCAGTAACGCTCTGATACCAACCAGGACCAAATATCCGATTGCAAGCACAACGGCTAATTTGATTAACGCTATTGCCAGGCCAATCAGGAATACGAAAGTCATCCCAGCGATCTTAGCTACCAGCGGGAGGACCACCATAAAAACAAATAAACCGAGGAGGATCATCCCCACGATTCTCAATATATCCTTCGCTTCTTTCATCTTCTACTCTCCGATTCTGTAGCCTAATTTTCAGGCTTTATCGTCTGCTGCCAGGTATACGAAGAATTTCGAAGTACCGTTCCGTTGAAGATTTTGCATTTCGCTCCCGTAAAAATGGTCTTTTATCACATTTTAGCCCGGCGTCAAATCGTTGTGTCCGGGAAACCGCCTGTCGCCTGTTTTGGGCTTTTCGGCGATAATCTATCTCACTTATAAACGCATGAACGGTTGGGAAGCAAGAAGTCTCTTTGGAGATGCAAATAACGACTCGAACATAGGCGCAGGCGCACCTTTGGCCGAGCGTATGAGACCAAGATCGCTCGCGGAGTTTGTCGGCCAAAGCCATCTTGTTGGTGAGGACCGCGTTCTAAACCGCATCGTCAAGGCAGGAGGGATGCTGCCTTCGCTCATCCTGTGGGGTGCGCCCGGCACGGGCAAAACAACCCTTGCCAAGCTGTTGGCGATGAAGAGCGGATTGCGTTTTGTTGCTTTGTCTGCGGTTTTTTCGGGCGTGAAAGATCTGCGAGAGGCGATTCAGGAAGCTCGGCTCGAACAACGTTACGGAAAGAAAACCGTGCTATTCATCGACGAGATTCATCGCTTTAACAAAGCCCAGCAGGACGCCTTACTTCATGCAGTCGAGAATGGCACTGTGGTTCTTATCGGCGCGACTACTGAGAACCCATCCTTTGAAGTTACCGGCGCTTTGCTTTCTCGTTGCCGCGTACTCGTCTTAAATCCACTTTCAGACGATGAGATCAAACAAATAGTCCTTAATGCACTCGCCGATGAAGAGCGCGGATTGGCTGACAGGCATGCAGTAGTTTCCGATCAACTACTCACCCGGCTTGCGCACGCGGCGGCAGGCGACGCGCGAGTTGCGCTCACCGCGCTCGAAGCGGCCGTTGAGTCCACTGATGCTGACCAGGATGGCAATAGATTTGTAACGGAGCAAACAATTATCGAAGCGCTGGGACGTGCTCATTACGCCTATGATAAAGGCGGAGAAGAACATTACAACCTCGCCTCGGCTCTCATTAAGTCTTTGCGAAATTCAAATGTCGATGCAGCTCTTTACTGGCTGGCGCGAATGATTGAAGGCGGTGCCGATCCTATTTTCATAGCTCGCCGGCTTTGCATTTTAGCTTCAGAGGATATTGGACTGGCTGATCCACAGGCGATGGTCCAAGCCGCCGCCGCCGCGGCTATTGTACAGTTGATTGGATTGCCTGAAGGGATTTTCCCGCTGACTCAGGCGACGATTTATCTCGCCCGTGCGCCCAAATCAAATACGGTCTTGAAGGCGTATCAGGCCGCGGCCAAAGACGCTGCCGACACTGCTCGAGAGCCGGTGCCGTTACATCTGAGAAATGCGCCAACGCCGTTAATGAAACAGATGGGTTATGGAGGAAGTTATCGTTATGTTCACAACGACCCAAACGCAAAAGAAGAGATGGAATGTCTGCCCGCCAACCTGAGCGGCGCCAGGTATTTTGTTGAAGAAGAAACCGAGGAGAATGTTAACCAGACTAACAATGGTTAAGTGTTGAGAATGATCACAAAGAAAACTGACAAAGAACTAGCTTTTTTACATGATCTATTCGTTGCCCCTGATTGGGGAGAACGATTCGCCGAACTTATAGACCAGCATTTAAAAGTACCAGCGGAGGGTAAAGCGCTTTATGTGTCAATTGGAACAGGCGGTCATGCGATTGCAATCCGGGAGCGAACGGGCGACAAACTCGACATGACTTGCGTTGACGAGAAACCGGAATTTTTGGAACTGGCCCAGGCCAAAGCAACTGCCGCTAACCAGGAAGTTGATTTCCGTCATGCATCACTTGAGTCATTCCCGCTGGAAGACAACCAGTACGACCTGGTTATTGGCGAGGCTTCGCTGGTCGCCCGAGAACGAGTACGCAAGATGTTCAAGGAAATGGCGCGCGTTGCTGCACCAGGTGCAAGAGTAGCTTTAACGCTGACCACCTCATCGAGCTTTGGCGAATTCTTTTCAATCTTCTGGGAAGCGCTCCATAACTGTGAGATCGTCGACCTCGAGTCGAAAGTGGAACAGTTGATTATGGCGTTGCCAACCGTCACCGATGTCGAAGCGATGGCCGAGGATGTAGGTCTCGATGAAGTTGAGTCGTGGACGCGAATTGAAGAATTCGATTATGAATCCGGAGACCAGTTTCTCAAGTCTCCGCTAGTCTCCGAATTTTTGATGGAGGATTGGCTGGCGTGCGTTCCGGACAGCCTTAGAGACAAGGTCTCGAATGAGATCTCGCGCCTGATAAATGAGGAACGACACGAGGCTGAATTTGCGTTATCAGTAAAAGCGACGCTTGTCGTAGGCCGCAAGTCCCTGACGCACTAGATATCTTTCTTAAGAGGCCTGGAAATTAATCTTCGAGATTCTTCCGAGACTCCTTCTCACCCTCATCCAGGCCTTCTTTAAAAGCACGTTTACTTTGTCCCAGCGCCTTAGCCAATTGCGGTAAGCGTGTGGCACCGAACAATAGAAAAATCACAATTGCGATCACCACGAGCTCAGGAGTTCCGAGCCCTCCGATCGCCAATATTTTCTCAGTCATTGTTTTCCTCTTTCTTGGCGGGCTGAACCGGAGGCACTATCTAGTTACCGTGATCAGACTCGTAAAACAGATACTTCCTCCAGGTCTCATCTGCGCGCCCCAGGTAACGCATTATCTGACGATTCACATGTAAAGAGAAACCGCGAGGCCTCCGCAGCAGATGCATTCCCGACTCTTCAGGGGTTCGATTACCCTTCTTATGATTGCAGCGTTTGCAACAGGCAACCAGATTATCCCACGCCGACTCGCCTCCACGCGAGCGTGGCTGCACATGATCCAGCGTCAATTCCGATGGCGGATATTGCTTGCCACAGTACTGACAGGTGGAGTGGTCCCTGAGCAGAATGTTTTTGCGCGACAATGAACGACGCTCAAAAGGTATATGAATGTATTCAGTAAGACGAATTACCGACGGCGCATGTATCGACAGCTTCTGAGAATGCAGCATATGCCCGTTGTGCTCTTCCACTCGGGCAACCCCTTTGAAAATCATCACGACGGCACGCCTCTCGGTGCACACGTTGATGGGTTCAAAGGAGGTATTCAGAACTAGGACTCTGCCATTCATACTGGGCCTGATATTACGCGAGCGTGGAATAGGGTGTCAAAAATTAGTTCGCCTGCGTAGGTTTCAGATGCTGGAAACCGGTCAGGTTGATGCTTGCCGACGGGATAAATCAACGCGCCGAGCGAGCTATGGTCAAAACACAGACTGTGCTTGCCCCGGCTTCCAACAGGGCGTTAGAGCAAGAGCTCGCGGTGGCTCCAGTCGTCAGTACATCGTCAACTAGTAAGATTCTCTCGTCTTTTATCAAGCGCGGGTTAGGAACGGTAAACGCGTTATTTACGGTGTCCCACCGTCCCCTGGCGTCGAGACCCGCGCGATGGCGCTCAGAGTATTGGGTCCTCACCAAAGACTTTTCATCGACCGGCAAGTTGAGAGCTGAGGATATAGATCGAGCTATTACTACCGCTTGATTGAACCCTCGCGCCCGTTGCCGGGCCGGATGTAAAGGCACAGGAATGATGCGTGATGTCTCAGCAAACGGTGGCCCGACAGCTAACGATTGCAGCAAGGAAGTGAGGTGCCTGGCGATGTTAGGTTTGCGTTTGAGTTCTAACACCGACTGCCGCAATCCTTTCTCATATATCCCGCAAGCTCTCGCTGCGGTGAATGTCTGTGATTCGCAACGGCGACAATACAACTCGATCGTTACGTTCTGCGGCAGCACAAACAACGGCAACCCGCATTTTGAACAAAGACTATCACCAGCCGAAAAGATGCGAGTTGAATTCCAGCATTCTTTACAGACCACTCCAAGCTGACGGCTCTCCACCTCTCGCTGGCAAAGGCGGCACGGCTGTGGGTAGGCGACGCTTAGCAGCGCATCAATCAACGAAGATGCTTTGGTGAGGAACATGAAACGAAAAAAGGGCCTCTTCAGAATCTGAAGAAGCCCAAATCTAGATCAACTGATTGTTATTTGCTAATCGTCGTCGTCCGACAATAGTCCGCGTTCTTGTAAATCCTGGCAGCGAACGCAAAGACGAGCCCAGGGCACCGCCTCAAGTCGTTTTTCGGGTAGAGCCTCTTCGCAATGGACGCACTTTCCGTATCCAGTCGTCTCGATGCGCTCGAGAGCCTCGTCTATTAGATTCAATAACTGTCGGTCATTATCAGACATCGACACCAACAGTTCCTTGGTATAAGCATTTGCAGCCATGTCTGCTGGATCCTGCGTGGCTTCAGCGTCGCGCTCGCGACTGTATAACTCGGCAGCCTGTACTTGCCCGACCAAGCCTTCACGCCGGTCCAATAATTTGTCGCGGAAAACTTTCGTTCGCCTCTTATCCATTATTTGTTTTCGTCCTCCACCCTACTTGAATTATTTAGGGGTAGTTCGTTATTTCTGATACGGCAACCCGTTGATAATTGTGTATGCCCTATATAACTGCTCAAACATCAGCACGCGCGCCATTTCATGCGTTAAGGTCAGACGCGAGAGCGACCAACGTCGATCGGCCCTTGCGACCAACTCCTTTGACAGGCCATGTGGCCCGCCGATAACAAACGACACCTCCTTGATCCCCCGGACCTCCCAACCGCTGACCTGCTCAGCCAACTGCTGAGATGTCCACTCCTCGCCCGAAACGTCCAAAATAACTGCAATGCCGCCTGGATGAAGAGCGTCTGAGATGCGTGCGGCTTCCTTATCGATGCCTGGCTTGTCCGCTCTGCCCGCTTCCTTCAGTTCAACGATCTCAACCCGCACAAAGTGGTTAAGCCGTTCGACGTAATCCTCAACCAACGACCGAAGTCTTGTGTCCCGTGTCTTGCCAGGCCAAATTACGCGAAACCGCATCTAAAGACCTGCAACCCAAGTTAATCAAGTTTGTACTTCGCGATCTTCTCGTAGAGATTCTTGCGACTGATTCCAAGAATTCGCGCGCACTCTGTTTTGTTTCCGTTGCTAACCAGCAAAACCTTCGCAATGTGTTCTGCTTCCAGCTCAGCCAAACTCAAGGGTTTCTCAATCCGTTTTCGGGCCGTTATCCCTTCAATAACAGTTGCGGGCCAATCGGTCGTCTCAATCCATTTTCCGCTGGCCACAATTACCGCGCGCTCGACGAGATTAGCTAATTCGCGAGCATTTCCCGGGAAGTCATAAGCGAGCAACATTTCAAGCGCCGCCGCTGAAATACCTTTAACTGTACTGCCATGTTTTCGGGAGTACAGGGTTTGAAAATAACCAGCGAGCTTTTTCACATCCTCGCGCCGCTCTCGAAGCGGCGGAACGCGAATATGGATCACGTTCAGCCGGTAAAAAAGATCCTCTCGAAAGGCTCCGCGTTCGACAGCGTGTTCCAGCTCAACATTTGTCAAAGCAATGAGACGTGCGTCGAGCCTTAAGGTTGTTCGACCACCCAGCCGTTCGAACTCGCGTGATTCGATCACCCGCAGCAACTTAGCCTGACTGTCGTTCGGCAGATGAGCTACTTCGTCCAGAACGATTGTTCCCTGTTTCGCAGCTTCAAAGCGGCCGGGCTTCATTTCCGCAGCTCCGGTAAAAGCACCTCGCTCATAACCGAACAACTCTGCCTCAAGCAGATCTGCAGGCAGAGTGGCACAGTCGATCTTTACGTATGGACCGTTTGTCCTGCGCGACTGAGAATGGATATAGGAAGCAATCAAGTCCTTTCCGGAGCCTGACTCACCTGTTATCAGTAAATTCGAATCGGTCGCGCTTACGCGCTTAGCGAGGTCAACTACCTCGCGCATTGCATTAGAGCGCGCAAATAACTCGATCACGATTCAGTTCTCAAAGAGCCTTGAGTGAACTGGGCCGGCAGCTCCACTCGCTTCGATTCTCGCCACAGTCGTTCGAGGTCATAAAAACGACGCGCCTTCTGCTCGAACACATGCACCACGAAGTCACCGTAATCAAGCAAAATCCATTCAGCCGTTTTATGTCCTTCTACTCGAGCCGCAGCGGATCCGGTCTTCTTTAGCGAGTCATAAACCTCATCGGCGATCGCCTGAACCTGACGTTCATTTGTTCCGCTGACGATTAAGAAATAGTCCGTGAAACTGGCAATCTCTCGCAGATCCAAAATGACGGGATCGACGGCCTTCTTGTCAGTGCTCGCCTGCAGCGCGGCCAGAATGCGGTCGTCCAACTCGCCAGCACTGGAGTTCTCGGTCTCAGCGCGGCCAGCCGAATGAGGATTCAAAGATTGTTCTTTAACTGTTGAGTTTGGCTTCATTCGAATTTCTGTAGATCTGGTATTTCTTTAAATATTCGATCACTACCCCAGGTACGACGCCGCGAAGTTCAGCAAATTTTCCAGCGCGACACCAATCCCGAATTTCAGTAGCGGCTATATCGTCCATCACCACGTCCGTAACAAATATCCGCGGTGTCTCAGCGTTTATTACGCCTGGTTCTCTTTTTCCTCTCATATCAACAATGCGGTCGACGAAAGGAGAATTTTCAATATCAACAGCGTAACCGGGTCGCGTTACGACTATGTGATTCGTCATAGCTAAAAGCTCTTGCCAGTTGCGCCACGTTTCTATGTCGGCCCAGGAATCGGCACCCATTATGAAATAGAGATCATCGTCGACCAGCTTCTGCTGAAAGTGTTTGAGAGTATCGACCGTATACCGGCGATCTGGCGCGTCGAGCTCAAACGTGGAAATCCGTAACTGAGCATCATCTGCTGTTGCCAGTACCAACATCGCGTAGCGATGGATGGCTGCGGTAACGGGACGCCCAAGCTTGTGCGGCGCCTGTTGCGCTGGGACGAAGAGGATCTCGTCAATTTCAAATAACTTCGCAACTCGCCGAGCAACGTCGAGATGCCCTTGATGAACCGGGTCAAACGTCCCGCCGTACAAACCTATTCGGCGTTTGGCGCACATTTTCTAAAAAGCCAGTTCGACAGCATCGCTTAGTTTCTCGTCCGACTTAATTGCTTCAAGCTTCGCAGCCACCGCCTGAAGGAGATCGCGTACACCCTCATTGGTCGCCGATGAAATAGTGTAGAAGGGATGGCCATCGCTTAGCGCTCGCTCTTTCAATGAAGTCAGTCGCTCAACTTCATCGAGCGCATCAATCTTTGTAGCTACCACAAACTGTGGTCGCTCGGCTAATTCGTGCTTGTAAGACTGCAGCTCTCGATTGACAGTCTCGTAATCTGCGACCGTTTCGCGTCCCGAAAGGGATGACACATCAACCAGGTGCAGCAGGAGTTTCGTTCGTTCGATGTGACGAAGAAAACGATCACCCAAGCCGGCGCCGGCGTGAGCCCCCTCAATCAATCCCGGAATATCAGCGATGACGAAAGTCTTGAAGTCTCCCATGTCGACCACTCCCAGATGCGGTTCTAGCGTGGTAAATGGATAGTCGGCAATTTTTGGGTGCGCTGCTGAAACAGTCGAAATAAAAGTTGACTTGCCGGCATTTGGAAAACCAACGAGGCCAACGTCAGCCAACAGTTTCAACTCCAGCTGCAAATCTCGCTCTTCACCAGCGGTCCCACTTTGATGGTATCTAGGCGCGCGATTAGTCGAAGTGGCAAAGTGAGCATTACCAAATCCACCTCGGCCACCACGTGCAACCAGGTAACGATCTTTATCGGCCGCGAGATCATGCAACAGCTCGCCACTTTGAGCGTCGAAAATCTGAGTTCCCACTGGTACATGAACAGTCAGATCAGACCCGTTACGTCCGGAACGATTTGAACCCTCACCGTGCAATCCACGATCAGCAATATGACGGGGGTTATAGCGCAGATGGAGTAGAGTGTTCAGCGACTCATCAGCTTCGAGAAATACATCTCCGCCACGACCGCCGTCGCCTCCTGATGGACCACCGCGCGGTACAAATTTCTCCCGGCGAAACGCGGTGACACCATTCCCGCCGTCTCCGCCCTGAACATGAATTTTCGCGCGATCGATAAACATTTAAATCAAAAGCGACGCCCTTTTTGGCAGTTTGTGCTGCCTTGAGCGTCGCGGAACTGCAAGTGCGTGATTTTTAAGCAGCAGTTTGCTCCAAGGGGTACACACTGATGAACTTTCCAGCACGGCCCTTATCTTCAAATTTAACGACGCCGTCGATCAAAGCAAACAGCGTATCGTCTTTACCTCTGCCAACATTCGAACCTGGTTTCCACTTTGTGCCGCGCTGACGGGCGATAATATTGCCGCCCAGCACTGCTTCGCCGCCGAATTTCTTGAGACCAAGTCGTTGCGAATGCGAGTCGCGTCCGTTTCTTGAGGAACCAACACCTTTTTTATGCGCCATAACGAACTCCAACTAACTAATTGAATCAATTTTAAGAGTGGTGTAACCCTGACGATGGCCGCGAGTACGCTTGTACTGCTTTCTACGTTTCTTCTTAAACACGACGATCTTTTGGTCCCGGCCATGCTCAACGACTGTCGCCGAGATTTTTCCGTCATCGCCCGTAGTAAGTAAGGCCTCGAGCTCGATTGAAGCTCCAGCATCAGCAGTTAAAGACGGTACTCGTATCGTCTGACCTTCTTCGACGAGGAACTGTTTACCGCCGGCTTTTATAATTGCGTGTGACATTGTTTCTCAACCTCTCAGACGCGCCAAATGCTCGTAGAAAAGTCGGCCATTATAAGGGAACAGACCTTGAAACGGCAACTCTCAAGCCGATCGGGCGCCAACCGTTGATTCCAAACCATTTGCACGGCTGCCACGGGTCAGGAAATACTCCATAAAATTAGTAGATATTTCACCGGCCCGGAACTTGGGATCATCCATTATCTTCAAATGCAAAGGGATGGTGGTCTTAATACCTTCGATTACCATCGCCTCTAGAGCTCGCTTCATTCGCGCAATTGCCAGCTCTCGGGTTCTAGCATGGACTATGACCTTCGCAATCATCGAATCGTAAAACGGCGAAACCCGATAACCGGAATAGACAAAAGTATCGACTCGTACTCCAGGGCCACCCGGCAAATTGAAAGCTGTGATGGTACCGGGCGACGGCGCAAAGGTCTCAGGGTTCTCAGCATTTATGCGGCATTCAATCGCATGGCCCACAATCAGGAGGTCGTCCTGCTTGTAACCAAGGTCTTCGCCTTCGGCAATTCTGATCTGGTTTCTGACAATATCGGCGAGAGTAACCATTTCCGTGACCGGGTGTTCGACCTGGATGCGAGTATTCATCTCCATGAAGTAGAATTCGCCATTCTTGTCCAACAGGAACTCGACTGTTCCGGCACTCGAGTAACCGAGCTTTCTGCAAGCGTCAACCGCCGCCCCTCCCATTTTCTTTCGTAGCTCAGGTGTCAGTACGGTCGAAGGAGCTTCTTCCATCAACTTTTGATGTCGTCGCTGGATTGAGCACTCGCGTTCTCCAAGGTGAATACATTGTCCGTGCTCATCGGCGAGTATCTGAATTTCGATGTGGCGTGGCTGCTCGATATAACGCTCGATGTAGACGCTGCCATCTTTAAAAGCTGCCGCAGCTTCAGTCGAAGCTGTTTCGAGTGCGTGCCCAAGTTCGGCTTCGGTGCGAACGATTCTCATGCCCCGACCGCCGCCGCCAGCTGCCGCTTTTACTATGACCGGAAAGCCGATCTCTTTGACGAGTTTGCGACCTTCTTCTTCCGATTCGATCGCGCCTTCACTACCAGGCAACACTGGTAGCCCGGCCGAGAACATCGCTCGTCGAGCTTCAATCTTGTCGCCCATCAAACGAATAACGCTGGCACTGGGACCGATGAACTTGATGTTGCAAGCCTCGCAGATTTCGGCGAAGGTGGCAGACTCTGCCAGGAATCCATAGCCCGGATGAATCGCGTCGACATTAAAGATCTCGGCGGTGCTTATGATCGCGGGAATGTTTAAGTAGCTTTGCGCCGACGGTGCTGGTCCAATACAAGCCGCTTCATCTGCAAAACGAACATGCAACGAGTCTTTATCGACATCGCTATGAACCGCGACGGTTTTAATGCCCATCTCTTTGCAGGTCCAAATGATGCGACAGGCAATTTCGCCACGATTCGCAATCAAAATCTTTTTGAACTTTCGTGCGCTGAGTGACATTTCAGTTGATCTTAAATGGTAACGCCCAACTCCTTAAGTCCCGGGCATGCCGCGGCAACCTGGAAGTTGGACGTCGACGGTTTACTATTGTCTAATTCCGAAGAGTGGCTGACCGTATTCCACGGGTTGGCCATTCTCGACATAAATCTTCACAATCTCGCCGGAAGCTTCGGCCTGAATCTCATTCATGAGTTTCATCGCTTCAATAATGCAAACCACCGTTTCCGATTTGACGGTTGAGCCAATCTTTACAAATGGATCGGCGGCGGGTGATGGAGAACGATAAAAGGTACCAACAATCGGCGAAGGGATGATGCGCAGATCCTGATCTTCAGATGCTTGTGTTTCGGCCTGTTGGCCTGGATGCACGGGCACTGGAGCGGCGGTTCGAGCTACGGCCGGTGCCGGTTCGGCAGCTTCCAACCGTGTCACGACGGTATCTTCTCGCCGCAAACGAACACGAAAGTCAACGCGCTCAAGTTCAAGTTCCGCGAGGTCATTCTCGCGAAGAAGAGCAATCAGTTCCCGCAACTCGTCCATGTTGACTGAGGCATCGGGTTTATTGGCGGCTGCTTTAGTGCGTTCCTTACGAGCGTTTCGAGTGTCGCCTTCTTCTCTTGGTGCTGACATGAATTATTTGTCGTTAATACCTTTAACTAGCTCGACTAGCAGTAAAGAGTTTGGCCCCAAAAGACTCGTGCGTGGCTGCCGAACATCAGTTGGGGCTCAAAATCAAACCGGCAGTGCCGGGTAGCTTGCTACTCCTCAGTCGAATCGGCTGCTTCAGAGGAGTCGTCTTTTTTGGCTCCTGCCTTCTTTGACTCAGATGATTTTTTCTTCTTGGCAGTAGCACTTTTTGTGCGTTTCTTCTCAGCCTCGATCGCTTCGAGCTCGCGGGGATTGTCTACTAATTCGATAATAGCCAACTCCGCGCGATCGCCGTCGCGATGACCCAGCTTCAGAATACGAGTATAGCCTCCGGGCCGATCTTTGTAGCGCTCGCCCAACTCACTGAAGAGCCGGCGAAGTGCTGCTACTCCGGCGGTGCGCTCGGGACGCAGTTGACCGCGCTTACCCGTGATGGCAGACATTGCTGTGTTGCCTGCATGAAAGAAAACAGCAGCCTGGCGCCGCAGATGCAAAGCCTGAGCAGCCGTGCCGTCGCCCGATAAGCCCTGAGCCTTTCTGGACAGCGTGATAGCACGCTCGATAAATGGTCTTAACTCCTTGGCCTTGGGCAAAGTAGTAACGATGCGCTCTTCTCGGGAATTGATTAAAGAAGTCGCCAGATTGCGAAGCATTGAATCGCGATGCTCACTGGTCCGACCGAGTTTACGATGTGCCTTTAGATGTCGCATGGCGCTTGCCTACTGATCCTCTTCATTATCGAAATCTGACAGGTCCGCTCCATCACGACCGCCGGTTCCCGGAATGGGATTGCCCTGCTCGTCGAACTCCATACCGAAGTCGAGACCCATGCCATTGAGAATTTCCTTGATCTCATTGAGCGACTTCTTGCCGAAATTCTTGGTAGCTAACATTTCACGCTCTGTCCGCTGTACGAGATCTCTAATCGTTCGAATGTCTGCGTTCTTTAAGCAGTTATACGAGCGAACAGAAAGTTCCAGTTCGTCCACCGAACGATCCAACTGGTCGTTACGCGGCAATGGTGGACGCTCGATCTTAGCGTAGGCAAAGTCATCGGTGTCTTCTTCGAAATTGATGAAGATAGACATGTGGTCCTTAATCAATTTTGCCGCCAGACCGATGGAGTCTTCAGGTTTGACTGAACCATCTGTCCAGACTTCAATGGTCAGTTTGTCGAATTCAGTGTTTTGACCGAGACGAGCAGCCTCGACGTTGTAATTGACCTTCTTGACTGGAGTGTGAACTGAGTCGATCGGGATATAACCGAGCGACAAGTCCTCGTCGAAGTTACGATCCGCAGAAACATAACCTCGACCACGCTTTAGTCTCATCTCGATCTTGAGTGAGCCACCTTCACTAACGGTGGCGATGTGCACGGTCGGATCCAGGATCTCGACGTCTGCATCGGTCTCGATATCGGCGGCAGTAACTTCACCCGCTTCCTCTTTCGAGATTCTCAAAGTTTTGGGTTCACTACTGTGAAGCTTAAAGGGTACTTGCTTGAGATTAAGAATTACGTCGGTCGCGTCTTCAACCACGCCTTTGATCGAAGAGAACTCGTGTTCAACTCCTTCGATTTTTACGGCGGTGATGGCAGCGCCTTCAATAGATGAGAGCAATGCACGTCGCAGTGAATTGCCAACGGTTGTTCCGAATCCTCTTTCAAACGGTTGGGCCGAGAATCTGCCGTAGCGTTCAGTCAACGTTTCGGTATCCGCCGCCAAACGACGCGGCATTTGAAATCCGGTCCAGAGATTATTTTGGTCCATAGCCATAGCGTTCAGGTTCCTAAGAAAAAAGCGGTCTGACCGGCGCTCACGTCAATAGCGTCGCGCCGGTCTTGATGGTTATTTACTATAAAGTTCAACAATAAGCTGTTCGTTGATCATGCGGTCGACGTCGTCACGGACCGGCAAACTCACAATGCGAGCATTCATATCGGCGCCGCCATCAGCAGAAATCCAGGAGGGACGTCCACGACCAGACGCAGTTTGCCACGCACCCTCGATGTGGGCATTCTTCCGGCTTGCGTCTTTTACGCTGATGGTGTCACCAGGCTTCACCTGGTACGAAGGAATGTCGACTTTGCGCTCGTTCACCAGGATGTGACCGTGGTTAACAAGCTGTCGAGCTTGACGTCGTGAGGTCGAGAAGCCTGCGCGGTAAACGGTATTGTCCAATCTCCGCTCGAGGAGGAACAATAAGTTTTCACCGGTAATTCCCTTCATGCGGGCGGCACGTTCGAAGTAGTTACGAAACTGGCCTTCGAGAATAAAGTAGATGCGTTTAACCTTCTGCTTTTCACGCAACTGCTGGCCGTAACCGACGAGCGCCTTACCACGTCGCAACGAGTTTCCGTGCTGACCTGGTGGTTGAGTACCACGCTTTTCAATCGGACAAGCCGGCTTATAGCAACGATCGCCCTTCAAAAAAAGCTTTGCGCCTTCACGACGACAAAGCCTACACACTGCATCTCTATACCTAGCCAATGATTTGCCTCCAGTCTTAAAAAAGACGGAAAAGTTTACAGGTGGCTGAAAGCCGACCCTTCATCCTTTGGGTTATTTACCTAAAGCCCTGCAGTTTGCCTTTGCGCAAGCCACAGCGGCATATAAAACGTTAAACTCGTCTCCGCTTTGGCGGTCTGCAACCGTTGTGCGGGATTGGCGTTGTATCTCGAATTGTCGTAACTCGGATACCGGCGTTAGCAATTGCTCGAATTGCCGACTCACGTCCGCCGCCTGGTCCTTTGACTCGAACTTCGCACTGGTGCATGCCAGCTTCGTGCGCCTTCTTCGCAGCCTCGTAAGCCGCCTGCTGCGCAGCAAATGGAGTTCCTTTTCGTGAACCTCTAAAGCCACGAGCGCCAGCAGAGGACTGCGCGATCAGATTACCCTCGAGATCAGTAATCGAAATCATCGTATTATTGAACGATGCGGCAATGTGGACTATTCCATTTGGAACATTCTTCTTCTCTTTCTTACGAAAGACTTTCTTCTTTGCGCCTGCTTTTGCCATAACTCTCTTTCAGATAAAGAATCTTCGATTATCGATTACCTATTTCTTGCCAGGCGCTTTCTTCTTGGCGATGGTTGCGCGCCTTGGTCCTTTACGAGTTCTCGCGTTGGTGTGTGTCCGCTGACCGCGAACCGGCAAAGCACGACGATGTCGTAGTCCCCGGTAACAACCAATGTCCATCAATCGTTTGATGTCCATCTGGACACGCTTGCGCAGATCGCCTTCGATCTCACCCTGTGCTTCAAGGATGGCGCGAATACGACTCAGCTCGTCCTCACTCAAGTCTTTGACCCGAGTATCGAGATTTACTCCGGCTTCTTTGAGAACGGAGTTCGATCGCGATCGGCCAATGCCGTAGATATAAGTAAGGCCTACTTCTGCTCTCTTGTTGGGTGGAAGATCTACACCAGCTACACGTGCCATTGCTTAACTCTTTATCCTTGTCGTTGTTTGTGTTTGGGATTTACGCAAATCACCCGGACCACGCCTTTGCGATGGATGACCTTGCACTTGTCGCACATCTTCTTTACTGACGCTCGGACTTTCATCTCTTACCTCGAATTCGCCTCTATTTGTAGCGGTAGGTGATCCGTCCCCGATTTAAATCGTAAGGAGATAGCTCTACCAAAACTCGATCACCGGGAAGTATGCGAATGAAGTGCTTGCGCATCTTTCCTGAAATGTGCGCAAGAACCTGATGCTGGCTGTCCTCCAGCTCTACTCTAAACATTGCATTCGGCAAGGTCTCAAGCACCTTTGCCATTACCTCTATCGCCTCTTCCTTCGCCATATCCTCTCAGGTGGAATATTGGGGCCTGCCGACAAACTGCGAATAATAGCACGGCCCTACACCTTTGCCAAGCCGAGCTGGCACCAATAGTTACAGCCCATTTAGACGGTCCTAATACGATGAAACCGCCTCCGTTGAGGCTACCCGCGTAAGGACTTCGGGACCCTCTTCGGTAATTGCTATGGTGTGCTCAACGTGCGCGCTGGGTTGTCCATCCAGCGTAACTACGGTCCAACCATCCGAAAGAACCTTTGTATAGTGGGAGCCCGTATTCAACATCGGCTCAACCGCGAAAACATATCCTGATTTGATTTTTATCCCCAGGCCCGGTTTGCCATAGTTCGGGATTTGCGGATCCTCGTGCATCCGGCGGCCGATTCCGTGACCAACATAATCACGAACGATGGAATAGCCGTTCTGCTCCGCGTGTTGCTGAACGGCCCAGCCAATGTCACCGAGGTGATTTCCAGGCCGGCACTGCTGAATCGCTCTCTCCAGACACTCTTCTGCAATCTGAATCAACTGCAAACGCTCGGGCGTAACCCTCCCGATCGGTATCGTTGTAGCCGTATCGCCGACGTAACCCTCCAGCGTCACTCCGCAATCAATAGAAAAGATGTCCCCGTCTTGAAGTTTGTAAGCTGATGGAAAACCATGAACCACCTGCTCATTGACTGACGCACAAATTGAATACGGAAATCCGTTATAACCCTTAAAAGTCGGCAGCGCGCCTGCATCCCGAATCATTTTTTCCGCGGCACGATCCAATTCAATGGTGGTCACTCCGACCTGGGCCATCTTCTTCAAGCGAGAGAGAACCTGCCCGACGAGCTGTCCGGCAGCTCTCATCTTGTCGATCTCGCGTTTTGACTTACCGATAATCAAGAAAAAACTGGTCCTTCTTATTCATGAACGATCTTCTCAATATCACCGAAAATGGCTTCCGGTGTCCGGGTGCCATCAACGGTGCGCAACAGGCCGGCCGCCTTATAATAATCGATTAGGGGGCGAGTCTGCTCTTCGAAAGTCGCTATCCTGGCGCGGACCGTCTCAACGTTATCATCAGCTCTTTTTACAAGTTGCACTGTCGGATGAAGGTCGCAAAAGTTGTCGTTCTTTGGTGGCCTCGTTTCGAGATTATAAATCTCGTCGCACACTGGACACTTACGCCTGGCCGTCATTCGCTTTTCTAGAAAGCTACTCGGCACATCGATCAGTATCGCCACAATCTGATTTTGCTGCTCGGCGGCCAAGTCTTCGAGGCTGGCAGCCTGAGCCGGAGTGCGGGGAAAACCATCCAGGATATAGCCGTTCCGGCAATCAACTTGAGCGGTTCGTTCCTTCACTAAGCGAATTGTCAATTCATCAGGGACCAATTGTCCCCGGTCCATTATTTCTTTGACCTCTCGGGCCAAGGGCGTTTCCGCAGTTTCCAACGCGCGAAAGATATCGCCAGTTGAAATCTGCGGTAAATTTAATCGCTCTTGAAGCAAGCGCGCCTGCGTGCCTTTTCCGGCACCAGGCGCCCCCATAAGCACAATAATCTTGGACATACCCGACTAAGTTTTGATTTGAATCAAGGATGTGCCCGATTGGCGGGTCACCAGATCAGAAATCGAAACAACGTCAGGCCCGTCGACCTCGCAACCGACCTCCGCTGCCCAGAAAACCTTCGTAATTACGCATCACCAATTGAGCCTCAATTTGTGAGACGGTATCCATCGCTACGCCTACGAGAATCAAGAGTGACGTTCCGCCAAAATAGAACTGATAGCCCATTCCCGTCGGAATCCATGAAAGACCTGGGGTCGTACTCACGAACTGGTCTAACGCGGTACCGATCAACGGCAAACTCGCGACCTTGAAGCCGCTCAACATAAACTGCGGAATAAAGGCGACGAGCGCAAGATAGATTGCTCCGACCGTTGTCAGTCTCGTCAGAATCGCATTGAGGTATTCCGCTGTGGCCCGGCCCGGACGGATACCGGGCATGAACCCACCGTGCTTACGTAGGTTGTCAGCTACTTCCTCGACGTTGAAAACGATTGACACGTAGAAAAAGGTGAAAAAGATGATTAAGCTTAAAAAGATCAACTCGTAATACGGATTACTC
This sequence comes from Pyrinomonadaceae bacterium, assembly GCA_035457105.1. Lineage (GTDB taxonomy): Bacteria > Acidobacteriota > Blastocatellia > Pyrinomonadales > Pyrinomonadaceae > PSRF01. Next base: position 23,114 of record DATIBX010000129.1, read on the forward strand.
GCGTGGAACGTCTGGAAGAAGGTCCAGACCTTGGCCCACAAAGCATCCGGCTTCGCGGGATCTGGCGGCAAAGCGGCAAAAATACTCTGCGGCATCGATAAGACTGACGAAGCAAAGATCACCGGGATCACACCACCCATATTGATCTTAAGTGGCATGGTCGTCTGTTGCCGACCGGTCAACTCGCGTCCAACATGTCTTTTGGCGTAGCTGACCGGAATTTTGCGCCGCGCAGCTTCAACAAAAACTATGAAGGCGATGATCGCGATCAAAGTGATCACGAGCGCAATCACGCCAATCGTCTCCATCGTATCGCCGCTGCTAACTCGTTGATAAACCTGCTGCACACCACGTGGTAAACCGATGACGATACCGGCAAAAATCAGGAGCGAAATTCCATTACCAACTCCACGTTCGGTTATCTGTTCTCCCAACCACATGACGAAAATGGTGCCGGTTGTCAGCGTTAGCACAGTGGTCAGAAGAAAGCCCCACGTTGGCGCGCCAACTCCATTGACCTGTAACCAGTGGGCCACAAACGAGGTTTGAATTCCGGCGAGCAATACCGTCAGATATCGCGTCCACTGATTGATCTTTTGCCGCCCCATCTCGCCTTCTTCCTGGAGCTTCTTAAGCTGAGGCGAAACTACAGTCATTAACTGCAGGATGATGGAAGCGGTAATGTAGGGAGTAACGCCGAGCGCAAAAACAGAGATCGTTCTAAAGTTACCACCTGAAAATAAATCCAGAACGCCCAGCAGCGTTCCTGCAACATCACGCCACACTTCATCGAGCCGTGCCTTGTTAATACCTGGAGCTCCAACGTGAGCTCCAAAACGGTAAACAGCCAACAACCCGAGAGTGAAGAAAATGCGCCGTCTAAGATCCGGCACATTGAACATATTGCGTACGGCTGCTAAAAACTTCTCCATAAGATCCTTCTGGGAAACGCTACCGAATTATCCCTCAATCTGAATCGCGGAGCCACCGGCTTTTTCAATTTTCTCTTTAGCGCTCTTGGTGAAACGGTGTGCCGAGACACGCAAGGCCTTCGATACCTCGCCATTACCGAGTACGACGACATCATGCTTGGCCTTCTTAATGAGCCCGCGAGTGTGTAACACCTCGGGGTTTATTTCCTCATTATCACCAAAGTGCTGATCAAGAGCAGCCAGACTTACTTCAAGCCATTGCTTCTTGAAGATGTTGGTA
>DATIBX010000130.1:0-8648 GCA_035457105.1 Pyrinomonadaceae bacterium
ACTATTCGAAGCTCACGTAGAACAGGGTCTGGTCCAACCAACCTTTATCACCGATTTTCCAAAACCCATCTCACCTCTTTCGAAGGCTTCGCCGGCCAATCCGGCGGTGGCTGAACGATTCGAACTCTACATAGCCGGGATGGAAATCGCCAACGGGTTTTCTGAGTTGAACGACCCGGTTGAGCAATTTGATCGCTTTCGTGATCAAATGAAACAACGCGAGAAGGGCGACGAAGAAGCTATGTTGATGGATGAGGATTATCTCAGGGCCCTTTCCTATGGCATGCCCCCCGCCGCCGGCATCGGCATCGGGATTGATCGCTTAGTCATGCTGCTCACGAACAAGCAGTCAATCAGGGACGTAATTCTCTTCCCACACCTGCGTCCCGAAAAGAGAGAAACCCAATAAATTGATTGTCATAGTGTGAAACTCAGAGAGCGAAAAAGGACCATCCACAGACCACGCCGCTTACACAGATTTCTCTCTAGAGAAAGGCATGCACAACGCGTTCTAATAAGGAATCTGTGTTATCGGCGTAATCTGTGGATCAGGTTCCCGACAACTACTTAGCGGGTGTTTCCTGGTGCGATGCGGCGTACCATCTTCCGCCTCGTTTGACATAAGCGCTTGTGGCCCATATTGCTGCCGGAACCTGTTGACCTCCGCAGGTGGCGTCTTGCGTCGCTTTATAAGTGATCAAGGCCGCGTCATTGTTCATAAACATCACCTTGATGTCGCTCAAAGCGTAAGACTTAACCTCGCAAGTCATTGATTCCATCTCTTTCAAAGCATCGGCTTTGGAGGCAACTCCCGTATCGCCGATCATCACACTGTCAGCAGAAAGGTTTGCCTTGAAGACTTTCATATCTTTAGCCTTCCAGGCTTCCCATAATTTCTTTTCTGTCGAAATGATGAGTCTTTGACTTTGGGCGCGGGTCATCGCCGGTTTCGGAGCAGGCGAAGGACTTGGAGTAGCTTCCTGAGAGAACGCAGTTGTTGCTAACAATACAATTACGACTAATGCCAGGGGGATTCTGGATGTCATTGACTTCAAACTCCTTTGTTGAATCGGTTATTGGGAAGTAAAAACGGGCTGTTTTTACTACCATGGACCGTTCGTGTCAATGACTGAGTGAGGGGGCCTATTTTGGTACTGCCGCTACCTTTTGACGCAAGGTTGATAAGCGCTCGTCGGACCAGTTGTACTTCAACCCTTTTGCTTCCACCTGGTTGACGTATTGTTCCATCGCTTCGAGGGCGCCTTTGTAATTGCCCTGCTTCTCGCGAACGCGGCTTAAGTCGAGCAGAAACTGGCTGTTTTCAGAACCATAGGCGGTCGAAGCTGCGGTAAATTCCTGCTCCGCTTGTTTCAGATCGCCTTTAATTTCGTAGACTCTCGCCAGATGGTAATGACTGATCGGATAACGTTCTCCATCGCGGTTTGCAACCTGCAGAAGATTTGTGAGTGCCTCGTCATAACGCTTGAGTGTGATTAACGCGTAACTCATCTCAAGATTTGCGGGGGCAAAATAGCCACCTTGACGGCCAATCAAACGACGATAGTTATCGATTGCGTCGGAGTTCTTACCGCGCTCAGATGAATTTCGCGCACGCTGTAAATAATCGAAACTCAGCTGATCTATCGTCAGATTTTTAGTCGGCCGTGCGCTCGCTGAGGCGTTGCTCACCGGCTGAGCTTTGCCTGAGCTGGTTGATTTTGACTTAGGATCACTTGTCGTCCTGGGTTCGACTACAATCGTCTCGCCATTGGAATTTCGGGTGAGAGCCTCGGCAGCTGCTGAGTGACGCGGATCGACAGACAAGGCCCGTCGCCATTCCCTGGTGGCAAGGTCGTTCTGCCCTTGAGCCGCATAAAGCCGGCCCAGGTTGTAGCTCGCTTCCGCGTACCGAAAACTCTCAATCTTTAGAGCAGACAAAAATGCCTGTTGGGCTTCGTCCCATCGACCGGAGCGGAGCAGTATCACACCCATGTTGTTATAAGCGCGCGAGTAGTTGCCCTTACGTTGGTCGATTGCCTTGCGATACGCGTTTATTGCCGCATCAGGTGCACCGAGACGAGCGAATGAGTTGCCGATGTTATAGAAGCTGGTCGGATCAAAAATGTCCGTGGCCGCCGCTTGAATCAATTCCGTCATTGCCTCTGGCTGCCGTCCGGCTGTTACAAGCTGGTCCGCGAGCTTCAGTTGTAAACGAAGTTTTTCGACCTCGGTGGCGGATTCAATCTTGCCACGAAGCTCGTCGATGGGATCGGCCGGTGTTTCTGGCTCAGCTATTTTCTCGTCGGTGGTAGCCGCCTTAGTTTCGTCACTCGGAGTCGTCGCAGCTTTGTCTGCAGCCTTTGGCGTCGCTTCGGTTTTCGATGTAGCTTCAGGTTTTGTCTCTGTGGGTTGGGGCGCCTTTTCAGTCTCAACGGGTGCTGACGGACTTTCTGATGGAGCAGGCTTTGCTGACTGTTGTTTTGCTGTAGTGCGAGTGCGGTTTGTAGAAGTCGATTTACTTCCGGTGACTTCCTTGGTGTTCGAAGAAGTTGACTGCGACAACGCACTTGGAACGACGATGCTGGCAATAAGAAGAGTGAATACTGCTTTGTTCATTCCCAACCTCATTTAAGAAAGTCCGATCAAATCCGATTACTGTTTACCGGAAAGGCTGGGAGCCTCTGTAGTTCCCTGAACCACGATTGTCCCCCCGAATCCAACCGCCCAACCGTGCCCACGATCGGCAATGAAAACCCTTTCTAAAGGATGCGTCGTGGCACTGATCTGTTTGGTCCAACTAAGACCGCCATCGACTGTGTGGATGACTGTTCCCTCGGAACCAACGGCCCAACCTTCCTGGCCATTAATAAACTTCACATCGTAGAGATCTGCACTGACTCCGGAATTTTGGCGCAACCAGGTACGACCACCATTGTCGGTGCGGAAAATGCTTCCCTGACTGCCTACGGTCCATCCAATTCTGTTGCTGATAAATGAAGCTGCGCCAAAGCGAATGGGATCGAGAGCAGTCTGTGGTAGACGGGCCTGGTACCAGGTGTCGCCGCCGTCGGAGGTTTGAATAATCGTAGCTCCGGCCCCTACCAACCAACCACGATCGTTATCGATGAACGTGCCACCCAGCAAGAGATGACGAGTCGGGGACTGTAGTCGCGTCCAGGTGTCACCGCCGTCTCTAGTCGCATAGATCAGACCGGCCTCGCCAAAAACCCAGCCGCGCCCTCCCCGGCTAAATACAACTCGCGTGAATCTCGCGTCGACATCAAGTCCTTCAATGTCTATCCGTTGCCAGGTCTTACCAGCGTCAGTAGTTCGCATAAGATAGGCACGCGGGTCTTCCTTTTCCTTGAGGTCGTATTCGTTCACCTCACACACGGTCCAACCGTTATGTTCGTCAATAAAAAAAATGTCGCGGATGACGTCCTGTGTCGATGAAGTACGTTGCTGCCACGATTTCCCACCGTCATCTGTTGCCAGCAAAGTGCCCTTGCTGCCTACGGCCCAACCTCGATTCTTGTCCAGAAAGTAAACCGAGTGAAGCCAGGCAAGCGTTCCGGTGCGTTGTCGCTCCCACGCTGCCGTTTGCGCCGCAGCGTTAAGGCAACAGAGCAGCAAGCAAAGGAAACCTGTGAGGGGTTGTTTGAGGGAAGATATGAACTTCATAACCAAAGGTTTGACGGCCTGAGTCGCCAGGCCGCGCGAGCTTTAGTAACCCAATCCAAATATGCGAGCAAAACTCAGCATTGGAGTCAGGCTCATGAACTTTTGGAATGTCTTAAACTTGTTTCCCGGAACGAGTATCTGATCGCCGGGCACCAGGTAAGTTGTATCGGCCGCTTTACCTTTGTAGATGGCGCTCACGTTTACGGCAATTGGGGAAAGCACACCGCTTGGCGAGCGACGCAGAACAACTACTTTGCTTCTATCGCCTGTCGATAACACACCGCCGGCCTCGGCGATTGCTTCGGTGACCGTCATCCGATGACTCATTAAACGAATTCCTGGTTGGCCGACATCACCGATAATGCTGTACCGGTAAGAGGATGCCTTATCGAGTGAGACTGTTACTTGAGGATCGATTATGTACTCATCGTATTTCTTCGTAATAATAGTGGCGACCTCTTCGACAGTCTTACCGTTAACAAAAACGCCACCAGGAATAAGCGCTAGCGAGATGCGTCCACTTGGAGGTACGACAATACCGGATCGCGAGTAGCGGTCCTGATTGAAGACCGAAACTGAGATCACATCTTCTGGGCCCAGGCGGTAGGTATCAAAGAAGTTGTTGTAGTAGGGAACAACTGCAGCTTCTTCTGACATCTGTTCCTGCCGGTTGGCCTGTGTTTCTGCTGGAACGTCGCTTGGAGTGCGCGGTGTATCGTCTGGTTCAAGGCGATCTGGTGTACCAGGCTTTTTTGTCTTGTCGTCTTGTCCAGCTGTAGTTCGTTGTCGAGTCTTTTGCGGATCGGTCGGTGTCTGTGCTGAAGTTGAAACACATACAATCGCCACCAGCAAGATCGACAATGCCATCTGATTTACACTTTTCATAATCTTCGCTACCTCCAACGTCGCTCGAATTACTGAGCTCCTCGTCCAAACAAAATTATCTTGATGGTCTCAAACATAATGACAGCATCAAGCAGTAATCCCTGGTTCTTGATGTAAAAGAGATCGTATTGCAGCTTTTGCCTTGCATCTTCAATAGAAGCGCCATAGGGATACTTAATTTGAGCCCAGCCGGTGAGTCCGGGTGCGTTCAAGTGTCGCTGCTCGTAATAGGGGATCTCATCAGCCAACTGCTTTACGAAATGCGGGCGCTCAGGTCGAGGGCCAACAAAGCTCATTTCGCCGCGCAAAATGCTCCAAAACTGAGGAATTTCATCCACGCGAATCTTTCTAATAATCTTCCCGACTCTGGTCGTACGGTCGTCTCCCTTGGTGGCCCAAACGGGTCCATCAGCCTCGGCATCAACCCTCATCGATCTGAACTTCGTGAGAACGAATGTGCGACCGTTTTTCCCTACTCGTTCCTGCCTGTAAAAAACAGGACCACGTGAATCAAGCTTGATAAGAATCGCAGTTACGATCACGATTGGCAGTGAAAGTATTGCGCCGATGAGCGCCACCAATCGATGGACCGCGCTTCGAGCAATTAACGATATCTTTGCCTGGCGGCCTCGTCCTGAGAAGATCAACCATGAAGGACGAATCATCGTCAACGACACTCGCCCGGTAACACGTTCGTAAAACGAGGCGCCTTCTTCGATGGTGACCTGGCCCGCCAAACTCAGTTGCAATAGCTTGTCAGTGGGCAGTTGTCCGCGCCGCTCTCCCATGGCCACTACGATGCGATCAATTCCTTCGCGCTGAACAATTTCCTCCAGTTGTTCCGTGAGCCCGATAACGCGCGGATTTATCAAACTCTTACCAAGGAGTTCTGCGTCAGTCCCAACGAAACCAACAATGCGATAACCGGCATCAGGACGATTAAGAACTTCACGCGCCACTTCGACGGCGAGATTGCCCGAACCGACAATCAAGATCTTTTCACCGAAATCGGGATGGCCCAATAACCAGTGAATCGAGACACGCCAGGCCACCATCAATCCTAAGGCCAGCGGCAACGCAATGACTGCGATACCTCGACCTAACATCAAACCGGGATAAGCGTAGAAGGCCAATGCCAGCGCAATCCATGCAAGTCCCAGCGCCTGAATTAACCGGAGCGTTAATTCCTTGCGATCATGGATGACAATAAAGTCGTACAAGTCGAAAAGGTAAAACGCGGCGAGACAGAACGCGGCTGCTATGCCCGCTTTCCAATAACCGTTACGCTCCATCAATTCGTAAGGAGCGCCGTCCCAGCCTGTCCGTAGATAGACAGCACCAATAATCGCGCCAAAGATGAGAACAGCTTCGGCGAGTATCAGTAATACCGTTCGACTATTGATGCGTAGGACTCTCAATTTATCCGACTGCTACCTCCTGCGCGCGATCTTCTTCATTGACAACCCTTTGTGGACCGCGCTGTTGGTAATAGTAGCGCTGTTGATAGTAGTAGGAAGTGCCTTCCGGCTGCGTCTCTACACGATTTAGAATTACACCCATCAATTTTTCACGCGGAATCTGTTCAAGCAATCTATCTACCGCTGCATACCGAGTCTTACCTGCTCTCACCACCAGCATGGCAGCGTCTGCGCGGTTCATCAAAACGTTAGCGTCGGTAAAGATTCCGAGCGGTGGCGCATCGATGATTATGTAATCGAACATTCTTCGTACTTCAGAAAGCAGACGAGCGTAAGTTGGACCAGACAGTAATTCCGCCACGTCATCCCTCGGTTGCCCCCCAGGCAATAAATACAAACCGGCAGGATTCAGACGGACTATTGCGTCTTCCAAATTGAGCTGACCACCCAACACTTCCGACAATCCAACGGGCGCATCAATGCCAAGGTATTCAGTGGCGCACGGTCGTCGCAGATCGCTATCGATAATAAGAGCGCGCACTCCCTCAGCCTGGGCCAGCAACCATGCCAGGTTAAGAGCCGTAAGCGTCTTACCTTCGGCGACTCCGGCACTGGTAATCACGAACGCACGCATCTGCATTCGCTCACCAGCCTGAAGAATTCGTGTACGCAAAGCGCGAAATTGTTCAGCATATGCCGACCGAGGCTGACTCACCGCTACGAGGTGAGGCTCGACGCGCGCCGAAGAAATGTCATAAGTGACAGTTCCCCCAACGCGCGCCGCCCCGGCAGCGTCCAAAGTTGCCCCAGCATCACACGAAGCAATTCCGGCGGGGAGTGCCGACCCGTCGGTTACATCCGCAGTGTGCGCAGTGGACGCTGAACCCTGCATCGTTTCATTTGCAATGGAGACTATCGATGAACCAGTGAAAATCTGTTCTTCGACTTCCCTTGCATTGGGCAATACGACGGGCTTTTGCTCGTCGCGATTACGATGCTTTTCATTCTCTGATTTCTTACCAGTCCCGTTAGGACTGGCGCTTTGGCGTTTGATAGCGTCAAAAACTCTTCCCATGAATCACCTCTCAGGACTTCTGAACTTTCAGAAGGCTTTTCAATTTAACTTGGCTCCGGCACAACCGTGACATTCTCATTCTCATGTTCGGCTGTAGGTGTTCCTGCCGCCCACAATTCCGCCCTTGTAGACGAAGAGAAAATGCCGGCTGGAGCTTCACGCTCTTCACCTCGCTGCATTCCGCGATCGGAACGAGGAAGCATGTCAAAGGTCTCGGCAACGTCTTCAATAATCGCTCTGCTGATAGTTGTGTCACCCGCTGCATAACCAGCCAGTAAGGCGTTATCGCACAGATTGTTGATGTTGCGTGGAATGCCCTCAGAACAACGATAGATGTAATCAATAGCCGCCGGAGAAAAGATCCCAATTCGCTCTCCACCAGCAACCAAAAGACGCGAAGTTATGTAACGATCTGTTTCTTCAACGTTTGGTAGCGCCTTAATTACACAACGCAAGGCAACTCGCTGTTTCAACTGGCGCAGATCCGGATTATTCAGGACTTCTCTCAATTCAGGTTGGCCCGTGAGCACAATCTGAAGCTGTTTAGCTGTATTCGACTCGTAGTTTGAAAGTAAGCGAATCTCTTCCAGCACGTGAGGTGAAAGACCCTGCGCTTCGTCGACTATTAGAACTGTCCGCAACCCACGGGAATGGCGTGACTCGAGCGCTCGCCCTAACTCCAGTAACAGTTCGGATTTGGTTTCCCATTTCTGCAGATCAAGCAGCGTCGCTACATGTTGATAGAACTCCGGTACCGAAAGCCTGGGATTGAAAATATAGGCAACCAGCACCGTGCGATCGAGGCGCTGCATCATCCATCGAAGGATGGTTGTTTTGCCGGTTCCCACTTCACCAGTCACCACTACCAAACCTTTACCACTCTCGATCCCGTAGTGCAGGTTTGCCATCACTTCGGTATGCGACGGCGTAAAGTAGATAAATCGCGGATCCGGTGTAAGCGCGAAAGGCAGTTCTTTTAGCCCGTAAAATTCAGCGTACACGAAAATGGACCTCCAGTTAGGACCAATTGGTCTCTATCAAACTAAGCTCGTCCCGAGGATTGGCTTAGCAACTCAAAAACGTGAGTAAGTTTCAGGGCCAGGGCCAACAGGGGAATACTCACAATAGTGACCGCAACACCCGCCGCCAGCATCAACCGTCGTCGCCGGGGAACGGCGCGGGCTTCCTGCGGTGTAAGCAACTCCGGTACGGCCATCAGCACCGGCAAGCCAGTGTAGTGACGCGCATCCTCCGTTGTCTGAATAGTGAGCAGGCGCGGGACTTCAAATATGCCGGCGAGTAAGAGCCCCACTCCGAGGCCGATGGCCAGGCCGACTCCGGACAAAATCAATCGCTTCGGAGCGACAGGAATTGAAGGCAGGTTCGCAGGGTCGATGACCTGGATGCCCTCACCTTGTTGTTGTTTTATCGCGTCGTCATTTAGTGCAAGCTTTGCTTGTTGGGCCAGCAGATTGTCGTAAGCAGCCTTTTGGGTGTTGTAGTCGCGCTCAAGCGCGCCCAACTGCACCTCAACGCCGGGAAAGAGGTTGATACGTTCAGTGATACTGCCGATGGCCTTATCGTTTTGC
>DATIBX010000131.1:0-6776 GCA_035457105.1 Pyrinomonadaceae bacterium
CGAGAAAAGGACGAAGAGCGTACAGGCGGCACGGCGTGTAGTGATTAAGCTCGGTACCAGCCTCGTTACGAACAAACAGGGTGATCTGAACCTTGAGCACCTCGAACCAATCGTTCGGGACGTTTCGATATTAAGTAGGACGGGACGACAGATCGTGCTGGTGTCGTCTGGCGCAGTTGGTTTGGGCGCCGGCCATTTGGGCTTGGCCACGGAGCGCAAGGACGATGTAGTAATGAAGCAGGCATGCGCGGCTGTTGGTCAGAATTTGCTGATGGCGGCCTACGAAAGATTGTTCCGAATCCACAAGCTCAAAATCGCGCAGGTCCTCTTAACCGAAGACGATTTTATCAATTGGTCGCGATATCAGAATCTGCGTCGTACGATGGAACGATTGCTGAAATTAGGCGTGCTTCCGATCATAAACGAGAACGACACAGTTTCGACCGCTGAACTCAAGAGCAGTTCCGCGAACGGTCATCGCGTTTTTAGTGACAACGATCGGTTGGCGGCATTGGTAATGAGCAAGCTGGGAGCTGATTTGCTGGTGTTGTTGACGGATGTGGAAGGACTCTTGTCGAGTGGACCTCGTGCTAGCAGTGGAATTGCTCCGGCGGTGATTCCGTTGGTGACTGAGATCACGCCGGAGCTCAGCGCTCTGGCTACTGGTCCAACAAGACAAGGACGTGGCGGCATGGCCGCAAAACTCGAGGCTGCCAAGATTGCCATGCAAGTTGGGACGGCAATCATAGCAAGTGGCAGACAGCCTAATGTGTTGGCACGTATCTTTGAAGGAGAGCGAATCGGTACGTTGTTCGACTCATCAACACGCCTGCGGGGGAAAAAGCGCTGGATTGCATTTGCCACTAACGTACGCGGTCAGTTTGTGGTGAACCAGGGTGCGCGCGAGGCTGTGCTGCGGGGAAAAGCGAGTCTTCTGGCGTCAGGCGTTGTGCACGTACTCAATGAATTTGCAGCCCACGATGTGGTTCAGGTTGTCGATGAAGAAGGCAATGAGTTTGCGCGGGGGATTGTGAACTTCGATAGTCGCGAAGCTTTACGCTTAATCGTCTCGGCCGATAAGAAGCGACAACGTGCCAGGGATTGCGTGCTGATCACTCGTGATAATCTTGTTGTGAAAGAATCGATTGGAAGTATGAAGATATGACACCTACCGCCGAGACACATGAGGCTGTCGCAGAAGTTGCCAGAGGTGCACGAGTAGCCGCGCGCTCGCTCGCAGAGTTGGCGGCGGAAACTCGTAATGCAATTCTGCTGGCCGTGGCCGGCATGCTCGAGAGACGTGTCCAGGATATTCTCGCTGCCAATAAAGTGGATACTGATGCCGCGCAACGCGAAGTGCTGGCCGGTCGAATGTCGCGCGCTCTCTTTGACCGTCTGCAGACCAGTGAACAAGGTGTTGCAGAGATGGTGGCAAAGGTCCGAGCAGTGTCGTCGTTACCGGATCCACTTGCCCAAACCATCGTTACAACTCCACTCGCTGAAGGGCTCACGCTGCATAGAGTTCCTTGTCCTCTGGGTGTGATTGGTATCGTTTTTGAATCGAGGCCTGATGTGATTCCCCAGGTCAGCGCACTGTGTCTCAAATCCGGCAATGCAGTGATATTGAAGGGAGGCACGGAGGCTGCAAAGACAAATGAACTGCTCGTGACCATCTGGCAAGATACGCTAGCGCAGTTTGACTTGCCGGTTGAAGCGGTGAATTTAGTGCGCACGCGCGAGGACGTGAGGGAAATGCTGGAACTGCATGGTCTAATTGACCTTATCATTCCACGCGGCTCAAAGGATTTCGTTAGTTACATCGCTGCTCACAGTTCCATTCCCGTACTCGGACATGGCGAAGGGATCTGTCATATCTACGTAGACAAAGAAGCTGATTTAGAAAAAGCGTGGAAGATCTGTCTGGATGCCAAGACCAGTTATCCTGCGGCTTGCAATGCGGTGGAAACGATGTTGGTCCACGAAAGCATTGCTGCCAGTTTTTTGCCGGAGATGATCAAGCGTTTTCAAGGTAAGGGCGTGGAAGTGCGAGGCTGTAAACGTACAACACGAGTTGGCCCAGGTTCATTGATAGCTGAGGCGAGTGAAGGAGACTGGGCTCAAGAATATTCAGATCTAATTATCTCGATAAAGGTTGTGGACGATTTTGATGAGGCCATCGCGCACATTGACAAATACGGTTCGCAACATACGGAAGCAATCGTTTCTGAAAATCGTAAAACAGCCGAACGCTTCATGTCGCTCGTTGACGCAGCCGGTGTCTATCACAATGCGTCTACTCGCTTTGCTGATGGATTTCGGTATGGCCTGGGAGCGGAAATAGGCATAAGTACTTCTAAGCTGCATGCACGTGGACCAGTTGGACTGGAAGGACTAGTCACCTATAAATATAAGCTGCGTGGAGATGGCCACACAGTTGGGTAGGACCTTTCAGTTGCTGATTTTCACCGGACTTCAGAGCCCGCGTAAAAGGTCAAACCCCTCTCATTCTCCCCAAGCTTCAGCTTGGGGTTATCGCGCTCATCCCGAATCTCGACAACCGTTTTAACGGTTTGCGAAATTGCGCCGAATCCTCTTGAACGACCCATTCAGTCTAGGTGGGACTCTCCTACAAAAAGTTTGAGAGCAAGAAACCGAGTGTGATGAACAGATTAGACATCTATTATGTCGTTCGTAAACCGCTTAATTTAGTTCAATAATAGGAAGGAGGAGGGCGTGCCAGCTCGAATGCCATCGTCAATCGCTAAAACAAAGAGTGTCGCCGAACGTGTTAAGGCAATCGAATGGGAGCAAGTCTTCCAAGAGCTCGACGCACAAGGTAATGCGAAAATTGGGTCTGTCCTCACCGCAGCTGAATGCCAGGAGATATCCAGTCTTTACCACAAGGACAGCTTTTTCCGCAGTACGGTGCTAATGCAACGACATGGCTTCGGTCGTGGAGAATACCGGTATTTTAACTATCCGCTGCCTGGCATTATTGAAAGTCTGCGGGTTGTGGTTTACGCAATGCTGGTCCCGATCGCCAATCGCTGGAACAAGACCATGGGCATTGACGTTCAGTACCCGAACGACCATATAGACTTCATTGAAAGATGTCATCAAGCCGGCCAGAACAAACCGACACCGCTAGTGCTTCAATATGGAACTGACGATTACAACTGTCTACACCAAGACCTTTATGGCGAACACGTCTTCCCGCTTCAGCTCACGATTCTTTTGTCGGAACCTGACAAGGACTTTAGTGGTGGCGAATTCGTGATGACCGAACAACGGCCGCGAATGCAGTCGCGACCGATCGTGGTTTCGCTGCGACAGGGTGAGGGCGTCGTGTTTGCGGTTCGAAATCGGCCAGCGCAAGGAACCAGGGGCATGTATAGCGTGAGCCTGCGGCACGGCGTGAGCCGCATTCAATCAGGACAACGTTATGCGCTTGGTATCATTTTCCACGATGCGCAGTGAAACTGATCGTCGATGTGTCTTTACCCACCAGGTGCGCCTCCAAATCGGGATCTGTATTCAGAACTATCAAGGAAAGCTTTCACCATATCAGCATTAACAAAGTTACCGTTGAATAGATTTAGCTTTGTCAGCCAAAAATCGAAGCCAGTGTAATCTGTGTCCTGCGGATCATTGGGATTGCGTCTCAGGTAGCCGTAGTACTGCATCAACACAAACGCGGGGTTGAATTCCGTGTGTTCGAGATCTTGATCATCAGCAATCGAACGCAGAGCCTGCGCACGCGCCGTGAGATTTGTCGTGTTCCCGCCGCCGCCAAATAGATTTATCAAGGTCGTCCGCTCGTTCGCTGATAGAGCATTTTCGGAGTTTGTGTTCAGCGCGTCGACAAACTGTTGGGGCGTCATCGTTGTTGGAAATGCGGCTACAAAGCGCGAACGTTGGACAAACTCCAACGCAAACACTTGCTTATTATTCTCGAGTTGCTGTTGCCAACCTGATTCTCCGACGATCACGTCAGCGCCGATTCGCTGTGTGTCCCTTAAGAATTCTCTAAAACGAATTACCGGCACTGGGAGTTGGTGCGTGTTGGGAAAAGTCGAAGTTCCTGTTGCCGGAGCATAAGCGGTTTTGTAAAAGCGTTCCACCAGGTATCCCGTGTTCTGAAATTCAATAGACAAGAAGAATGCCGCCGACACATTGATGCGCTTGGTCTCAATGCACTGCTGGTTTGTGCCACATGACGTTATTTCATTGGTCCAGAAATCCCAGCCGCTGGCGTCGGGTTGCCGGTTAAGAAAATCATGATAGTTCTGGCAGACGTAATTCCGTGCGTCGTCGATAACATTGGACGCTGGATTAGCCGGTGGACTATCGATGATGGTCACCGACGCGATCATTGGACCACCAAGACTGACACCGGACGGATTGCTTAGGCTGACAGTGAAGGTTTCATTACTTTCGATGTACGAGTCTGAATTGATCAGCACGACGAAGTTTTTAGAAGCCTCACCAGCTGCAAATCGTAACGTTCCCAGTGAAGTTATGTAGTCGCCTCTGTCAGTGGCCAGGACATTTGATGTGGCGTAGTCGACAGCGGCTGGACCTGAAGTATCGCCGATACGATTCACAGTTATCGTGACTGTGGTGCAACCTTCCTGCACGTTGAAGTTTGAAGCACTAAATTGCACCACATTTGGAATGGGCGTAGGCGTGGGAGTTGGCGTCGGAGTCGAAGTTGGAGTTGGAGTTGGAGTGGGTGTCGGAGTAGGAGTTGGGGTTGGAGTAGGAGTAGGAGTTGGCGTGGGCGTCGGCGCCGTTGCATTTCGCTCGTACGAACCGATATCGGTTCCATCACCGCCCGAAACGTTTGGAACGTTTGGATCATCTATGGACCGCGGAAAGCCAAAGCTACGCTGATCGCTCAGGAGCTTACCAGTGAGGCCTTCGCTTGTGCCCTGATCGATTGCCGGACTCCCGGGCAGTAGCGCATGTGTTTTTGTCGGGCCGCCGTTGTCCGCGAGTGGGCCCAGCATGGCGTTGGTACCAATCAGATTGAAGTTACTTGTAGGTGAGAAGCCCGAAACATGGCTCAGAATGCTGCTCTTGACGTTCGTAGTGGTAGATGAAGAGTTGACTTCGACGCCGCCTAGAATGGTGCTGTTCGTTATGGTCAACTGACCTCGAATTTGGAAGACGCCACCGTTACGGTTGCCATCACTATCGTTGCCGCTGATCGTGCTGCTGGTGACATTCAACGAAAGCGTTGGATTGTTCTCCTGGTTATCCACATAGATGCCACCACCGCCAGGACTGTTTGTGGTTAACGTAGAGCCCTTATTGTTGTCGATGGTGCTGCGGAGGATATTCAAGGTTCCAGTGTCGAAATTAATTCCACCACCACGATTTGAGGTACTCGTGTTGTTGCTGAAGGTACTGAAGGACACTGTTGTGGTTCCTAGCCCTCCGAATCCAAAGTTAGCTCCGCCGCCTCGGTTCGCCTGGTTATCGATAAATTGACAACTCCGCACTATGAAGTTTGAAAAGCTGTTGTTGAGAGTGCTGATTGCAATACCTCCACCGCGTCCTTCAACTTGTGGAAAGTTACTAATCGCCGAGTTTCCGACAAAACGTGAATCATTGACGAACACGAGTATGCCGCGCGCCGTGAGTATGCCGCCCCCATGAGCCCTGCTGATGTTGTCACTCAGTGTGGTGTTGTTAACCGTCAAAGTGCCGGTATTAGTATCTCCAAAGAATCCGATACCACCGCCACCGGCCGTTCCACTGGGTTGTCCGTCTGTAACATTGTTGCTGATCGTGCTATCGCTAACGTTCAAGGTTCCATCACGGCCTGAAATTCCTCCCCCGAACTCTCGAGCGAAGTTGTTAAAGATCTTGGTAGAGACCACATTTAGCGTCGTGGGGCTCAGCAGAGCTATGCCACCGCCGGAAAGATTAGTGGAGCCATTGGTGATGCTGAGGTGCGAGATAGTCACCTCCGAGGAGCTCATAACGGAGAAGATACGATATTCGCCGCCAGTGAATCGACGGACGGTCAACTTGTCTTCACCTGGACCTTGAATCGTCACTCGTGTCGAGATATGAGGCAGTTCCTTTGTCAGGTTCACGACGCAAGCACCAGTCGGAACATCGCAACTCGGGTCAGATAGCGGAATTGAAAAGTTGATCAAACTGGAGGTCAAGAGCTCGGGCGAATCATTAGCCAGACTTGCCTCTTGTAACGCTGCCCTCAAAGTGCATTGCGTACCCACAAGTGAAGGGTCGATGTCGCATACGTGATCGCCCAGGTCAAAGTCTTCAAAATCGCCTGCCTTATTCACGGTAAAAGTGAATTCAGTTCGAGCGCATGTTGGTCTTTCCAAGGCACCTACATCCGTGCCATCGCCCCCTAACGCATTAACTATCGGATCATCAACAGTACGCGGAAAGCCGTTGCCTCGTATGTCAGTCGTCGGTGTGTCATTCAGTCGAGTTCCCTTATCGAACGCCGGACTGGTGCAGAGAGGTTGCACAGGAGTTATAGTGCCAAACAGCATAACGTTACCGAGCTGTGGATCAAGCGGCTCAGAACTTCCGCTCTGATCGGTGGGGTTTTGGTCAAAGCCCTGACTTCCACCCCGGTCTCCGACTAAGTTGAAGCCACCCGAGGTGAAATTACCTGTAACGTCGCTGGTATTCCCGACGCCATTCTTGGCGATGATGGTGCTCTTAACAATTGCCGAACCAGCGACACCGTTACCCACACCATCGACGGAGCCGTTCTGTGTAACAGTGGAATT
>DATIBX010000132.1:0-4331 GCA_035457105.1 Pyrinomonadaceae bacterium
CCCCTTCTCAACACATCTCATTGCATCACGCGAAGTTCATTCAATCACCGAAGAGTCCTTCAACGATGAGAGGGGCGACAGAGTGCAGCCTCTCTCAATCACCACATCAGATTGCATAACGCTAAGTTTGTTCCAATCCCGAAGAGTCCATAAAGGAAGAGGAGGGCGGCCACGGAGTGCCGCCCCTACATTTGTAATTCTTTTGTAAGGGCATGCCTCCTTTGCATTTATTTGAGAAATCGAAGTGCGTCATTAGGTAGAGTAGTAGCGGTAGAAGTCGAATGACAGCATCACAGCTGTTAGGAGTTTTAACTTAATGACAGAAACGCAGACCCTCGAGCCTTCCCCCGGAGTATTAACATTCGCCCGCGATCATGCCTTTCAGAAGGAGTTAAGAATTAGAGTTGAAGAGTACTTTAAGGTTAGTGGACGCCGTCAGCGTGACTGCCCGGAGATGTACTTGAAGACGGTCATTATTTTAGCTTTTTTTGCCGGTTGTTACTCGCTTCTCGTTTTCGCGGCGCACGCCTGGTGGCAAGCTGTACCTCTCGCTCTGCTCACAGGTCTGGCGATGGCTGTGATCGGTTTCAACATCGAACATGACGGTGGACATCGTTCTTACTCTGACCACGAGTGGATAAATAAACTCATGGCCATGACGTTAGACTTGATTGGCGGCAGTTCTTATGTGTGGCATTGGAAGCATGCTGTGGTCCATCACACCTATGTGAACATCACCGGGCATGATGCGGATATTGATGTTGGCATCTTCGGTCGCCTGAGCCCGCATCAGGAGCGGCTAGGGTTTCATCGGTTCCAACATTTCTATCTTTGGCCACTTTACGGTTTGAATGTCATTAAGTGGCATCTCTACGATGATTTTCGGGACGTGATCTTGGGTAGAATCGGCTCGACCAGGATCCGTCGGCCAAAGCTTTGGGATTTCGTCGGGTTTGTTGGCGGCAAGGCGCTCTTCTTTACACTGGCTTTTGTCATTCCTTCGTTCTTCCATAGTTTTTGGTTGGTCCTGCTTTTTTACGTACTTACGGTCAGTGTGGCGGGCATCGTTGTTAGTGTAGTGTTTCAGTTGGCCCATTGCGTCGAAGGAGCTGACTTTCCTCTGCCCCGCCACGACTCCTACTCGATGGAAAATGCCTGGGCGGTTCACCAGGTAGAGACAACTGTTAATTTCGCCAGACGCAGTCGAACTGAGAGTTGGCTCCTCGGTGGCTTAAATTTTCAAATCGAGCACCACCTTTTTCCGCGCATTTGCCATGTTAATTACCCCGCACTTTCACATCTGGTCGAGAAGACTTGCCGCGAGTTTGGCATAACTTATCGCGAACACCACTCGTTTCGAGCTGGCCTGGTATCGCACTTTCGTTGGCTGCGACAGATGGGTGCACCCGAGCCCGCGACTTCCTCAGAATGACGGCTGCATCACGGCAGAATTACATCCACTGAACAGCCACGTTCAGAGTCTGTTAACTCAGCTGTGAAATTTGTTTCCAGTCGATCGTCCGGTGCTTCGTAAGCCGTCATTGACACTTAGGTAATGCGAGCGTAAGGTTAAAGTGAATCGAGTCTCGCTCGCTCCCTTCTCAGCTCTTCTGGAATCATCCAGACCACCTGAAGTCAACAGCACTCCACTACAACCAGGAGCAAAAAAATGTTCGGTCGGCAAGTCACGATGAAGCTGAAGTCCGACGCCGCCTCGGAGTTTATTCGACTCAACCAGACGGTCGTTAATGCCATTCTGCGTGAGCAGCATGGTTTTTTGAGCGAGACCATTCATATGAATCCCGAACGTTCCAGCGTAGTTGTTAACAGCCTCTGGAATTCTCAAGCGGACGAGGCAAACTACGATAAGACCGGATACTTGCAAACCCTGAAATTATTGGCCGACGTTGTCGAAGGAACTCCGATGGTAAAGACGTTTGAGCTTGCCATTCCTTCCTTTCACCTCGCGGCAGCAGCCTGATCCTACCGAACCCATAGAAACGCTCGCGCAGATAGAAAGCAGGCCGCGTTTTCAGGAGATCACGAATGACTTATGTGAGACAGAACAAGAAGAATGTTGCGGGTTCAATACTCGTAATGATGGTTTTGACTAGCATCGCTGCCTGGCAATTTTATCGATTTGTTACGTTTGCCGATACTACCGGCGCTCCGAGCAAGCAAGGCGGTCTGGGCCATCTCTTATGGGCCATGGCCATGCTGGCTTGTGCGTGCATTGTCGGTTTTCTTATCTCTTCAGTTTTTCTTCGGCGTGACGCTGATGAAACTATGCACATCAACTCGTACAATGCCGCAACGGGCCTCAGGAAGGCTGAATAGCTGTCTTTAATAACCGGTGGCAATGAAAGATAAGACGATGAACGGTCTTCGCGTATACACAGAGGTCAAAGGTTTCCCCGATCCGTATTGTGTATATCCAACCTTTTATAGCCGGCGCGCTGATGGACCGTATTACCGCTGGCGCTACGAGATTGAAAGTAAGAGATGGTTGTTTTCGAGGATTGGATCCCATGACTTTGCCTCAGCCGCTCTGGTCCAGGCACCCTGGTATGGGGTGCCCGACGCTTTGAAGTCGAGTTTAAGTGAACACTATCTCGAGTAAAGATATTGGCTCGAAAATAGTAAGTTCGTTAATTCACACCTCACCCGCTAGTAAGTGTCCTAATCCAGTCTTTCTTTGCAAGAAACGAACAGGTTTTGCTTAATAGTAAGAAGTTAAGCTGACAGTAACACACTATTGTTCTTGTCTCTCTCGGAATGCCGTAAAGATTAGAAACGAATTAGTAATTAGACGGGATTTCTCCGTGCAACCTTTGTGTTCTCTGTGTCTCCGTGTTGTTGGTCTTACAAATTGAGACCCCAACACAGAGGCACAAAGGCCACAAAGGCGGCACAGAGAAGTTTCGCTCGTCGTTCGGTAAGAGAGATGTTATTTTCTTACGCGACACGAAACTTCAAGGTGACGAATGAGCCGTCGTTTATTCATTTCCGCACTACTTCTAATTTGCGCCTGCTCCGTTAGCGCAAACGCAAAGCCCGGGCAGCCGTGGCGCGCTGTGCACCTGCTTGATTACAACACCGATAGTGACCTCGAACTCCTCGCTCAGAATTTGGAGCCGCTCTCGAAGCAGGGAATCAACGTAATAATTCTCGAAGTTGATTACAGTTTTGCTTTCAAGTCTCATCCAGAACTAAGACAGGGGTCGAATCCGATAACACGCGATGGAGCCAGAAGGTTCGCCGCCGCCTGTAAAAGGTTCAAAATCCGTTTGATTCCTGAGTTTCAATCGTTGGGGCACCAGTCGTGGAAAGCGACCACCTATCCTCTCCTTACTGTTTATCCGGAGTTCGATCTAACTCCTAAAGCATTTCCGAATAATGAGGGGATCTACTGTCGAGAATGGGATCCTCTCAACCAAAAAGTGTGGCCCATAGTTTTTCAGTTGATGGATGAGTTGATCGATGCCTTTCAGGCTGAGGCTTTCCATGTCGGCATGGATGAAATTTTCCTCCTTGGGTCGGAAATGTCTCCGTCAACCAAAGGGAAAGATCCCGCACTCCTCTTTGCTGATGCGGTTAAGAGAATTCACGCGCATCTTGTTCGTAAGCGACAGGTCGAGATGCTTATGTGGGGCGACCGTTTGATTGATGGCAAGAAATTCGACTTCGGCGAATGGGAAGCTGCAACGAATGGGACCGCGGCGGCGATCGATGCGATTCCAAAAGACATCATCATTTGTCCGTGGCACTACGAAGTGAGAGAGACTTATCCTTCTATTCCGATGTTCATCGATAAAGGGTTTCGAGTACTACCAGCCGGCTGGAAGGACGTGGATGCAACCAGGAATCTCATAAAGTTCGCACAGTTGAACGTTGGCCCAGGAATACTGGGCTACATGTTTACGACCTGGGGTGTAAAAAAGGATGTTCTCACAGAATTTCCGCCCCTGGTTGAAGGTTTGAAATTGCTCCAGCAATAGCAATTTCTTCCACTTCCTCTTAGCAAAGTTTATTCAGTCTTCACTGCGCGAACCCACGCAGCCCGCACCAATCAAACTGCGGAAGAGTCCTCAAAATAAGCTTGGATCAGCGCTTGTTTCCCGCCGTTCTTGCGCTTTACCTTGCGGTACAAGGTTTGCGCTGAAAGTTATGCAGAAGAGTTGGTGTGACGTAGTCTGTGACTTTGCGTCGCCCCGGATTGGCTGGTGAAACAAGATTGTCGGAACGAATGAAGATACTCATCGGTTACGACGGCTCGGAATGTGCGGATGCCGCACTCGATGACCTCACTCGGGCGGGCCTCCCGGAAAATG
>DATIBX010000133.1:0-4836 GCA_035457105.1 Pyrinomonadaceae bacterium
ATAAATATAAACGGCCGTGACGTAGGCGGAGGAGTTACCGGTCAGATGACGAGCTTCTGCAACGGCAGCTTTGGAGCGTTCCCTACGCCTTTTACTTTCTATTTTCCAGTTGGCGAAAGCATCATGGTTAAGGCCAATAGAGCCATCAATTCTCCGACAACTCAGATTTTTTCTTCGAGCGCAACTAACGCAGATTTCTTAATCAGCAGCCCGGTCTACAATATTTCCGGCAGGATCTTGAACCTCTCCAGCACAGCCGGTGTGTCAGTCACGAAATGTACCTACTCGCCAGGCGTGGCCTGTGGTGGCGGCGGCTGCTCACTCTTTTCGAATGGTGATGGTTCAGTTGGGTTCGACTGCGGTAGCGGATCGTACCTTGGTGACTACCGCGTAGCCGCCTCGGTCGCGGGCGCCACAACGTCAGGATCATGTCAGGATGGACTAAAGAATTTTTGTATTCTCGAACTGGCCGGTAGTGTCTTCACTACGTTCACTGCCACTCCAAACCTTTCTGTCAGCAATCCCACTAAACAAGAGGGCGCCCTTGGCACTACGACAAACCTCGATTTCACGCTCACTCTTGGCATGGCTTCGAGCCAACAGGTCAGCGTTACCGTAAACACATCTGACGGCACAGCAACTGCCGCAAATAACGACTATCAACCAATCCTGCCAACACAAATCATATTCGCACCTGGGGAAACAACGAAGAACGTCACGGTTACGATAAAAGGCGACAATACGTTTGAACAGGATGAGACCTTTTCGCTATTGCTCAGCAATCCCGTGAATGTGGTAATCATTAACAGCACGGGAACAGGCACAATACAAAACGACGATGTAGCTCAACTTGCGCCCACTGCCATCACGCTCGGCGCTACAACAGTAACGACAACAACCGGAACTTTAAACGGCACCGTCAATCCGAATGGAGTAGCCACTAATGGGTTCTTCGAATGGGGAACCAGTGCGCAGTCTCTCCTCAATCAAACACCGCTGCAAGCCGCGGGCTCAGGAACTGTTGCGCAATCAGTTTCAACTTCACTGAACGGTCTCACGCCCGGAACAACCTACTTCTTCCGCATGGCCGGCACGAGCGGCGGCGGCACTGGTCGCGGCTCAATATTGAGCTTCCAAACTCCGGTTCAAGTCACGGTGCAGACCAATCCCACGGGACTTGGAGTCTCCATAGATAATGGTCCAACAATAACGGCGCCGCAGACAGTGCAATGGATACCTGGCTCATCCCATACGATTTCTACTACTCCGACACAACCCGGTCCGACCGGTACTCAGTTTGTTTTCAGTAACTGGAGTGATGCGGGTGTTCTATCACATCAAGTTACCGCCTCAAATTCTGGCCCCACATTCACTGCTAACTTCACCACTGAATTCTTCCTAACGATGGCCCACGGCCCGGGTGGAAACGTTTCTCCAGCCAGCGGTTTCTTTAATAGCGGGCAGACTGTTCAGATCAGCGCTACGTCTTCCAGCAATTTCCTTTTTGCTGGTTGGACCGGATCCGGAACAGGCTCCTTCACCGGCAGCACAAATCCGGTAATGATCACAGTCAATGGTCCTATCAATCAAACTGCAAATTTTGATCCGGCAAATACGATCCAATTCACCCAAACGAATTTTGTGGGTGCAGAGGGATCCGATCACATCAACGTCAGTATCAATCGCAGCGACTCGAGTGGGCCCGCTAGCGTCGACTACTCGACCAGCGACACTGCTGGAGCCAACAAATGCGAGACGGTCAACGGAAGCGCTTCATCCCGTTGCGATTATCTTATAACGCTTGGAACTCTACAGTTTGCCTCGGGCGAATCAACGAAGATATTGTCAATTCCGATCATTGATGATGTCTATGCCGAAACACCGGAAACGTTCAAGCTTTCGCTTAGTAATCCAACCGGGGCCACAATTGGTACACCCGCTACGGCAACAATTACGATCAATGACAATGAAGCCTCCACGGGCACCAACCCCATTGATAGTGCTCCGTTTTACGTGCGCCAGCAATACCTGGATTTTCTCAATCGAGAACCCGACACAAAGGGATTGGCTTTCTGGACAAATGAAATCACTTCTTGTGGAGCAGATGATGTTTGTATCGAGGTCAAGAGAATTAACGTGTCTGCAGCCTTCTTCTTGTCCACTGAGTTTCAGCAAACGGGCTACCTGGTTGAGCGATTTTACAGGGTCGCATACGGCAGTGGCATCGGAACATCTATTCTTCCCGCTCCTCATCAATTGACTGTTCCCATAGTCCGACTCAACGAGTTTCTCGCCGATACTCAAAGACTCGGGTTAGGCGTAGTCGTGGACGAGGGTAATGCATGGAAGATTGTGCTCGAAAACAACAAGCAGGCCTTTGCCGCAGAGTTCGTACAGCGAGCACGATTCACTGCCGCCTTTCCAACGTCAATGAGCGCCGGGCAGTTCGTGGATATCTTGAATGCAAACGCAGGAAACCCGCTCTCAATAGCAGAACGGAATCAGCTCGTTAATGATCTTTCATCGGGCGCTAAAACACGGGGACAAATATTGCGAGCTGTAGCTGAAGATGAAGATCTAAGAAGTGCCGAATCAAACCGTGCTTTTGTCCTAATGCAATTCTTCGGCTACCTGCGACGGAATCCCAATGATCCACAGGATACAGACTATACGGGCTACGACTTTTGGTTAACAAAACTAAATCAATTCAACGGAAACTTCGTCCAGGCTGATATGGTGAAAGCGTTCCTTACCTCAAAAGAGTATCGCAACCGTTTCGGCCCATACCCATAGGCCCAGGGCGGAGTCTCCTCGGCCTATCACCACCTAGTTGACGTCTCCTGTTCCAACATGTAGACCACTTACCACAAGGGTCGCACAGAGAGGCCGCGGATTAGGACACGATTCGCACATCTGGGCGCGCACTTGCACTTCCGTGAGCTCCTCCGTTACTGAGCTTGCGAACCAAGCTAAACTGCGCGCTCCAACGAGCCAGCTCGTGCCTCTTCTTCTTCCTGCTTTCGCCTTAGCCCAATGCGACCGTCGTAGGCTCGAAAGCCCGGCAGTGCCAACAGCAGCAGGGCGGTTCCCAATACGCAAAGGACGCCACCAGAAACTACAGTTGCGCGAATGCCGAAGATGCTCGCAACGATGCCTGACTCCGCATTCCCCAACATTGGTCCAGTGTGATAGCTAATTAATTCGATTCCCGCGAGCCGGCCGCGCAAGTGATCGGGGATTGTCTGGTTCCAGATGATCATGCGAAACACTCCGCTAATCATGTCCGAAGCCCCAGCGACGGCCAGGCACAAGAGCGCCAGCCACAAGCGTCCGGCGAAACCGAATGCGATGATTGCCAGTCCCCAACAAGCAGCTGCAATTCCCACGGCCAATCCATGCCGGTGGACCCGATTGGTCCAACCGAGCATTAGCGATATCACAAGCGATCCCATCGCCGGTGCCGCATAGAGGAAACCTATTGAAGCACCGCCGTACCTCTCAGCAATTGCCGGAAACAGTGCCATTGGGATGCCAAAGAACATCGCATTCATATCGACGAGGTACGTGCCCAGCAACTCTTGACGGCTGCGCGCGTAACGCAATCCGTCAATCATTGATTTGAGTCCCGGCCGATCTGCCTCGGGCGGCGGTGGCACCGCCTGCATTAACGCCAGCGCAATTAGCGATACCAGGAAGGTAAATAGATCTGCTGAAAAAGCGAGCGCTGGACCAAAGGTAACAACCAGCAAACCTCCCAATGCAGGACCACCAATCATCGCGACGCTACCGCGGAAAGCCTGAAGCGCTGCCACCGATGGCATCTGCTCGGGCTTCACGATGCGCGGGATCAACGCTTCCAATGACGGACGTTGCAATGCAGTTAAGGCAGCGAAGACAGCGGCGCACGCGAACAATACCCAGACCTGTGGTCGTGGCAAACGCGCATTGATTATTAAGACAATCGATCCCGCCGCCAATGCCGCCTCGGTAAGACGGACCATGAGACGCCGGTCAAAGTAGTCAGCAAGTGCGCCGCCGACGAATCCCATGAAGAGAACGGCGATGAACTCCACCACTCCTAACATGCCGACCGTGAAAGAGGACTTCGTCAAATGAAACACCTGCCAGGGCAAAGCGACGAAAGTCATCATCGAGCCAAAAAACGTAATTGACTGACCGAGGTAGAGCAGCCGAAACTCGCGGGACTCGCGTAGTGCAGTGAAGTCGAGTGTGAACCAGTTCCATGAGCGGCGTTGGTCGTCAGGTTGGTGCTCGATCTGGGCCGATGGATCTGGCGTGAGATGAGTGGGGCTTAAATGACTACCAGGTTGGGGAGATTCTTTGTCCACGCCTTCGCTATGACTAAAGATTAGGAACAGTTGATGTTTCTCGGGGCTCGGGTCTGACTTTTTGAGGCTCGGGCGTGAAGTCCTCGCCTGGATTGATGAAGCGGTTCCTCTCGAAGTGATACTGCTTGTCATACAACTGTTTGTATCTACCTTCTCTCACGAGCAACTCTTCATGTGTACCACGTTCAACGATCTCACCCGCTTCCAGGACCAGTATCTGATCAGCACTCCGAATGGTCGAAAGACGGTGAGCGATGACGAAAGTAGTTCGTCCACGCCGCAACGATTGCAACCCATCCTGGATCATCGCTTCACTCTCGCTATCCAAACTCGACGTCGCTTCATCGAGAATCAAGATCTTCGGCTCTGCCAGGATTGCGCGGGCGATCGCAACACGTTGACGTTGTCCACCCGATAGTTTCACGCCTCGTTCGCCCACGATCGTGTCGTAGCCATCGGCGAAGCCATTGATGAACTCCTCGCAATG
>DATIBX010000134.1:0-4231 GCA_035457105.1 Pyrinomonadaceae bacterium
CTGGGAGCTTTACAACATCAGTGAAGACTTCGCTGAGAATCACGATCTTGCGGCCGAGAACAAAGCAAAGCTGATTGAGATGATCGGTACGTGGTACGTGGAGGCCGGAAAGTACAACGTGTTGCCCGTAGATAGTCGCGGCACTCTTCGCTTCGCCGACCCGCGGCCGCAGATTGCCGAAGCTCGATCAAGTTACTCCTACTATCCAGGCACGCAGGCTGTTCCCATCAACGCCGCACCAGCAGTGCTTAACCGCCCCTTCAGCGTTACGGCTGATGTAGAGATTCCGAAGGGTGGGGCCGAGGGTGCGTTGCTTTCTGCAGGTGATGTGCAGGGCGGATTCTCATTCTACATACAGGAAGGGAAGCTTCAGTACGTTTACAACTACGTTGGCAGCAACTTTTATCACGTTGCATCCGAAGTTGACGTGCCTGAGGGTCGTCACAAACTGCGCCTTGAATTTGAACTGACGGGCCAGCCCGATATCGCGAAAGGCATGGGCTCACCTGGCAATGCGCAGCTTTATATCGACGGCAAGCTGGTTGGTGATGTCGACGTTCCCCTCACAATGCCTCTCTCGCTCGGTCTTGGCGGTGGCTTTGTTTGTGGCGCGGACAGCGGATCCCCCGTTTGGGACAAGTACAAATCACCATTCAAGTTCACGGGAACGCTATACAGCGCGACTGTGGAAGTCAGTGGCGAAATGATCAAGGACGCTGAAGCTGAACTACGCGTGATGATGGCGCATCAGTAAGGGACCTCTTGTGGAGGGGACGCGATTTGACATCGTGTCCCTTCGCAAAAGGTATTCAAGACACACTTGTCGAAGGTGAAGTCACCAGAATCACCTACGACTCGATCTCCTATCTAAGTTAATAACCTTTCTTGCACTGGCAATACTGACAGTTACCTCGCTCTTCATCGCTTGGTACCCTGTGATCGAGATTATTCTGCCAAGGCTTGGACCATTTTGCAGGTGTGTAGACATATACCAAATGCTCGGGCTGGACTACCCATAAGACCATCCAGCGCTGAAAAGAATTTGAAGTAAGAAGCTATCGACGAAACTTATCGTTGCAAAGCTTTGGCAGCCCATCATGTCGAATATCTAAAGGAGAAGGCTTTGAAAACAATAACCAAAATACGCTTGGCCCACGTTGCAATGATCATTACCTCGGTAATTCTTTGGGCTGTAAGAGTAAACGGTCAGGAAATTCCTAATAGTAAAGTGAACGACACTGATAGTGATCAGGTCCAGGCTACGCGAGTTGTGCTACCGGATCTGTCTGCTAAAACCGCTACGCTATTTTCTAAAAAAGCTGAACGCATTAACACGGCAATACCTTCCAGTCCCCAGGGAAGCGACGACGATAGTTGGCACATGGAAATTAGGCCCTACGTGTGGGCCGCGGGAATCTACGGTCGCCTTCGAGTTCGAAACACCACCGCAGATACAGGCCAGAGTTCAACATCGGTTCTCGGAATGCTCGACTTCGCCGCTGCGGTCCAGGTTGAAGCCAAAAAGAATCGTTGGTCGCTGATGTTTGATGAGAACTATGTAAACCTCGGAACCACTGCGTCCGGCCCCCTGGGAGTCAGCTCCGTAGAAGTTGAGCCAACCTTGAATCTTTTTGAGTTTGGGCTCTCCTACGAATTTGCCCGTGTGGCAAACAAGGATGCGACTGACAGTGATCCTCTGCCACCAGTTTTTTCCGCCGAAGTACTAGGTGGTGGACGATATGTGCACTTTGGTCTCGAGTTGGAACCACGGAATCTGCCAACGGTCGAAGGCAGCAGAAATCTGCTTGGGGCCTTTATCGGAAATCGTGTTAAGGCGCGTCCGCACAAGGCCGTCACACTTATCGGGAAATACACAGTAGGGTTTTCCGGCGTAGGTTCCCAGTTCGCATGGAGCGCCGATGCATTGGTCGATTTTCGTCTGAACAAAAAGTTTTCGCTCGGTGGAGGTTATCGATGGTTGGGTCTCAATGCTGACGATTCAAACAATGTCGTGGGCTTCGATGGCCACCTTAGGGGTTTGGTTTTAACTGCGACGATCTATCACTAACAAACCTGTCGGGACCTAATGAGAGGTAAACGAACATGAGTGAGAACCAGAATCCTGGTCCAATTGATCGTCTTCTTGGGATCTTTGGTGACGTCCGACCGGGTGAAGGCGGAACAGTTCTGCTGATGTTCTCTAACGTGTTTCTACTACTCGTCGGCTACTACGTACTGAAGACGGTAAGAGAACCACTCATCCTGATGGCAGGTGGTGCGCAGCTCAAGTCGTATGCTGCAGCTGCTCAGGCTCTGACCCTCATCCTATATGTGCCTGTCTATGGATGGGTCGCCTCGAAACTACCGCGCCAACAGTTTCTCATGGCGGTGATCCTCTTCTTTGTCGCTTGTATCCAGTTCTTCTACTTCGCTGGGCAGCTAGGATTTCCTCATCTTGGCTTCATCTTCTTCGTGTGGGTTGGCATCTTTAGTCTCACAACGATCGCGCAGTTCTGGTCTTACGCAAACGAGATCTATGCCAAGGACGATGGAGATCGTTTGTTCCCGCTTATCGCAGTTGGTTCAGCGGCGGGTGCGCCTCTCGGAGCCGCGCTCGCAGAACGATTATTTGGTTTTGATCTAAGTCCCTATGTGATGATGCAGATCGCCGCAGGATTCCTCTTGCTGCATCTAGTCCTCTACAGGGTGGTGAATAAACGCGTTGCTGGGAGTACTGCGCCCGCACGGGAGCCGATGAAGAAAGGCAATGGTTTCGCTCTCGTATTAAAGAGTCCTTACCTGCGATACATCGCACTCTTTCTGGTTCTTCTGAACATAGTAAATACGGTTGGTGAATACATTCTGGGTCAGGCCGTTGTGAACATGGGTAATGCACAACTGGCTACTGATCCGACCTTCAACAAAGAGGCCTTCATAGGTACTTTCTACGGCACATACTTCTTCTGGACCAATGTGGCTACCATCCTCATTCAGGCGTTCATTGTGTCGCGCATCGTAAAAAAATTCGGCATGCAAGGCGTCCTGCTCGCGTTACCGCTCGTGGCGCTAAGCGCGTACGGCCTGGCGTCAGTTGGCGCGGGGCTATCCGTCTTGCTGTACGTGAAGATTGCGGAGAACAGTACTGATTACTCCGTCATGAATACCGGCAAGCAGATGATGTGGCTCCCGACCAGTCGCGAAGAGAAATACAAAGCGAAGCAGGCCATCGACACCTTTTTTGTAAGAAGCGGAGACATGCTGGCCGCGGGTGTAGTGT
Source organism: Pyrinomonadaceae bacterium (assembly GCA_035457105.1). Lineage (GTDB taxonomy): Bacteria > Acidobacteriota > Blastocatellia > Pyrinomonadales > Pyrinomonadaceae > PSRF01. Next base: position 3,278 of record DATIBX010000134.1, read on the forward strand.
TCGTAGGGACACACATCTTGAGCTTCAGCGTAACAAGTTTTGCCCTGTCCAACATCGCGTTTGTGTTGATGGCAATCGGCGTGGCCATTTTGCTTTTGCGTGAGTACAGCCGGTTGACTGCGCCGACGGAACAACCATCACTCGGTGCCGTTGCACCACAACTTCAGGAAGGCTGAAAGTGAGTAGTTCAACACGCAACACTGGTGCTCCCCGAAACAAGCTGCGCAGGTACTATCCCCGCTCGCTCAGTGTCCAGTCAAAACTGATTGCTGCCTTTGTTCTTCTTACTTTAGTCGCTATCGGCACGATTTCCTCGATTGGCTATGTAAGCGCGCGTGAGAGCCTTCGTGACTGCGCGGAGCGCGAGCTTATGGGAATGCAGCGGTCGAAGTCAGCGCTGGTCCAAAACGTCCTTAAGTCCGCACGCAATGAGGTGCTAAGCCTGTCCTCATCAGAAGACATGACTCAGGCAGCAAAAGAACTTCTGTCGGCGTACCGGCAAATCGACCGCGAACGAGTTACACCTGAGTTGCAGGCACAGGTGCGCAACTTTTACCGGAATGAGTTTGAGCCAGCACTCAATCAACACTCTGCTATCGAGCCACCTGAAGACAGCCTCCTACCAACGACAACGACCGCATGGTATTTGCACTATCACTACATGGTGAATTCTGGCTGATCGCGCCGGTGAAGGCACCTTTTTCATGCCCGAACAATTCGCTCTCGAACAGTCCGGTAGGAATGGCCGCGCAATTGAGCTTCACGAAGGTGCGATTTTTGCGACGACTATGATCGTGAATCGCACGCGCGATCAGTTCCTTTCCCGTTCCAGTCTCGCCGAGCAGCAGCACCGTGGAATCACTGGGCGCGACTGTTTGGACCAGCTCCAGGACCTGCCTCAGTGCGGGACTGTCGCCGACGATCTGATCGAAGTTCATCTCGCTGCGAATCTCT
>DATIBX010000135.1:0-4910 GCA_035457105.1 Pyrinomonadaceae bacterium
CATACCTGCGCGCCAGCAGACAACTGAGCGAAACAAAAGCAAAAGAGAATCAGGAACGTGAGCAGCGACTCGAACAGGAAGCGAAAACAGCGAGACTGTTTCGAAAGTTGACGAAGTTGATCGGCACAGTCACTGTCCTCGGCGCCGTCGCTTTGACTCTCGCGGTGGTGTTAGGTCTGCAGGCGAGGACCGCTCGCAAACAGGCAGAGGGCAATGCGATCGAGTTGGCAAAGCTTAACGTTTATTTGGAGCAACAGTACGCTGAACTCAACGCGAGGGACCGTAAAATTGAACAGGCTTCTCTCTTAAGCCAGGCCTATACATCGTTAGGTTTCGGAAAGCTCGATGAAGCAGAAGCGAAGTTTCGAAGACTACTCCAAACCTACGAAGAACAAAGAGATCTTCCGGCAGTCGCTCGAACGCATACGAGTCTCGGAGACATAGCGTTAAAGCGTGGACTTTACCCTGCGTCGAAAGATGAATACGACAAGGCGGTCCAGATCCTGATTAAGGAACCAACCTTGTCCAACCAGTTGGGTCAAGCGCTCAGTAAGACCGCTATGCTTTATTTCGAATGGGGTAAAAACAGAGAGGAAGACAAGGATCTGAACGATGCAGCCAAAAAGTACAAGACTTCGATTTCCTTTTACAACAAGGCCAAGGACGCATTCAAGAAAGCCGACAACCAGGTAGGCGTCAGGGAAGCGACGAGCGGATACAACGAAGCAGGAAAGCACTATGACGACGTGCAAGCGGAGTTGACTAAACCACCCGAGGGCAACTCAAACTGAGGGTCCAAGCTGGTCTAAATTTTGTAGTAGCAGCTTTGCCTCAAAGTGGGACGTCGGACTTGGACACAGTCAGTACCGTCCGCGGTAGCGGATGGGTGCGCCGCAGGCCCCTTAGATTGGCGTGTCCACGACGTACCCATCCGCTACCGCGGACGGTACTGACTGTGTCCAAGTGGCGAATTGAACTTTGAGGCAAAGCCGTAAAAAAGGGACTTGAAACATCCGCCAACGGAAGTTTGGCGGAATTCTGATCAGAAGAGGGAACCGTAACTAAATGCAAAAACCGGAGACTCCTAAGCCACTGCCCATTCCCCATTCCTTTCCACCACGCCGCGATTATTCCTCGCTGTCAGTGCACGATCTGCTCGATGCGCGTGACGCTTACCACGTCTATCTCGCAAGTCTCGAGCACGTGGTTGCCACTGCCATCGGTCGCTATCGCATTCATAAAGACGATTGGTACGCGGAGAACCCTCCCGATATGCCGCGGCCTAAAAACGTCAAAAAACCCACTACACCCCGAACGTTGGGTAATTCGATTGTGAGACCGTGGTCATGGCCGGCAGTTCTCGTCTTTGTTAAGCAATGGGAAGATCCCAACTCGCTTGGTAATCAAGTCGTGCCCCGCACACTCTACCTCGCTGATGGAAGAGTAGTGCCGACTTGCGTCATCGAGGCGCGGCCTGATGAAGCACCGCCGCCGCCTGTTCCTGGTCCATCAACCGTTAGCCCAATGCTTGGCGGCGGTTACTCCTGCCTTCGAAAACATCAGGGCACGGAGAGCTATGGCACGTTTGCTTGTCTAGTCTCGAAGGAAGGGTCGTATTACGCGTTAACCAATCGCCACGTAGCAGGCGCGGGCGGCGATGTTATCAGTGCTTACATACGCGAGAGTTACCATCCCGTCGGCAGATGTGCCGACATGGGCGTGACGCGCATTCCGTTTCCTGACGTCTTTCCGGCGTGGGGTTGCGAAAAGACGTATTTGACTCTTGATGCCGGTCTGGTACGCATCGACAACTATGAAGACTGGACGTCTCAGGTTTTCGGAATCGGCGAGATTGGCCCGCCTTTCAACGCCACCGAGCAAACCACCACACTCGATCTCATTGGTTGTCCTGTGCGTGCATTCGGTGGCTCCAGCGGAGTTATCGAGGGCGAAATACAGGCGCTCTTCTATCGTTACGAATCGCTTGGTGGGTACGATTACACCACTGATGTGCTTATCGGCCCTCGCGCTCAGGACGAGGAGAACACTTCACTCGCGCCATTCACCAGGGGTGGCGACTCGGGAACAATCTGGTTCTACGATCCACCTGAATCGATTCCGGAAGGTCACGAGGACATCGCACAGCACACTGCCGCGGAAAGAGGAGAGCGAGCTCGACGCTTGCGGCCTATCGCTATGCAATGGGGTGGGCAAAGATTTAAAGACGCGGATAAATCATCTAGTGCTTTTGCACTGGGGAGTTTCATCTCAACTATCTGTCGCGCTCTGGACGTCGGAATAGTTCGCGACTGGAGCATTGGGCATGACGAGTATTGGGGGAAACTCGGTCACTTCGCTATCGGTTGGAAGGCATGCGATCAGCTCGCAGGACGACTTGAAAAACTGATGCGTAAAAATCAGGCGCGCATCGGCTTTGGCGACGAGACCCTGGGAGAAGGCTCGGCATTTACTATGGGACGTGGCGCATTCGTGCCGCTTGCAGATGTGCCGGATTATGTTTGGGTTATTTCCAATGCCCACCCCAACGAAGGCATCCAGCACTTTGCAGACGTCGACATTTTTTCCATTAACGGCGGCGACACGATGTTGCAAAAGTGCCATACAAATCATAAGAACGTCTCGGCCAAAAAGTGGAAAGCATATTTCGATGGATTCGCAGCTTCAAGTGTTGGGCCTGAAGAAGGAGCGTTGCCCTTCCGCGTCTGGCAGTTATGGGAGGCGATGGTCCAATACTTAAAGAACAAGGACGTAATTCACTTCGTTTGCGCGGCAGGCGTGCTCGGCCACTACGTCGGCGACGCTTCTCAACCTTTGCATTGTTCGTACATGCACCATGGCGTGCCGCCGATGAAGACTGTCCAGGGTCGAAAGTACCCATATCCCAGAAGCAGTGCCAAATTCGCTGCCTTCAAGGAAACACGTGAATACTTGATTCACAGCATCTACGAAGAAAAAATGCTGGAGATTGATACGCCCACGGCCCTCGCGAGAGTGAATGACATACTCAATCAGGGTAATCCGCACAACCGGAACATCCAGAGCGGTTATGATGCTGCGGTTGAAACCGTCGAGCTGATGTATCAATCACACAAGGCACTCAAGCCAACTACTATCATCAATGCTGACGATCCCTCGCTTGGTCCAAAGACCAGAGCAAAACAACTATGGAACAACGATACGGTGAGAAATGCCACCGAGCATTCCTTAGCGGAAAGCGTGTTTTTGCTCGCAGATCTCTGGACGTCGGCGTGGGCAGCCGGTAACGGTGATTCGATCGCGGCTTCGCAGCTTGTCGAGTTTAGCGAAGAGGACATTGAGGACATCTATCGCGGTGAACCCGACTTTGTACCGAGCCTGAGTCTCAAAAAGATGGCCCAGAGTGGTGACTTCGAACCGCCACAGTAAAAACGCTATCCACATATTACGCAGATTCGGAAATTAATCTGTGTAATCTGTGGATAAAGAAACTTTTATTGACTTTTCGTGGTTCATACTTTATGTTCCTCACCGCCTAAGCTCAGGTCAGTCACTTAATCCCGACCTCCCCCGGTTGGGAGTACTCCAAAATTGGCCAACTAACCTCTGTCGGAATAGTCACTTCTCGCGGGTCATCAAGTTCTCAACGGAAAAGGTTTTAAGTCCATGCTGCGGTCCAATATCCTGATTTTCTCTGCTCCCCAAGATCAAGAGACCGGCTCAAGAATCAAACACCTCATCGAATGCGATAAAACTCTTAACGTCAAACAGGTCTGCGGACGCCTCAATAACGCAGAGTCTGCGCAAGGTGTACCACCTCAACTATTAATCGCGATCCTGCCTGCTAACAGAGAAGAAACGGCCGCATTCCTTAGGGAATTTAATTCCCTGGACGTTCGAACTTCCGTTATGACAGTGGGGAGCGCAGACATTCTGACGAATGGTCTGGCGGACGGTCTCGAAAAGTCTCAGGACTTTTTGTTTACTCCCTTTCAAGAGAACGAAGTGCTCTTACGTGTGCGCCGGCTACTTAACACAGGCCACCGAAATACCGCGATAAATAACGCGACCGGCGTGTGTGGTTTGGCCCAAATACTTGGTGAAGACCCCAAGATGGTGCATCTGAAACGCAGGATTCCGATTGTTGCTCGTTTCGATTCGACCGTACTCCTCACCGGCGAAACCGGTACTGGCAAAGAGCAATTTGCGCGAGCGCTGCATTACTCGAGTCCACGCGCAGCGAAGCCATTTCTGCCGGTTAATTGCGGAGCGATTCCCACGGATCTTTTTGAAAGCGAGCTTTATGGACATCGCCGCGGTGCGTTCACAGGTGCGGTCAGTGCTGAACCCGGACTAATCGCCGAAGCCGAAGGCGGCACACTCTTCCTCGATGAGGTGGAAACTCTCAGCCTCACGAATCAGGTCAAATTGTTACGGTTTCTTCAGGACCAGGTTTATTACCCGGTCGGATCTGCAAGGCCCAAACAGGCGAACGTTTGGATCCTCGCATCGACCAACATCGAGTTGCCGTTAAAGATTCAGGATGGAACTTTTCGCGAGGATCTCTACTATCGTTTGGCCGTAATTAGCCTCGCGCTGCCGCCGCTTCGTCAACGAAAGTCAGATATTCCGTTGCTCGCAGCTCATTTCTGGAGAGTGTATTCGGAGCGAGCGGGCCGAAATTCACCACCCTTATCTTCCGAAGTGATGGATGCGTTGTGTCGTTATAACTGGCCGGGCAATGTGCGTGAACTCCAGAACGTAATTCAACAACTGACAGTGCTGAGCGAGCTGGAAACGCTCCGCACAGAAAACTTACCGATTCCAAAAACGGAGGGCTGTGCAGATAGCAAGCCCGTTTCATTTGCAGAGAGAAAAGCTTCTGTCATTGCAGAGTTTGAAAAACACTACCT
>DATIBX010000136.1:0-3973 GCA_035457105.1 Pyrinomonadaceae bacterium
GTCGATTACGTTGCCCGTCAAAGCTCCTTTGCCTGCGCTTTGAGCAAACACGGGCGCGCTCAAAGAAAGCAGCAGCAAAAGAGTAGTTGCTACAGAGCAGAATTTCTTCATTACTCGAACCTCCTTGTTGTTTCATTGCACGAGCGAGTTACGTCAACGCGCTCCAGGAATCGCGCTGTTAGCAGGTAGTCGTTCCGTTGAAGTGACGGCCAGAGAGGAAAGACGGACAGACCAGCAAGCAGCCATCGGTTACGACGGATTGCTTTCCTTAAGGCCAAGGGATTGAACGTCGTTAAATTGTAATGCACATGCCAGAAAAACATCTATCTCCATGTGTTCGCCTCCGTAACCACACTGGGCTCGCGGAGTAGCCTAATCGATTTGCACTGGGTAATGTTCCGACTAGTCGACTCGTTCTTACGCAACTCTTAGTCCAGCTGGTTGTCGATTGTTGCTACTGTGATAAACCTTTCGAGATGGTTGATTTAGAAAGGAGCTCGCAATCGGTGAACTTCCGAAACGCGCCCGATCGATTTCAGGTTTTTGGAAATCATCCATTCCGTCGGAATTCAATAAATTGAACTGACAGCGGTTGGGATAAAGTGGTGCGACCGGAATCTATCGCGTACTGCGGCTATTGAAACCTGGATGGTGGGGCGCGTACTGGTGGTTTAAGTTGACCTTTGCCATCGCGTTCTTCTTCTTGCCCGCCGGGCAAAGAAGACGAATCAACCGTTCACTGAGAAGCAACGCGCTGATACCAGACTATGTGATCGCCATCGTTCGGTCTGTCCGAATAGACGACCGTTTCGTAGTCAACAGAGCGCACGCCGGTGGCAGGCAGCTCAAGCAGCGCATTGTTTGACAGGAGCAGCCCGCCCACTCGCAGCATATGGGCGACATTCGTCAGTGCGAGGCTCTGTTCGAAGACGTCATAATAGACGAAGATATTGGTTGCGATCACTAGATCAAACTCCTCCCCCGGCGGAAGGACCAGTCGCTGTAGCACGATATTGAGGTCTTCGGGAGTAATGAGTGCGGCAACGGATGGCCGAACCCGCACGGCGCGCACTTTGACTTCCCCAAGACCCGCCGGAGCAGCAGCAGGGGTCGCCGCGGTACCGATCTGGTTTCCGAACCTTGTCCAGTAATCTGACGCTTCCTGACTCCACCGGGCTTGTGCGTCGCGCGGCAGTTGAATGATGTAGCTCGCTCCGCGCAACCCGCGTTGCTCTGCCCGCCGAAGATGGTCGTTCACGCGTGGGCTGAGATCGAAGGTCGTGACACGCAATTTATTCGCACTGGCAAGACCGAGGCGCAGAAGCGTGTCAATGATGGCAAAGGGCTGAATGGTTTGCTGGGGATAGAAATCATATCCATCCTGCTTGTCCGTGAAGTCCAATCCAGGGCCGATAATCGCGACGCGGCGAACGCCGCGAGCCTCGAGCAAACCCCGCGTCTTGATTGACAACAGCGCCTTCTCGATAGCGAAGTTTGGCAGCAACGAGGTATCGGATGAAAGCCCTCGACTGCTGTACAGCTTTGATCTTTCGATGAACTCAGCCGAAGCGTCGTTCAGCAGTTGCGCTGATTCTAAGGCCCGGGCGTATCCCGTTTGCTCATTTAGGACACGGGCGAGGTTTGCCAATAAATACTGCTTTATACCTTCGCGTCCAGCGGGCGTTACCACGTCGTAGCCCTTTGTCCTGCGAATCAACTCGCGAGCGAACAACAGCCTTTCGTTTTTTCCGGGCGCAATCAGCGCTTTAGCGAGGTCGTCCGCGCGCGCCTCGATTGCAGCCCTAAACCCAGCTAGTTCCGGCGATTCAGAAACGGATTTCTTACCGGTGAGCTGATTAAGATATCTGGAAGTTATTCGAGGTCGAAGGGTAAAGGATGTTCCGAACAAGAGAAGGTTCACTATTGAGTCTTCGTCGCCCTGAATAACCCGAGCGCGAATCTCTGTGTTGCGCCGTGCAACCCACTTACTCCAGCTGGCTGCGTCCACTGACCTGAGTTCGGCAGGGGTCGTATCGCCCATTGCTTCGAGAATTGGTCGGGCTTCTTCGTACGGAATAAGAATGACGCGGTTGGGGTAAGGCCGGGCGCAAAAGATAGGTGACTGGCACGCCAACAGCAGCAGCGCCACAACGAGCGATGTGAGGATTAACTTGCGCTCGCACATAATCCGGTGATCTTCGCTGGAGCCCTCTGAGCGATGAATGAGGCCATCGACCGAATTCAGTTTCGTTTGCTCAGTCTCTCGATCATTTCTCGAACGCGAGGCATAAAGCTACTGTTCGGGTCGGACTTGGAAAACTCCTGTAGCTCGCGCAATGCTTCATTATTTTTCCCCTGACGTAGATAAATGTCGACCAGCAAAAGGTGCGTAGAGGAAGCTGCATTCGGGGCGTCATGGGCGCGTTTAGCGGCGGTCAGAGCTTTGTCGATCTTGCCCATGTTGAAGTAGCAGCGAGCCAACTCGTAGGGCGCGTCCCATGCCTGTGCATCTAGTTGCATGCTCTTTATAAGCAAGGATTCAGCCTGATCGAACTTTTTATCTTCCAGGTAGACTTTTCCCAGCAGGGTATGCGCGACGGCGAGTTTCGGATCGGCCTCCACCGCTTTGTTCAAGGCTGCGGCGGCCTCGCGGTTTTGTTTCTGCTTCATGTACGCCAGCCCGAGCATTGCGTGTGCTTCGGCGTATTTTGGGTAGATCTCAGTCGCTTTCCGAAAATGTGTGATCGCTTCTGCGGGAGTATCCTTCAACGTTCGCATTCCTTCTTGGTATTCACTTTGGGCATCGACTGGGGCGCCAGCGCTGGTTGCGGACACAGTGCTGGCGGGCGGCGTAGCCATTTCGTTTGAATCAGGACGGCGGCGCAAGCTGACCGAGAAACTCTCGTTGGGCCCATAGCCGGTATCGATAGTTTGTTTGGCAGTTTCAAACCCGTACTTTTCCACCTCCAATTGATAGCTGCCGCGCCTGACACCGATAAAAGCCACGCGCCCGCCGCCATCGGTATAACCTCGGTGCGAGTAGACTCCGCGTCCGAAAGCCACTAATCGGACTTCGGCTTGAAAAACTGGTTGCTCATTGCTCCATTCGCTCACTCGGATGCTCAATGTGCTGGAGCTTTGCTGAGCGTAGGCCCGATCATCGTGTGCGAGCAGACTGGCAATGCCCACAATCAAGACTATCGCTGACAGGTTAGCGAAACGACGATGAAAGGATTCGAGGATAGACAAGGTACTTCTTCCTACGACCGTGATTCTAATATGTCAAATGGATTTTGGAAACCCCGAGCGTACGCAGAAAGTGGGGACAGACCTTTCAGTCTGCCCCCAAGAAGAAGTTATCATCGCGACTGGGAGGGACGTAGTTCCGCTCCCAGTCGTGTCTCTGCTCCATAGACTACCACGTGTAGCGAAGAGCGAGTTGGATGTTGCGACGCTCTTTGCCACCGCCTGGCGGCAGGCCTTTGGACGCCGTCACCTCACCACCCGATCCGGACGTTGCGCCGGTGAATTGGTTGGTAAGAACGTTAACGAACAGGTTCGAGTGGTTTGTGAGATTGAAGAACTCGGCCCTGACCTGAATCTTATGCCCTTCCCAGGGCATGTTGAAGTTCTTTAGGACCGACATGTCCAGGTTCCAGTAACCTGGCGTTCGGAACATGTTTCGCGGTGATAGCAGCCTCGCGAACTCGGGCAGATTCGCCAATTCCGCCGAGCAAAGGAGATCTTCGTTGCAGAATTGGTCCTGAGTTTGGAAAAGGTTGCTTAGCCCGCCGTACAGCGTGAAGCTGTTAGGTGTGCTGGTTGGTATCTGGGTCATGCTGGGCAGTTGGGTGCCCACGATTACCGGCAGGCAGAAGTTGGTCCCGCTGGCGGAGCACTGATTGGTCGAACCCGAGCTACCGTCGTAAACAGTGAACGCACCGCCAGTCTGCGCCTGGAATATACCGTTCAG
>DATIBX010000137.1:0-24046 GCA_035457105.1 Pyrinomonadaceae bacterium
CAAGGCTGCTTATGGCGATACAACATCGCCGAATGTTTCTGTTCCCGTACCAATCGTGCGATTACGGGAGTTCTTACCTGACAGCCAAAGACTTGGCCAAGGTGTCGAAGTAGGTATCGGCAACTGGGAAATAATTCTTGAGAACAACAAGGTCGCGTATATGCTCGACTTTGTGCAAACGCAACGCTTCCTGACCGCGTTTCCACTTTCTCTGACGCCGGCCCAATTTGTTGACAAGCTGAATCAGAACTCAGGGGGCGTTCTTTCGCAAGCCGAGCGAGATCAATTGGTCAATGAATTGACAGTCGCTGGTAACGGAAATCCAGGTCGTGCGAGCGTCCTTCGTAAAGTCGCAGAAGATCCTGATATGAATTCCAACGAAAGGAATCGCGCGTTCGTTCTGATGCAGTACTTTGGTTATCTCCGTCGTAACCCGGACGATCCACAGGATACTGACTTCCGCGGTTGGGAGTTCTGGTTGAACAAGCTGAACCAGTTCAACGGAAACTTCGTCAACGCCGAAATGGTGAAAGCCTTCATTACTTCCGATGAGTACATCCTGAGGTTCGGAAAGTAGGTTTTTGAGATTAAGAATTAAATCTTGGAGTGCGCCGGCCTGGCGGCGCTTTTGAACCCTTGATTTTCGTTGGTTGGTGGCTAGTATTACAAAGCGCCGCCGAGCGGGCGCACTCCAAATTTTCTGGTGACCACATTGAAATCGCCGTTTCGAAAGGGCCATCCGTCCGGGCCAATCAACTCAATACGAATCATATGATCGCCCGGCGTCCATCCAGTTAAAACCACCTGCTGCCACCGATCGAGCCACTGCATTTCTCCGTCATCGATTATGTAACGCACTCTATAGTCGCCTCCATCGCCTTTTAAGGTTGCGTTGGCGAGCGAGAAATCAATTACAACCTCTTCGTTGGTGGAAACCACTTTTCCATCTGGCAGATTGAACAGCAGTAGCGGCTTGTTTACATCAACATTCGCGCCGGTTTCATACGTTGCCGGAGATCTTGGTCCATCCCGAAACTCAATTTTTAGGACCTGATGCGGTGGTGGAGGTACAATAGTAGTCGCTGTCGTATGGGCACTGTCCTTGTTCGAGCCGCACGATGCCATTAAGACGAGACCGGCAAACAGTAAGAAGGTTTTTGACATTCGATTCAGATTTAAGCCAGGTATCTGCATTTGTCCTTCCAGCATACACAGTCGTCAAAATTAGGCAAAGAGGGTAATAAAGCAAAACCTTCATTGGTCCAATTGGTCCAAAAATCCCTAGACATTTTGAGTAGACCAGTGTAAGAATCCGCAAAATTTAAACCTATTGTTTCTTCAAAAACGGAGGGCGAGAGTATCGAGCGACTCGCAGAGACTATGAGCATAAATAAGATTCTGGCTTCCTTTGCAATTCTTTGTGTTGTGTTAAGTCTCACATTGGTGGTTGGTTGTAACAGTCATAGTACACCCGACGTCGCAGGCGGATTTACTCCTGACATCCAGCCCTTGCCGCCACAGCTGACAACTTACGAAGCGATGACCATTCCCACGGACAACGCGCTTAGCCCAGAGAAGGTTGCGCTTGGCCGGCAACTGTTTTTTGATGAGCGCCTTAGTGTCGACGGAAGTAGGTCGTGTTACGCGTGCCACGTTTGCGAGCATGGTCTAACCGATGGTTTGCCAAAAGCGATCGGTGCCGGTAACAAGCAATTGCCTCGTAGTAGTCCCACCCTTTGGAACATTGGGTACCAGAAAGAATTCTATTGGGACGGCAGGAGTCCTTCGCTTGAAAAACAAGCACTTGCCGCTTGGACTGGCGCGAACATGGGAGCAAAGGCTGATGAAATAGTTGCGAAACTGAATGCCCTTCAAGGTTATAAAGCACAGTTTCAAAAGGTATTTCAAAGCGACGCCACTCCTGATAACGTCGTAAAGGCGATCGCTTCATACGAGCGCACAATCATAAGTGGCAATACCCCCTGGGATAGATGGAAGGCTGGTGATCAGAGCGCCCTAAGCGAAAGTGCTGTGCGCGGTTGGAATATCTTTCAAGCGATCAAGTGTCAAAACTGCCATGACGGAGTTTTGTTTACGGACCAGCAATATCACAACGTGGGGATTGGTATGGACCAGAAGGACCCTGACGTTGGTCGTTTCAAGGTCTCCAACAAGCCGGAAGACACGGGAGCCTTCAAAACCCCTACGCTTCGTGACATAGCCAACACGGCACCTTATTTTCATGATGGAAGTGCTAAGACTCTGGAGGAAGCGGTTGATACGATGCTGGCGGGAGGAAAGCCCAACCAGCATCTCGACAAGAAAAATCTTCAGCCACACAAGCTCGATGCAACCATGCGTGAGGATTTATTGAACTTTCTACGGTCGTTGTCTGTTGATTGCAAGCTGACTAAACCAGCACTACCGCAAAAATAGGGGACAGGGGCCAGCATTCAGGGGTCGGAGCATTGGATAATTATGATTTGATATTTGAGACTTATTAGCTTTGCAGGATTCGACAGCGATTTGATACAGCACAGAGCAAATAGTAATTCTCAAGTATCAAATCATAATTATCCAATGCTCCGACCCCTGAACCCTCATCTCTCTGCTTTTAGGCGCGGGCAGTGTGCGACCCAATGTTTGACTGGAGTCGTTTTTCAACAGCGCTCCAATTAATGTTCGAGAAGAAGGCCTCAATATATTTCGGCCGCTCAGCCGGTTTGTAATCCAGTAAAAACGCGTGCTCCCAAACATCCATCACCAGGATGGGATTGAACCCCGCCACATTCCCTGTTTCGTGGAGCGTAATCCAATGGTTTGAAAGTCTTCCGTTAGCCGGATTCTGGTTGCATATTGCCCAACCAACCCCTCGCATTTTCCCGATGCCAATAAAATCCGTTTTCCAGATCTCATAGTTTCCGAAAGTCGATGCTGCTGCCTTTGCAAAAGTCGAATTGGATCCCGGATCCCCTGTACCGCCTCCAGTTTGGAGGTTATCGAAGTAGTACTCATGCAGAACCATTCCGTTGTACTCGAAACCGAGTCGTCGGGTTAATTCTGAATACGCAGGCATCTCTTCCTGATCGACATTTCCGTCCTTGATGAATTCAGTTATCCGATCGGTCAAGTTGTTAGTCTCTTTCACGTACCCTTCGTAGAGTTTGAAGTGCATTTCAAGAGTTTGGTCGGATATGCCTTTTAGCCGACTGAGATCAAACTGACGAGCTTTATAAGAACCTACTCCCATTTTCCTAAACCTCCGCAAATGATTAATGAAATTCAAACGGGGACGTCTGGGGATTATGGCGACTATCTCGCTGGATTGTGGCGAATCAGTGTAGACGCTGATGAATTAATGTGGTGATGGACGTGGATCAGCAAAAAACGAAATTAAGTAGCAAATTAGAGAGCGAACCATTGATCAATTATCAATTGATACTTGTTAATTACTAATTTGCTCTTCCGGCATTATTAGCAATTCAAAAATATCAAATCACCAATTGATCAATGATTCGCTCTTGGAACGTAACCAAACCAACCTTATCTACCGAATATGACCCAATCCCCGTGCGAAGTGGCCATGAAAAACAGCATAGGTAGCGAAAGCCAGGTGTTTGTTCGAGACGCTATAAAGGCCTGACGAGCAAGTTCTGGTGGAGCGGCTGGCCCAGTTCCCGCAGTGGCTGCGAGTATTCGCTTGTTGTTGGGCCAAATGATTCCCCAAACGTTCAACAGCATTACGATACCCAGTGCGCCGCCAATACCAATTGAGTAGGCTTTATTGCTCGCATAATTCTGGCCGTTGATCGTTAACATGTACGTAAAGAACTTGACAACCCCGTAGCTCACGATGAGGGTCAGCACAAACATCACGATGGCGAACACTCGACCGTCCTTAATCAATCCCGGCACCTTCTTGATTATCAGAAATTCAAATAGAAACAGCACTATCGGATAGGTAAGCCAGGATAAAATGATCAGTCCAACACTTACGTTTCCGTTGCCCAGAGTGTTTGCGTTTCTCACATCTGGGCCAAGGATGTACATTGCGTAGTAAGTGAAACCCACCAGTACGGTTATTAACGCACCCCACCGGAAGTACCACAGCGCATCTCCGAGAAGTTTTGGATTTACCTTCTTCTTGGTGTCGGCATCGATTGTCTTTTGAAAAGGTACATTTACAAGGTTGAAAAAGTAGAGTAACCCGATCCAAGTTATGCCCGCGACAAAATGGGACCACCGCAAAAAGATTCGGGCAATGGCAGCTCCATCTGGTGAGTTGAACACTCCATCAAACATAGCCAGACTGATGGGGAGATGGACAGTTGACTCAATTAGCATACGTCCTCCGTGACTGGTGGTTAGACATCAGGCTCGATTCACTAAACGAACAAGTAAGCCGGAGCCTTAATAAGTTTTATTTGGAATTACGGGCGAAGATTACACCCATCAGAGGCCCAGACGCAATAACGGTCTTTTGGAAGTGCGCCGGCCAGCGGCGCTTTTTCAGACCCTTGGTGTTGTCAGGCGACCATATAACAATGCGCCGCTGGGCCGGCGCACTCCAAGGTTTAATCGAGTGGTCTTGGACCAGCGTCCATGCCGCGGACGCTCGCTTGATTGATGACTCGGACTTTCAAATCCTGGTCCACGTGAATCTGACACGATAGTCTAATGTTAGGAGCGAGTTCCGCTTCGACTGCAAGCCGGTTCCGTTCAATTTCCGCCATTGCTTCCGGTTGACCTTCGAGAATTTCAACGCGACAAGTTGTGCAGCGAGCATTTCCACCACAACGATGCAAGATATCAATCCCCGCATCCTCGAGAGCGAGCACCAACTTCTTGCCCTGAGGGGCATCAGTCTCAACTAAACCACCCGCTGTTTCCGCCTGAATTTTGGCCATTTATTAGACTCCAACTTTGTTTGTTTGATAGCTGAATGAATTTGACACAAGAGCGAGGCGTGGGGCAAGCGAACTATCGGCACATCTGACTCTAAAGCTCTAACTCCATAAAGATCGTCTCGTTCAACGGCGTCTCATAGTAAGGCTCAATCTCCCGGAACCCGAACGATCGGTATAAGGCAATCGCCTCGTTCATCTTGCCTGGCACCGTATCTAGACGCATTCGTTTGTAACCAAGCTGACGAGCCTCCTGGACCGCAGCCTCAACCAGAACCCGGCCAAGACCTTTACCACGAAATTCGGGTCGCAAAAAGAGCCTCTTCATTTCACAGGTGTTTGTATCAATCTTCCGGAATGCGACACAACCTCCCGCTTCATCGCCGGTAGACAGAAGCAGTAGTCTGCCTGCGGGCGGCGCATATTCTCCAGGAAGGTTCGCCAGCTCTTGGTCAAAGTTCTGAAAGCAGAGGCTGAATCCCAACGACTGAGCGTATTCCTCAAAGAGGGTGCGAGCAGTCGCAATCTCGTCGACCGAAGTAGCCTGAACAATCTTCATAAAGACAAAAGGAGACGGGATTGCTCCCGTCTCCTCGAAAACCACGCCTTGGAGAAAGCGCTAAGCCGTAAAAGATGAACCGCAGCCGCAGCTACCGGTTGCATTTGGATTCTTAAACGTAAAACCAGATCCCATTACCCCGCTGACATAATCGATCTCAACGCCATTCAAGTATTGTGCGCTGAACATGTCGATAAACATCCGCACACCTTTTTCATCCATCACGAAGTCGCCTTCGCGCGCTTGCTCCTCAATATTTAGACTGTACTGAAAACCGGAACAGCCACCGGGAACAACTCTAACTCTTAATCCGGATGTTTCCGGCAAACCCTCTTCACTAGACATAAACTTCCTAATCTCGGAAGCGGCTGACTCGGTGACGTTTAGGGCCACGGTTGGTGCTGTAGTCGCTGACATTTCTTCTATCCTCTCTTAATTCGTTGTCCGTCTTTGGACTTACGACTTAAGTCTCTTCCAGCCCTTTTCGGCCGAGACATAAGACCTAAGACCAAAGGCCAGCTTTATCTTATTGCCCTTTGCCCAAAACGACAAGTTCAGGTTTCATGGCTTCAATTGACACTCTTCTGGCTACCTCTTCAGCTACCCTTCGGAAGGCAACGGCCTGGGGTGAATCGGGCTTTCCGACTACGACGGGAATTCCTATATCCCCACCTTCCCTGACTTCGATGCCCAGCGGAATTGAGCCTAAAAATGGCACATGGTACTGCTCGGCCAGCTTCTCGCCACCTCCTTCGCCGAAGATGTTGTACCTGTTTCCAGTATCTGGAGCGATGAAATAACTCATGTTTTCGACCACGCCCAGAACCGGGATCGCTACAGTTTCAAACATTCTCAGCGCCCGGCGCACATCCGCAATTGCGACGTCCTGAGGCGTCGTTACGAGTACTGCGCCCTGAACTGGAACCAACTGAGCGAGTGAAAGTTGAACATCACCAGTACCGGGCGGCATATCTACAATCAAGTAATCGAGTTCGCCCCACTTAACGTCGGAAAGAAATTGTTTGACCAGGCCGTGCAAGATGGGGCCGCGGACGATCATTGGCTTATCGCCCGGTTGTAGCACGGCCATCGACATCAGCTTGATACCGTAAGCCTCGATCGGCACTAACCGGTTGCCATCAACTTCGGGTCGAGCGTCGCTAGCTCCGAGCATGATCGGAACATTTGGTCCATAAACATCCGCATCCATCAAGCCAACCCGGGCTCCATCCAATGCCAGAGAGACAGCCAGATTGACCGCGACGGTTGACTTGCCGACGCCGCCTTTGCCTGATGACACCGCGACGATATTGCGAACACCTTCGATGACTACTTTTTCTCCAAGACCTCGACCCCTCGGCACTTCTGCGTCCATAACAACGGATACAGAAGTTACACCCGGCAGCGCTCCGACGATTTCCTTGGCAGCACTTTCCATTTCGGCTTTCACGGGACAGGCAGGAGTCGTTAGGACGATACGAAACGAAACGTCACCACCACTAATTTTGAGGTCGCGAATGAAACCAAGCGCAACTATATCTTTGTGGAGATCGGGATCTTTGATTTGACGGAGATTGTCTAGTATTAATTGTTCAGTTAGTTCAGTCATAGGTATGTGTCTAAAGCTGGTTAGTTTAAATAGAAGCCTATCTGATAGGTGCACTTTTGACAAACCTTGGAGTGCGCGGGGCACCGGCGGCGCCCTGTTAAGTTGAGATTTTGTTGAGTACTACAGAAATACTGCGGGAACACTTCCTGCATCCTCGAAACGTTGGCGAAGCTGACGAACCTAGATTCATTGGCCGAGCGGCGTCAGTGGGTTGTGGTGCGCTTGTCGAGTTTTCCATTCAGATAGACGATACTCACAAGATTCTTCAGGCAAAGTTCCGAGCCGTTGGCTGTGATGTCCTCGTATCGGGGTCGTCATTGCTAAGTGAGGCAGTGGTTGGCAGGTCCACTGCGGAAGCTGCTAACAACGTTCAATCGTCGGCTCTTGTCGACGAGTTCGAAGGTATCGAGGACAGTCGCAAGGCTTGCCTGGCTTTAGCCGCACGCGCGCTCATTTCTGCTCTCCAGGAGTACAGTAATGCGGCGCGTGAAGAATGGGTCGGAGAAGAAGCACTCATTTGCACCTGTTTTTTTGTCTCAGAGCGGACAATTGAACACGAGATCCAGGACAGAGGACTAACTACAATCAGCGAAGTCACGCGAGTATGCAGTGCTGGCGGAGGCTGCGGCTCGTGCCATCAGTTGATTCAAGAAATACTTGACTCAACCTCCCAAGAACCCAACGCTTAACCAAAGACCAAAGACCATGATTTACCTGGACAATAACGCCACCACTCGCATTGCTCCCGAAGTCGCCGCCGCAATGCTTCCCTATCTAAACACCTTCTTCGGTAATCCATCATCAGCTCACGCGCTTGGTCGTGAAATGAAGCGGGCCGTTGAGAACGCGCGTCAGGAAGTGGCGGAATTGATTGGCGCTGCCGATGCTTCTGAGGTTGTCTTCACCTCATGCGGTTCTGAGTCGGACAATTGGGCCATCAGCGGAGCCCTTGCCGCTCAACCTGAGAAGAAACACATAGTGACTACCAAGGTCGAACACGAGGCCGTAAGAAACTTGTGCAAACGCCTTGAGACTCAAGGTTGTGAAGTCAGCTGGATAGGTGTGAATTCAGAGGGCGAGTTGGACATGGACGCCTTGCAGCAGTCGCTGCGTGAGGACACTGCGATAGTTTCGGTAATGCTGGCCAACAATGAAACTGGCGTACTGTTCCCCGTTAATGAGATAGGTCGGCTTGTACGCGAGCGTACAAACGCGCTCTTTCATGTTGATGGTGTTCAGGCAGTGGGAAAGATACCAATCGATCTAAAGTCATGGCAGGTAGATCTCTTTGCCTTGTCTGGTCACAAGTTTCATGCGCCGCAAGGTATTGGAGCGATGTACATTCGGCGCGGAGTTGAGCTTCCTTCCTTCATGGTTGGGGGTAAACAGGAAGATGGCCGTCGCGCCGGAACGTCCGCGGTTCCAGGCATTGTCGGACTTGGTGCTGCTTGCCGGCTGGCACGTTTAGAAGATGATCACGATCGGATACTTAACCTTCGCAACTCACTCGAGGACAGCATTCTTAGCCAGATTCCGAATGCTCGGCTGAATGGACCAGCTGATCGAACCAAACGTCTGCCAAACACTTCCAATATTTCTTTCGAGTACGTTGAAGGTCAAAACATCCTCACTCATCTCGACGAGGCGGGCATTTGTGTGTCAACGGGTTCAGCGTGTCACTCGTCAAGCCATGAATCTTCGCCAACGCTACGAGCGATGAATGTTCCCTATACAGCGGCGCAGGGATCGATCCGTTTTTCCATCGGTAGATATAACACCGATGCCGAGATACACGAGACCCTGAATGTGTTACCGGGAATTATCAAAAAGCTCGTGGACATGTCGCCTTACGAAAATGAGCTGAAAGCCCTTTACGCGAAGAAAGGTTAATCCAGAAAAGTAGGAATAGTATGAGGATCGTCTTCGATTTTTCTCAGCGTCTCTCTGCGACACCTCGGCGTCCCTCTGCGTAACGAGGCTATAGTCCTCTACTAAGAGGCGTGACACGAAGACTCGCGAAACGCAGAGACGCTGAGGTGACGCAGAGAGACGCACGGGAAGCGACTACCTATGGCAAATTCTGTGAAGCTCGTGCATGTTGGCTCCTCAGTTGTGTTGGCGTCTTTCTAAGTGGTTTCACGGTCGCATAACTGCGCCGTCTAAGAACCTTCGCTGATTATCTTCTTTTGTGGACTGTGCTTTGCTGGTAGAATTTAGCGGCAGAAGTTGAAAGTCCAGCTTTCCGCCAGAGTTAGCTCCCCAGCATTTCCGGAGTAGCCGTAGATGTCATTTGAAAAGCCGGGTTGGTGCGTGAAATTCCTCGGTTGAAACACTGAGTAGCGCAGATCTGCGCAAGGCAGAAGCCAATCGTGACACCCTGGCCGTGGTTGTAATTTGTCCAAAACCCAATTTGAAGAGGTCTAAAATAATCAAATGAGCACTGTTATCGAGCCGCCAATCACACTTGAAAAGAATCTGGAAGAGGTTGAGACGGTTACTATCCGCTTTGCAGGCGATTCCGGAGATGGAATGCAGTTGACGGGAACGCAGTTCACCAATACTTCTGCGGTACTCGGCAATGACATTTCCACGCTTCCTGACTTTCCGGCTGAAATCCGAGCTCCAGCGGGAAGTCTTCCTGGAGTTAGCGGTTTCCAACTCAACTTCTCCAGCCATGACATCAAGACGCCGGGTGATCAACCCAACGTACTGGTGGCTATGAATCCAGCGGCGCTCAAGGTCAACCTCGCTGATCTGGAAGATGGCGGAACGCTCATCGTCAACACCGACAGCTTCACTGCAGAGAATCTAAAGTACGCGAACTACGCGTCGAATCCGCTCGAGGATAACTCGCTTGCCGGTTACCGAGTTCATAAGCTGCCTATCTCAACGCTCAATATGAACGCGTTGAAAGGCAACGTCGAACTCTCTCGCAAGGAAATTGATCGTTCAAAAAACTTCTTCGCGCTCGGAGTGCTTTATTGGCTTTACGACCGGCCAATGGATACAACGCTGTCATGGATCAGGAGTAAGTTTGCAAAGAGTCCGGAGCTGGCCAAAGCGAATGAGATCGCTTTGAAGACCGGATACAACTTCGCCGATACGACGGAAGTATTCACTACACATTACACCGTCAAGAAGGCTCAAATTGCTCCAGGTAAATATCGGAAGCTTACTGGTAACGAAGCGACTGCAATTGGTTTTATTGCTGCTTCACAACTTTCAGGGCGACCGCTGTTCTACGGTTCATACCCGATCACGCCAGCCTCCGATATTCTGCACGAACTTTCACGTCACAAGTCTTTCGGCGTAAAGACGTTTCAAGCTGAAGACGAGATCGCTGCAGTCTGTGCTGCGATTGGAGCAAGCTTTGCCGGTCAAATCGGTTTAACTGGTACGTCTGGACCAGGCGTGGCTCTGAAGCAGGAAGCGATTGGTCTCGCCGTAATGACAGAGCTACCGTTGGTCATAGTTAACGTGCAACGTGGTGGACCATCCACCGGTTTGCCTACCAAAACTGAACAGGCCGATCTTTTCCAGGCCGTCTGGGGCCGCAACGGAGAATGCCCCGCGTTGGTCGTAGCTCCTGCAACTCCCGGCGATTGTTTCCACATGGCTATCGAGGCTGTGCGTCTTGCGTTCAAGTACATGGTTCCCGTCTTCTACCTGTCAGACGGATATCTCGCAAACGGAGCTGAACCCTGGGCCATTCCTGAGATCAGCAAGTTGCCCAAGATCGAGGTGAAGTTCGCGACTGATCCGGCGACCTTTATGCCGTACTCGCGCGACGCGGAGACATTGGCGCGTCCATTCGCTCTACCCGGTACGCCAGGTTTGGAGCATCGCATCGGCGGTATCGAGAAACAGCACATCACCGGTAACGTCAATTACGATCCTGAAAATCACCACCTTATGGTCAAGCTTCGTCAGGAGAAGGTTGATCGTGCCGTCAACGATATTCCGTTGGTGGAAGTGATGGGTGAGAAAACAGGCAAGGTTCTGGTCCTGGGCTGGGGTTCGACCTTTGGTTCGATCAGTTCAGCTGTCGAAAGAATGCAGAAGGAAGGCAAGAGTGTTTCGTCTGCACACTTGCGGCATCTGAACCCATTCCCGAAGAATCTTGGTGAAGTGCTTTCAAGTTTTGAGACGGTAATCATTCCGGAAATGAACCTGGGCCAACTCTGTACAATGATTCGCGCGAAATACCTGATCGACGCGGTGCCCTTCTCGAAGGTGAAAGGAAGGCCTTTCCAGATCAGGGAGATCGTCCGAAAGGTTGAGGAGTATCTATAAGAGCGGTTAGCAGCAGTAAGTCTAATCAGGAGTAATGATGAGCACACAAAGCAACGGACAAAATGGTAACGGAAACGGCAACACCCCCATCGTCGAAGCAGTGTCTGCTGATAGCGAAGTTGGCTCTGCAGTGTCAGGACGCGTAGCTCCACCTCCAGGGCAATTGAAGAAAGCTGACTTCATCTCAGATCAGGAAGTTCGCTGGTGTCCGGGTTGCGGCGATTACGCCATTCTGAACAACGTTCAGAAAGTTATGCCTGAACTCGGGATCCCTCGCGAGAAAATGGTTTTTGTCTCGGGCATTGGCTGCTCGTCACGCTTTCCTTATTACATGAATACATATGGATTCCACAGTATTCATGGTCGAGCCCCGGCAATTGCCACAGGCATTAAATGTGCCAACCCGGATCTAAATGTCTGGGTAATAACTGGCGACGGCGATGCGCTATCAATTGGCGGCAATCACTTCATGCATGCAATTCGTCGCAACCTCGACATCAACTACATCCTCTTCAACAACCGGATTTACGGTTTAACGAAGGGTCAGTACAGCCCGACTTCAGAGTTTGGTAAGAAAACCAAATCGACACCAGCAGGAACCATCGACTATCCAGTGAATCCGCTGTCGCTGGCGATTGCCAGTGAATCAACATTTGTCGCGCGCTCAATCGATATCGACGTCAAACATCTCGGCGGCATTGTTGAAGCTGCGGCGAAACACAAAGGCATCTCATTCATCGAGGTTTATCAGAACTGCAACATCTTCAACGATCACGCGTTCGAGTACTTCACCGAACGATCAGTCAGGTCAGACCGTGTTCTCTATCTAGAGCATGGCAAGCCGATGGTGTTTGGCAAAGATCGGAATAAAGGAATACGGATGAATGGTGCTCATCCGGAAGTAGTAACGCTCGGTGAAAACGGAATTACCGAGAACGACCTTCTCGTGCACGACATCTACCTCAAGGATCCTTCAGTTGCATTCATGCTGGCTCGGATGGAGCAACCTGACTTTCCTCAGCCGGTTGGCATCTTCCGCGCGGTGGAGCGTCCCACCTATGAAGACATGATGATTGATCAAATTGATTCAGCCATCGCCAAGTCCGGACCTGGAAATTTGGAAAAGCTTCTTAACAGCGGTGAGACGTGGGTTGTTGAATAGCCTCCGCTCGTAGTCATTTCCGCAACGCTGTCCGACATGCTTCAGCGTGTCGGCGAGACTGGCGAATCATTCCGAGGCAAGAATTCCTTAAGGTTCTCATCTTGAGAGTTCTCTCTCTGTCGACGACAAGCTGAAGCATGTCGTACATTCGGTCCGCCGCCACCAAAAACCGCAAACCATAAAAATCCTTTTTGGCTTGCGAAAGGTCATGCGTGACCCAATGTTGCCAAAGCTCAAGCCCTGGGCTGAAATTGGCCAACACCTTTGGTATTACCCGCAAAAACTTCTACAAGCACTTTCTCGTATTATCAACGCTTCACCACTGTCTGCAGTCGGAGAGATCATCATGCTCAAGTTGCACAAGATAGCCCGTTTCTTTTTAGTATTTGCCCTTTCTACGATTATCCTCGACGCCCCTATCGTCAATTCAGTGACGGCGCACTCGGCACAGGCGACCGCACCTATTGTCACTAGTGACACTGCTGCTGCGCTCGCCACAATCGAAAAGGCAATCGATCAGAAACGACAGGAACTGGGCATTCCAGGACTTTCCCTCGTCATCGTCAAAGATGATCGTGTGATTTACATGAAGGGCCTTGGCGTAAAGGACTTCGAAAAGAAATTGCCAGTTACCACCGACACTCTCTTCGCTATTGGTTCAGCCTCGAAGGCGTTCACCTCGATGATTGCTGTCATGAGTGCTGATGAGCACAAACTGTCGTTGGACGACTCCCCTAAAAAGTTTCTCCCATACTTCAAGCTTCGTGATTCAGACGCAGATGCAAAGATCACCATTCGCGATCTGCTTGCCCATCGCTCGGGACTCAACCGTACTGACATCGCCATGGTCACCGGTGTGCTGAATCGTGCGGAACTTATTGAAGTAGCCGCGATGGCGAAACCCACCGCAAAACTTGGTGAGAAATTTCAGTATCAAAACGTGATGTACGCTGCGGCGGGCGAAGCCGTTGCCCAGGCCCAAAAATCAACCTGGGATAAATTGATTGCAACTAAGATTTTCAAACCGCTGGGTATGAGGTCAAGCAACACGACTGTACCTGCGATGCAAAAATCCCGCGACTATTCTTTCGGCTACGAATACAACCCGACTACCAAACAGACTCGGCGATTACCGCAGCGGGAGATTGATGCTGCCGCTCCGGCCGGCGCCATAAATTCGAGCGCTCGCGACATGGCCCAATGGGTGCGCTTTATGCTTGCAGGCGGCGTAATAAATGGTAAGCGGCTCGTTTCTGAACAAGGCTTCAACCAGGTCGTTTCAAAGCAGATGAACGTTGGCGGAACGGTAGATTACGGCCTGGGTTGGTTTCTCCGACAATGGAATAACCACAAAGTAGTTGAGCACGGCGGAAACATCGACGGCTTTAATTCGCAAGTTGCCATGATGCCCGATCAGAAGCTCGGGTTCGTTTTGTTGACGAACGTAACGGCGTCAACGCTTGGCAGCTTTGCGATGAACACCATTTGGAAGAACCTCGTTGGAGAACCAGCTGGCTCAGAATTAAAAGTTGCTTCCGAATCAGTTGATCCTAAAATCGAGGTTGGAAAGTATCACCTGGCCCAGGCCAACGTCGACTTCGAGGTCACGATGAAGGACGACAAGCTGATGCTAACCGTTCCGGGTCAACCAGCATATCCTCTTCAAAATCTAGGCGGGCGTCGCTATAAACTCGCTGATCCTGCGCCGCCCGGATTCTTTGCGACCTTCAGACCAGTTAAAGACAAAGAGGGCCAAACAGAATTATTCCTCGAACAGCCCCAGGGGAATGTGTTGTTGCTCAAAGACTCGAGCTTGAGCGCAGCAACTCCAGACGGGATCACTGCGGATGTCGGCGCGCTGAGTGCTGTTATCGGATCTTACGAGAGCGAGTCTTCGAAACAGGTAATTGAGATTGGAGTTCGAGAAGGAAAAGTCTCCCTCGTTGTTCCTGGACAACGGCCTTACCCGTTGGAAGAGAAAGAAAAGGACAAACTCCGAAGTCCAGGCCTGCCTCCTGCTTACTGGGTTGAAGTTAATAGAGACAACGCTGGAACGATTTCGGGAATAGTGATCAATCAACCCGAAGGTCGTTTCACATTTCGCCGACTTACCTCCGCGCCCGCTGGAACCAGCTCAAACCTGATCAGCACAGACGAGCTGCTTACCAGGATGATTACGGCTTATGGCGGTGAAGAGAATTTGCTGAAGCACAAGTCATCGGTCACTACGGTGACTGTAGACATGGAAAACCAGGGTGTGCAGGCCTACGGTCAAATCAGCGCGCGGGCACCGAATCTAACGGCAAGCGAGATGACGTTGACCGCGCTCGGAAAGAAGATTGGCTCGATCGTCAGTTACTTTGACGGCAATGGTGGAGGTGAATTAGTTAGCTTTGGACCAGAGGATGTTTATTCAGGCAAGCGTCTGCAGGACATCAAAGCCGGAGCGGATTTTTACGACGTTTTGAATTGGAAGAAGAACTACAAGTCTATTACGGTCAAACGTATCGCGAAAATCGGTGATGAAGACGCTTACGTTGTCGAGAAAAAAAGTGAGCATGGGACGCCGGTAACCGATTACGTTTCGATTAAATCGTTCCTGGTTTTGCAACGGGATTCGGTCATAGCGAATGAGACTGCCGGTATTGAATTACCACAAAGAGAAGTTTTTAGCGATTATCGGCAGGTGGACGGCGTGATGATTCCGTTCAAGATGGTCGCCAACAACATTGCTAATGGCGACATTGTCTTATTGGTGAAGGACGTCAAATGGAACGTAGAGATCCCTGACAACGTTTTCCATAAGCCAGTAAAGAGTCAAGCGCGTGCGAAATAACGGACTGCTAATGTATGAAGCGGTTGCGATATTCGGTTGAGATGATAAATGCTTTGACCATTTCTGCATTAACGAAATTGCCATTGAACTGATTCAGTTTGTTTAACCAGAACTCATAGCCGCTGTAGTCGGAATCAGGAACATCGAATGGATTGCGTTGCAGGTAGCCAAAGTACTGCATCAAAACGAAAGCGCGATTATATTCAGAGTTCACGAAGTTTGGATGCTCGACAATCGCGCGCAAGACTTGGACCCGCGAAGCATCATTATTCTGATAACCAGCAATCAACGTATTGCGCTCCGCTTGCGAGAGTGGCGATCCAGCATTGGTGTTGAGCTTGTCGACAAAGTCGGCGCCAGACATTGCGAACGGTGGAAACGCCGTTTTGAACTTCGCACGCGTCACAAAACTCTCGTAAAACAGTTGAGTGTTCTGAGCCAGCTTTAGTTCCCATCCCGGTTGACCAACAATCACCCCCTGTCCCACAAAGCCCTGATCTGCAACCAGGTCGGCCCTGCTGATCACTGGAACCTTAAGCGTGTGAGCGCCGCCGAGTGATGAACCATCTTTGTCTCCGTAAGCGGCTTTGTGAATTCGTTCGACAAGATAACCGGTTTGTTGAAACTCGACTGATAAGAAGAACGCCGCTGACACATTGATTCGCTTAACCTCGATACACGATTGATCTGCTCCGCACGATGTAATCTGATTGGTCCAAAAATCCCAACCACTCGGATCCGGTTCGCGACCAAGAAAGTCAAGATATTGCTGTCGTGCAAACACTCGTGCATCGTCGATTGGGTTGGGGGCGGCGCTCACAAAGTAGTCGCCGGTAACTGTAGAGCTCGGAGTGAATCCAGTCCGCCATGCCTTAGCCTTCACAGTAACTGTTTGAGTAACAACGAAAGGATTGGTAGCAATTGGATCACTCTGAGTGGGTTCCTGTCCATTGGTTGTGTAGTGGACCACCGAGCCCGGTGTACCGGAGACAATCTTGACGGCTGTGTTGGTGTTTACCAGACCAGGTGTAACGCTGAAAAGTGGTTTGGCGACCACCACGTTTTCTCCGATCGGGTTAGGAGTTGATTGCCCTACGCCAAACGAGCCATTCCCTAAAATGCCTCCAAAGTTTGCGCCCCAGGCTTTAATAATCCCACCGTTTACACCATCTCCGATCATTAAGAATGATGTGCCCGAAAAGCTTCCGCCCAGCGATTCGACGCTGAATACGTTCGCTATTCCGTCGATGCTTGTTGGTATGGGATGAATAAGTGGATCGATAGTTCCAAAACCAAGTTGTCCGCTTTGATTACTGCCGAATGATTTCACAGTGCCATCTGCCAACAGCACGAGTGTGTGTGAACCTGTCGATGACATCACCGCCGATAGGTTGGATATCTGTGTTGGCACCGCTATCAGGGCCTCGGTGAAAAGCCCCAGGCCTAACCTACCTCGCAGATCTGAACCGCAAACCCAAACGCTATTGTCCTGTTTTATGAGCGTGGTAGCGCCGTCCCCCGTCGAAATGCTCTTGGCGTTCTTCATACCTGCCACCTCAACCGGTAAAGGCACGGCTTGAGAGGTGGCACCCGTTCCTATTTGTCCTGAAGAATTATTGCCCCAGCCGAATACGGTTCCGTCGTTCCGAATTGCGAATGCGGTGTCGTCACCGGCAATGATGCGCACAATTCCCGAAAGGCCACTAATCTTTGTTGGACTTGGATGTGGATCCAATGTGGTTGTACCAAGGCCCAACGCACCACCTGAACTTCTTCCCCAGGACCAAACTGTGCCGTCAGCTTTCAGCGCCAACGCGAAGGTTTGACCCGCAGCAATCGCACTTACCGAGTCGAGTCCTGAAACTTTAGTGGGTACCAGACTGTCAGCTATCAGCGCGGTGCCGATCCCGAGTTCGCCACCGGCATTGTTACCCCATGACCACAGCGTGCCGTCTTGCTTAACTGCGTAGGATGTACTTAACCCTGCAGCGATCGCCTTCACTGGATAGAGATCATCGACTTGTACCGGGATACCTCTTGGAGTTCGCGTACCATCGCCAATCTGACCGTAGGAGTTGCTTCCCCAGGCCCACACAGTTCCGCGGCGCAACGCCAGGACAGTAGCCGACTGACCCGATAGAGCCGTTGCCTCAGAAAAAGGCACAAGCTCACTTACGGTGAACGATGTGATCGCAGAGTTGTTAACCGGATTTGGATCGGTTGTTGCAGAACTTACTAAAGCACTGACGGGCAGTATTGATCCCGCGGGCGAGGTAACATTCGCAAAAACGACACCGGAGGTGGAGAACCCGGGATCAATCTTTGACACCGTAAAAGTGACCTCCAGTCCGTTACTCTCGCAGAGGGGGCTACAGTTAATAAAAGAAGTGCTTGAGGGAAGCACCACTTTGACTTGTGCCGGAGCTGCTACAATTGGACCATCATTGCGCGCTGAGAAATTAATCGCGAGGGTTTGCGTTCGCATCACCGGGTTAACGGGAATCGTAAGTGACTCCATCACGAGATCCGCAGATTGAGCGGGTGTTGGGGTCGGCGTCGGAGTCGGTGGTGGACCAGCAACACTGTTCCAGTTGAGAGTGATGTTACCGTACTCACCGTTCCAGCTGTCGACCACGATTGAATAGGTGTTGCCTTGCGTTACGTTAAGTTGAACACGGCTTGTTCTTTCGGAACTATTCACATCGTCGTTGTCAACGATGAAGGCCCCGTTGGAAACCCAAAGAGTAGTATCGAAATTACTGCCGAGAGTGTCGAAAGTCGCCTGACCAGTGATGGGGGCCGTCCAGCTGTACCAGACTGATTTGTCGCTCAGGAAACCGGCATGAAGAGCTTCGCCCGGTTCCCTGGTGGCGTTTACGTTTGTCCCGGTTATCGATCCAGAGGTGCCTGCGAGAGTGATCGGATTGGCGGCGTTATCGTTGGGAGGTCGAATCGGCGCTGGTAATCCGATGGAATATCCGAATGTATCGATTGCGGCAATATCATTCTCGGAGATCGTTCTCCTTAACCCTTCACTGATCGTGGGATCCATTACTCCGATATAAGGCACTCTGCTATCAAGCTCATCGTCCTTCCAGTGACTTGATTGACGACCATCTTCATCGCCCGGCCCTGGATTTAGGCCACCCGTGGAAAGACCCAACGAGGTAGAACCAAAGGTACTGATTCTGTTATCGAAAAAGACTTGAGTACCGCCTTTTGACATAAGGCGTTGTCCATTCGTAAAAGAGTTCAGCATTGCGTCTGAAGGCGCAACTCGGAAGAGATCCATTAACCCGACAGGAGTGGGGGTTGAGCCACCCGAGCGCGACGCGAAACCCAGAGCGTGTCCAATTTCGTGAGTTGCGACCGAGTCAAAATCTGTTTGATTGATCGTGATGCCGTCATCAGGCGTGAAATCAAATGCGAATGCGGAATTAAATCCAATACCTGCGTCGCCACTTCCTAATGGAATTGAGGTGGGATCTATGTTTGCCGTAAGACCGAGTGCTCGGGCGTTTGGAACTGTGAGACGAACGCTGGTTACATTCGAGTTGGTCCCATTGAATTCTACCGGAACGGCATCCGTTGGAAGCGCATTGTACAACTGTTGTTCAAGGCTGCCCGAAGCACTTGATACCAAACGAGAGCGGACGGTCGAGTAGTCGCCGATAAATATTTCCGAGCCAGTTTGGCCGAGAATGTCGGGATCGCCGTAAGGTTCGCCAAAAAACGTTGGACCATAGTCAACATCCAGGACCACCGTAATCGGATTAGAGATGATTGCTTCCCAGCGATTCGCCGCGATGATGAATGCGTTCTTGGCCTGAGGATTTTGATTAAGTTGTGCTGTCGCGTTTAGCGCAATACGCAATCCAGCCGAAGGTTGCAGAGTCAAACCAGAACTTGGGTCGATAAAGGCACGCGACGGCGACTGCTTGCTTTGCAGCGGAGCGCCAGTGTAGATCAGAGTGGTCAGCTGGTTGGTTCGACTCTTGGCTATGACGCTTTGCTCCGCTTCAGTTGCTTCACGACAAGTGGTCTGCCCACTCGGCGTGCGATAGATGACATAGGCATCCTGATCTGCTACGGCAGAAGTAGTGACTAAGAATCGATTGCCAAAGTGTTGAGCTGAAACTGGCGTAGCCAGCGTGAGGACGAGCAGAGTCAAGACAGTCCAGAGGTAGACAGAGTTACGGGTCACTGCAACTTTCTCCATGAAGGGGAGCCCGGGAGGAGACCGGGGATTAAAGACCGAGCATCTTAGAGTTTATGTACCTGACAGAAAGATTCGTTAAGGCATTCTTCGGTCGCAGACTATTTACCACAAATAAGGTGGATTAGTAAAAGCCAGTCAGCAGCGATGAATTCTCGACTACAAGCATTGGTTAAAAATACTTGGGCTCTACTTCCCTCGCTTCCTGGCAAGGCGTCGTTTGAATACTGCTTCTGCGGAACTATCGCCAGGTTGCGACTCCTTCAGCGCCGGGGTTGAAGGCGAGTTCGTACTAGGTGCCACCACGTTACTGCCGGTCTGTTGATCGGAAACGTCACCAAACATTTTGTTTGCATTTTTTCTGTCGCCGCGCAAAGCGGGCGTCTCGTTCATTTCAACCCTGTTCCTATCGGGCTGACCTGCGTAGCCCATCTGCTGTCCACGTTTTCCACCCACACGTTTCTTGTTCGTAACCATGTTCGACCCTCCTATTCGAAAGATTCTCAAGAAGAGTCAGACAATTACTGTGCCTTTGCTGACGAGGGATTTTTTGACTGGGTTTTGCGAGCTAGTGACCATTTCAAAGCTAGCGGAGTGACCAACGTTGTAATGATCACCATTATTACGACTGCTCCAAATGTCGCAGAACCAATCACGGGTTCCATGTGTCCTGTTTCGGTTGGCAGCATTAAAGTCGCTCCAATACCGGCGAAGATTAGACCCACCTCGCCGCGCGGAATCATTCCCAGACCAATCGCCAGGCGATTGACTCCTCGCTCCAAAACTCCCAGCGAACAGATTTGTTTACCCACGATTGCAGCGAGCGTTAGAACCAAGGCAAATCCAAGTAAGTCAAAACGGCCGAATACCCGAAGATCCACTTTCAATCCCATCAGGACAAAAAATATTGGTACCAGCGCAGTGCTGACAGGTTGCAAGAGTTCCTGAAGGTCACGCTCCTTGCGATCGCCAGGTGGTTGATAATGAACGTCATCCAGGATCAGGCCGGCTGCGAATGCACCGACGATTGGTGCCAGTCCAACCTTCGCCGCGGCCCAAGAAAGAAAAAGACAAAAACACACTGCGATAGTTAATAGGACGCCGCGCGCCGCCAAAGTTGCCGCACCGCGCAAGAGGCGGGGCATCAACAACTGGCCCAGCGCTATAGAAGCGATCAGAAAGACCAGTGACTTAATTGCGATGAGCGCAACGTCACCAAGTGATAACACGCCGCCCGTTCCAGCTGCTCTGATAGCTCCAGCCACTACTGCCAAAATCAATAGCCCAAGAACATCATCGATCACGGCAGCGCCTAAGATGATCCTAGCCTCCCGCGTTGAGAGTTTGCCCAGGTCTCTAAATACTCGGGCTGTTATCCCGACACTGGTAGCGCAAAGTGTCGCACCAATGAAAATGTGACCAAGTCGAGCTTCGTCGGGAATGAAATAGGCAGAGACGGCCCATCCTAGAAAGAAAGGTGCAAGGACTCCCAGCACAGCTACGAGCAGAGACGACCATCCTACTTCCATCATCTCTTTCAGGTTCGACTCGAGTCCGACTTCGAAAAGAAGCACGATTACCCCGAGTTCGGCCAACGCTGCGATAATGTCATTGGTCTTGAGAGGCTCGGCCCACGATACGCCAAAAATAACCAGATTACCCAGCACTATTCCAGCCAGTAGTTCCCCTAACACAGCCGGCTGCTTAAGTCGCTCAAACAATTCTCCGCCGAGCTTTCCAGCCAGCAGGATCGCTGCAATTCCTATCAATACTGCAGGATCGAGCTCGTGGGACGGCGGACTTTCCGATTCTGCGGCCGCGTTTGCAACAGGCGCACAGAAAAAAAGGGCAGTCAAAATGCTGGACGGGACGAGGCTGTGGCGCTTCATTTGCTGGAAGAATTGGACGGATGGGATTATGACATAGAAGAGGGTTTAGCTGCTGATGAGGTGTTGTATTTTCGCTTGTTGGGTTGCGTATGGTTTGGACCGTCACTATAATGCCGCCCGCCTATACGGGCACCCCGGCAAGGTGAACCGTCAAATAATCTCAAAATATGGCAACTCCTATTAGATGGAAACAGCGTGGAAGGCTTGTGCCGCCGTATAACACTCCTGCCTCCGCTGCTTCAACTCCACTTCGCTCGTTAGCCTTAAATCTGACTCATGTCGCACGGGCTGCCCTGACTGAGCCTTATATGCTCACCATCGAGCATCAGCCGATTTCTCTGCGGCGGCTACCAAAAGAATTCGAAGGATTCAGGGTCGTTCAGCTCTCGGACGTTCATCACGGCCCATTTTCGGACCGGTCGCAGATCGAACGGGCCGTGGAAACTGCCAATCGCTTACAGCCCGATATCATCGCGCTGACCGGCGACTATATTTCTAAAGAGCGTCATTACGCGGCCCCTTGCGCCGAAATGCTCGGTAAATTGAGAGCCAAGTTCGGCGTCTACGCGGTTCTCGGAAACCATGATCATTGGACTGATGCCGCGCTAATTACCGACTTGTTTCGGGCCGAGGGCATTACGGTATTGATAAACGAGGGCATGCGTTTTCAAAAAGGTGATTCCGGCTTCTGGCTGGCCGGTGTCGACGATACTATGGTTGGCTTGGAAGACCTGTCCCTAGCGCTTGCAGGTGCTCGAGAAGACGAAATGAAACTGCTTCTCGCTCATAATCCAATCATCCTTCGCAGGGCTGCCCGCGCGACAGTCGACCTCGTGTTAAGTGGTCACACACACGGCGGCCAGGTGGCAATCCGCTCTGAGAGAGGCGCGCCAGCGAGAGGACGAAAACGAATGTTGAAGGGACTCGGTCGACTGGGACATACCCAAATCTACGTCAATCGCGGTTTAGGTACCGTTGTATTGCCAATAAGATACGGATGTCCGCCCGAAGTCTCTTTGTTAGAACTGCGATGTCATTAGGTTTGCCTCACACCCTTTCCAGCATCAGTTCAGCCAAAAAGTATTACCGGTCCGTTTAGCCTCCTGAATGTCTGCACGTATTGTTACCGTTCCGAACTTGCTTACCGTTTTCAGGATGGTACTCATTCCCGTGTTTGTGTCGTTGCTGTTCTATCAGCGCTTTGTGCTGGCTTTAATTGTCTTCATAGGTGCTGGAATTACCGATGGTTTAGACGGATTGCTGGCTCGCCGTTTCAACCAAAAGTCTCAGTTAGGAACGATACTCGACCCCATAGCAGACAAATTGATGTTGGTCACCTCGTTTATCGTGCTATCGATGAAGGCTGTTTTCCCGCAACCTTTACCGCCTCACTTACCAGTCCCTTTTTGGGTCACTGTGGCAGTTATTAGTCGGGATGTATTCATTCTTGTAGGCGCGGCAGCGATTAATATTGTCACCGGATTTCGCGGGTTCCGACCTTCCTGGCTGGGTAAAGTGAATACCACGGTTCAAATCGTGGCGATAGCGCTAATCATGGTCGCTGCGAGCATTCCGTACGGTACTGGATACTATCTTCCAACGGTTTACACCACGGTTTTCGCCCTTGCAGTTCTATCGGGCGGCCATTATGTGTTTTTCGTCTCGAAACTCCTCAACGAAGATCGCCGCTAAACCGGTTGCCAAAGCGTAACGACTGCTACTCCTAAGTTTGGTGCATCAAGGGTGGATTTCACCTTCACCAAACTATCTAATCCGCTCACTAAACTCCCTTGCTACGAGCTTTAATCAAAAAGTTGACAATGAGACACTCAAGTATTATATTGAGCAGGCGTTCAACTAAGGGTGTCGTTGAAGATTGAAAGTGCCTTCTGGAGGCCAGCGGCGTTAACTCCCTTATTAGTCTGAATAGCTGGTCTGAATGTCTTACCCGGGAAGGGCTTTGGAGATTAAAAGATGAGTAAGATTATTGGAATTGACTTGGGAACCACCAACTCGGTAGTCGCCGTTATGGAAGGAGGCGAACCTACCGTTATTACAAACTCCGAAGGTGGCCGCACCACTCCGTCGGTCGTTGCTTTTACAAAGGATGGCAACCGGCTCGTGGGACAGGTGGCAAAACGCCAGGCGGTTACGAATCCGGAAAATACCGTCTATTCAATTAAGCGATTCATGGGACGTCGCTATAACGAAGTTAGCGAAGAAATCAAACAGGTCCCATATAAGGTTCAAGGGGCTGGAAGCGGTGACGTTCGCATCCTCGCCGGAGGCAAGGAGTGGAGTCCACCAGAAATTTCCGCAATCATTCTTCAGAAGATGAAACAGTCAGCTGAAGATTATCTGGGACAGAAGGTCGACAAGGCGGTTATTACCGTTCCCGCATATTTCAACGACTCTCAACGCCAGGCCACCAAGGATGCCGGAAAAATTGCCGGTCTCGAGGTGATGCGTATCGTTAACGAACCGACGGCCGCAGCGCTGGCCTATGGTCTTGATAAAAAGAAAGATGAAACGATTGCCGTATTCGACTTCGGTGGAGGTACGTTTGACGTCTCCATTC
>DATIBX010000138.1:0-2475 GCA_035457105.1 Pyrinomonadaceae bacterium
CTGGGAGCGCAGGCGTCCTCGCCTGCCTGATCGATTAGCGAACCCTATTCTGCTGCTAGAACGATTAGCTCTAAAGTTAATGTCTTCGGCCGAGCAGGGCGGGGATGCCTGCGCTCCCAGCTGGTGCGTCCTCTATGGTGCAAAGTGAGTTACTAAAGGGAAAAGAAAAGCCTGCATGAAGCAGGCTTGTTGTACGCTCGAATGAAACCCAAATTAAGCTGGCGAATCGGCGATTGCCTCCTGGTCAACTGACGTTTCGGCTTCCAGCTTTACGCGAGCACGCTCCAGAAAAGTCTTAATCATTTCTTTCACGCGCTTCTGCATTTCTGAGCTGATGCGACCCTCACCTACGAGAATCGCCAGGCGGTGAAGGTCCTTAGCATGCTTGCGTCGAAGTTCAACGTGCTGGACGATTCTTATTAGAACCTTCTGACCGCGCTCCTCAAACGCTGCTGCGTAGCGCAAATAATTCTTCATTTCAGAGCGTGCCGGCGACCACTCAAGTCGATCTGGAGAGTCTTCAGTTTTCTCAACCGTAAAGGTAGCGTGTACAGCACCTATGACCGGCACCTCGGCGCGAACCATCCAGCGCATGATCCCGCCCGCTTCTTTTCGAATGCCCTCAATACCCGGCATCAGATCCGCAAAATTTCGGAGCTCACCAAAGAACTCCCGAGCCTTTTCAATGGTCGTGCTCAATTCCAGCTGATCCGCGTAAGAGGCCTTGATTCTGAACATGTCTTCTCCGTGACTGGTCTTTCACTAGGTTGATGCAAGTTGTGAGAACTTGTTTGCCTGCATCATCAATTGCTAAGTTACACGAGGGAAAGTCTCCAAGTAAATAACTAAGTTGGTCATGAAAGAATAATTTAATATGCGTGACAGAAAAGGTTGCCCGCGCTGCGAAAAACGAGGACTCAAATCGTGGGAAGAGTTGAGTGATGACGAGAGGGAGGTCATTAAGCGACTGCCTGGTTCATCCGTGTATTCCGAGGAGGAGCGTAAGACCAGCCATCGCTGGTGTACCAGATGCTGGTACGAACAAACGCAACCTGACTCGCATCATGTCTAGGTGGCTTTATAATCTCAAGCTGGCCTAGCCAGTCTAAAGACCAATTATTGGTCATATCTCACTTATCATTTTGAACGGCTTCAAACTGGTAGGAAGGGCCGTGCGTGAATTGATCGGTTACAAAATGGTAGATGACCAATTGTTCTTCTAAACTCCTAGGACAGAATTCGGTTGTAGGATTCACGAATTGCCTGCATCTGTTCGCTGAGGACGTGACGCAAGGCATGAGAAGATTCAAAACCCATTTTAGTTGCAACGTCCTTTGCAGTCGGATGATCCGGATCCGGCAGTCGAGTCGATCGGCCCACAATCAATCTCAAGTTGTGGTCCACCGCTCTTAACAAGCTATATCCAGAACTCAACACCGAATAATCCTCATCCGAGAGAGCACCCTCTTGATTTAATCTCTCCAGCGTAAATGAAGTCGATCGATCGTCACCTTCGTCGGGTACTTCTTTCAAAAGCTGTAAATACCGAGTCGCAAAATAAACATCCAGCATTCCGCCTGGCCCATACTTGATGTCCGTTACCACATGGCCACCCTTAGCTGCTTTTTCGGCTTCCAGTCGATCGCGAACATGCCGTGTCGCACTCTTTAACTCTTCTGGATCAGTTCTCGCGGCGTTTTGATGAATGCGGTGTCGGGCGTGAGTTTCTATCATTTTACCCAACTCAAGATCTCCTCCCACCGCCCTAAGCTTCACGTAGGCTAACCATTCCCATGGCGCGCTCTTGTCCTTCAAATAGTCCAACAGCCCGTCCGAACTCAAAACCAATGGCCCATTCTTTCCATGAGGTCGCAACCGCACATCAACCCGATAAAGGTAACCTTCCCTCGTGATGCTTGAGATCGCAACGATCATCAACTCCGCTAACCGGGCGTAGGCTTCGTCGTGCGACAGCCCAGTGACAGGTGACGGTACGAGCGAATCGTAGGTAATCAGGATGTCCAAATCGGAGCCGTAATCCACACCACCAGTACCAAGTCGACCGAGTCCAAAGAATGCGATGCGCGGACCCATTCGCAACCTTCCAAGTCGACGCGCCATTTCGCGACGGGCGATCAGGTACGCGACATTCAAACTGGCAATGGCCAATTCCGTTTGCAGTCGATTCGCTTCGAACGTTGAGATCTGCCTGGTTGCATCAAGCATTCCTATTTCGGAAAGCATTTCTGCCCACTTGAGACGAAAAGCCGACAGCTCCGCCGCAAAATTGTTCTCTGCATCAATTGCCGCCCGAAGTAGAGCCCGATGATCTCGCCGGATACAAGTTTCTACGTCAACACCGAGAGCTCCAATTAGAGATGGATTAGCAGCAATCATCTCGCCAAAAAAATCCGAGGAACCGCAAAGAGTTATAAGGTTATTGAAATGCTGTAAACGAAACTGAAGCGGCTCAGT
>DATIBX010000139.1:0-2935 GCA_035457105.1 Pyrinomonadaceae bacterium
AACTTTGATATTTTTCTGGACCTGTTCGACAGTTTTGTCCGGTGGCGTCTGCGCCTTGGTTGCGCGCACCACTACATTGCGGTTGTCGAAGATTAGAAAAATAGCGACGATTAAAAAGACTAACGCGATGGATTTCAGAAGTGTTCGTTGCATAAGTGGGCCTTCACTATCACTCGAAAGTTGCGGCTGACTCAATTTTGTCGCTGCCGTTTGATTTAATAATATAAGCGGAACTCCTAGATCAACAATTGTCTCCACACGTCATTTCTGGTTAAGATTTGTCTACGTGACGTTTTCATAACCCTCTTGTTCAAGGAGTCAAAGCTTATATGACCTACGTCGTCGCCGAACCGTGCGTTAATTGTCGTTACACTGATTGCGCGCTTGTTTGTCCGGTGGAGGCCTTTCACCTCGATGATGACATGCTGGTGATTAATCCGGAGACTTGTATTGATTGCGACGCGTGTGTGCCCGAATGTCCGGTTGAGGCAATATTCTTAGAAGCTAATGTTCCTCCGGACTGGGCGAGCTTCACGCCACTGAATGCGGAGCGCGCGTTGAGTGGATTGCCGACCATCAGCGCTCGGCTGGATCCGCTTTGCGAATAGGCGAGTTGTAATGAAACAGCGTACGAGGTGGCTTCTCGGCGGTTTCGCCCTTGGCGCAGGAGCCATCGGCGCTGTCAGTGCTTACTGGAAGAAAAAGAACGTGCTGACAGAAAAGAAAGCCGGCAACGTTTGGGCGAGGCCGGGAATGCCGGTCACGTTTCGGGCTGAACTGATGCCGGGACGCGACCGCAACGAGCGCACGTTCGTAGTTAAAGAGTTGTTGTCGAGTGGGCGGGTTTCGCTGCACGGAGTTGACGGCGAGCACGCGGAAAAAGAATTTGAGGCGGTTCAGTTCGACAGGCCAGTTGGTTGATTGCCGATTGCCAA
The DNA here is from genome assembly GCA_035457105.1 of Pyrinomonadaceae bacterium. Lineage (GTDB taxonomy): Bacteria > Acidobacteriota > Blastocatellia > Pyrinomonadales > Pyrinomonadaceae > PSRF01. The sequence goes on from DATIBX010000139.1 coordinate 936, forward strand.
TTAGTTTGCGTTCTCTGAAATCGGAAATTGAAAATTGGCAATCGGAAATTGGAAATGGCTTACCACTCATAAACCCTGCCGGGTTCCATCACAGACAATTTCGGAATGTTCAGAGCGTTGAGTTGCTCGATGATCTCGTCGCGGTAGCTAGGCTTGAGATGGACCGCCATGATGTCCATGCCGTTATGAGTTAGTTTCTTCAATTCCTGGCCCAACGTCGCCGGAGTAAAGTGACGTGAGACGTGGGCGAGCTTGGACATTCGATCAGGAAACGACGCCTCAATCAACAACACATCAAGGTCCTTCATCTGATTCACGATCTTCCAAAACTCTTCGGTCTCCGCCGTGTCGGAACTGAATGCGACACTCTTCGTGCCATCGGAAATGACGAGACCAACAGTCGGTACGATGTGATTTACGGGAATTGCGCATACCGTCAGGTGGGCCACTGGAAACGGTTTTCCGATCGGTATCGGAACGTATTCCATTACTGGACCATAATCGTTTTTCAATTCGGAAAAACGCGGGTAGACGTTCCAGTTGAAAACATCGCGCTCGAGCAAACCGATGACTTCCTCGGTAGCGTAAATCCGCATCGGTTGCTGCAAACTCGGATAAAGATCGTCGATGAATATCGGCAGGGTGGCGATGTGGTCCATGTGTGGATGAGTGACGATTATGTCCCTGACCACGGACCGGCGGTCGTTTGGCAAAGCCAGAGCGATACTGCCCGCATCAACCGCTACGCAGTCGTCGATTAGAAAACAAGTCAGACGTTGCTCCAGGGTCGCCACTCCCTGAGCATCAAAGGTGCTGGGTAGAAGTTGGATTCTCACGAGCTTTCAGCTTTGCTGAAATGCCTTGCGCAACCGCCGTCAAGTATAAGACAGAAAGTGGATAGCCAGCGAGCACTAATAACAGGAGGATTGCAGGCTAGCGGCTCCGTAGTTCGTTCAGAAGGCCCTGCAACGCATGTAAGTAGGCGGTCTCAACCTCCAGCACATCCTGATTCGCAGAATGCACGCCTCTCGCCACCCGACTGCGATGAAAAGCCAGTTCACTTGCCAATTGATTAAAACGCATGCGGGCGCGCCAACCTTTCATACCAGTCTGCGACAACGAGTTGAACGATGAACCCATTCTTCCCAGTATGGAACCAAGTTGTTTGTATTCTTCAGCCGTTAAGAACCCGCGCTCGAGATCGATAACGAGAAACTCGCGCACGACTTGTCCTTCACGTCGCAACGCCAGGCCGATCACAACCAGCATGATAATGAACGCCGGCACCATGACGACGATATAGGTGACGAGAAATAGACCACCGCCGCCCAGCACGGCCGAACCGTTCCAAATACTGTGCATGAAAATCGCCATCAAGAAACCAATCACCGGCGTGATTAATTTCACAGCGGTGTTGGTGGATTGTCTGGCAAGACCCAATCCGATGCCGGTCAAACTCGTAAACAGCGGGTGCGAGAATGGCGCGAAGAAACCGCGAATGATGAAGATCGCTGTCAACGCGCCACCACCGCCGAGTGCAGCTCGACCGTAGTAAAGAATATTTTCAGTCATGGCGAATCCCAGCGCAGACATTGAAGCGTAGACGATCCCGTCGATCACTCCATCAAATTCATCTTTCTTCCAGAAGAAGAAAATGAAAAGGATCAGTGCCTTGCCGGTTTCTTCAACGATTGGCGCTGAGACGACCGCGGAGAATGCTTCGCCGGCTTGCTCACCTGCCAGCAGTGCGACTGCGCCTCCGGTGCCGGTGTTCAGAAGGAACGCGAAGAAGGTCGCGATCAGTGCGCCCCAGAAGAAAGCTGTCGCCAGCATCCAGAGTGGTTCTGCTTCGTAGCGATCGATCCACAAGACGAGCGCGATGTAGAGGGGGACCGGAATCGTGGCGACCAGTAATCCAAGCAACAGCGCGATAGGGCCGGTCTCGATGCCGATTAAAAGCAGAACCAGCAATCCCAGAAATAGTGCAATCAGTCCGGCCA
>DATIBX010000140.1:0-3513 GCA_035457105.1 Pyrinomonadaceae bacterium
ACCTCTCTGACTTCGCGCGCTTTCAGGCGCACTTCTCCCCAAGCTTCAGCTTGGGGTCACGCGCTCCAGCCCAAATCTCGTCAACCGTTTTAACGGTTTGCGAAATTGCGTCGAGGCTGCGAATTTCATGAGTTCAAGGTAAACCGTTGAAACGGTTGACTGCTTCTTGCAGGTATCGCTGAACCCCAAGCTGAAGCTTGGGGAGAATGAGACGCCATTCCTCGAGGCTTCAGTACCCACCGCGGGGTGGCCACGAAGTGCCACCCCTACAATCTACAGGTCGCGCTTGTGGCGCGTATGGAGTTAACCGCAGTAAGATTCCCTCTACGCCCATATCATGACACTCGCACCGGGCACAACGCTGGGTCATTATGAAATCTGTTCACTTCTCGGTGCAGGTGGCATGGGTGAAGTCTACCTGGCTCGTGATATGCGGCTGCGTCGCGATGTAGCACTCAAACTTCTTCCCTTAGATCTGGGTCTCGACCGAGATCGCCTACTTCGATTCGAGCATGAGGCTTACTCGGCTTCAGCGCTTAATCACCCGAATATTGTGACCATTTACGAGATCGCTGAAGCCGGCGATATCCATTTTATCGCCGCCGAGTTGATTGATGGCATCACTCTTCGCGAACGAATGGCAACACCGATGAATCTACAAGAGATGCTCGATACGATGGTCCAAGTGGCATCCGGTTTAGCATGCGCACATGAGGCCAGGATTGTTCATCGAGACATCAAGCCGGAAAACATAATGATCAGGCATGACGGATACGCAAAATTGGTTGACTTTGGTTTGGCGAAGTTGACCGATTCTCAGTTCTCTTCTCATCCTGAGGCTGAAACTGTGCCACAGATACAGACTGAGCGTGGAATGATCGTCGGAACGATCAGGTACATGTCACCGGAACAAATACGCGGACAAGCGGTGGATGAGCGGAGTGACGTTTGGAGTCTTGGTGTTGTCATTTATGAAATCGTTGCCGGCCAACATCCATTTGCAGGCCTTACGAAGACCGACGTACTCGCGTCAATTCTACAAAGCGAACCTGCTCCACTAATACGCCTCGCCCCGCATGTTCCTGCCGAACTCCAAAGAATCGTCAAGAAGGCGCTCCACAAAAACCGAGAGGACCGGTACGTCAACGCGAAAGAGTTTGCAGTCGATCTAAAGAGTCTGTCCCGGCAGCTTGAGGACAATCCGAGGCGTGAGCGCGTGGGAGGGCCGCAAGCCCGTAGTATTGCGATTTTACCCTTCCGAAATCTCACAAACGACAGTTCAGTTAGTTTCTACGAGTTTTCGCTCGCTGATGCGGTGATTACTGAGTTGGTCCGATTGCACTCGCTGGTTGTTCGTCCCTCGTCTGCCATAGCCAAATACATAGGGCATGAAAAGGATCCGATAGAGGCTGGGCGGGAATTGCAGGTGAATGTTGTTTTGAGTGCAAGTTTTCTGCATGCCAATTCTCGGATCCGAGTTACGGCGCAGCTGATTGATCCCGAGAAAGGAACAGTCCTTTGGGCAGATCGGATCGATTCAGAGACGGGCGACATCATCGCGGTGCAAGACATCATCACACAACGCATCGTTGAAGGATTGCAACTGAACCTTGCCTCGGATGAAGACATTGACCTGGCCGGCCACGTTACTCGCAATGCCTCGGCGTATGAAGAGTACCTACGTGGTCGCGATCGTTTGGGCCAATACGTGTACCACACCGCCAGAGATGAAGACATGCAGGCGGCGAACAACCATTTTCGGCGAGCCATGGAACTCGATGCAAAGTTTGCTCTCGCTCATTGCGGTTTGGGTGCATGTCACATACAAACCATTCTCAAAGGGGCCGGCAAGCGACGGGATCTAGTGTTGGCTCGGGAAGCCTTCGACAAAGGATTGGCGATCGATCCGGAAATCGTTGAAGCACGAGTCTATATGGTTTTTGTCTACTTGATGGAAGGCGCCAAGGAACGCGCCCTTACTGAGATCGAGGCTCTTCGTCACGAATCACCAAACAACAGCTGGGTGCATTTTGTATCTGGCGTGCTTTACCGGCTCAATGGTGAATACGACAAGGCGTTAGAGAGCTATGATCGTGCGTTGCAACTCAATCCCGCGGAGAGCCTTGTGGTTAGTTGGGGACGTGCGCGAATCCGGATGTATCAAGGCAGATACGAAGAAGCATTAATGGAGCTCGATCAAGGTGCCGCGATCGAGCCTGACCATCCACTCTTAAAAGCGTTTCGTGCTGAGGTCCTGTTCTTCCGAGGCGATGCAGAAGGTGCGCGAAAATTATTTGAGGAAGTTCTTCGTCATCATCCAAGTATGGAGGGCATTCGTCCGCTTTACGCTCAGGCTTTAAGCAGGTTGGGCCAACACGAGGCTGCGCGCGAGCAATTGTCCGAACGTGTAAAAGAGATAGCGCTTCTGGATCACGATATTCCTTACTGGCTTGCCTGTGCTTATGCAATGGAAGGAGAAGCTGACGAGGCGATTCATTGGCTGAAGAGAGCTATCACTTCGGGCAACGAGAACATTCCATGGTTCAAGTCTAACCCCGCCTGGCGCTCGTTACAGAGCGATAGGAGATTCAATGACCTGATCGAGAATCTGGAGCGTCGTCGCTCCGCCCGTCAACAGAAAGGCGATCTCTGAACAAGCAATCTTTCACCTCTGAATCGCGCGCCATAACTGGACCCAGCTGATCACTTCTATTAACACATCGTCTATGGCATGCTAGCAATCGAATGGCAACAACTCGGTAGTGAATAGCAACGAGCATGTTGTTTAAGTAAAGCGTCGATGATGTGAGGTTTAAGAGTCGACTTGACGTTGTCGGCACCTTGCTAGATCCCGTCTACCGCACAGTCGAAGAAGACACGTTCGCGAAAGACAGTCTCGATACTATATTCTTTCGGCCCGCTATTTTTCAGAGATCTCACAGCGCCAGTGGAATCGACGAAACTATGATTGATAACCTCTCGAATGTCTGAAAAAGCATGGCCCTCTGGCAATTGAAAGAACTCGAAATGGAACGTTGACCCATAGGAAAAGAATGTGCCGTCTTTCATCTTGAAGACCCAGCCGGTCCAACCCATCATTGTCTCACCCTCAATTTGGGAAAGCAGGGGCAGCGGGATCGCGTACTTGGATTCGGAAGCTGAACTAACGTCATAGTCATTGATTCGGTTTCCGTGACTGACGAAGCTGCGGACGATGTCGCCGTACGGATCAGGCATGCCGATGACGCCTTTAAGGCTCATTTCTTCTTTGATTCTTCTTTTCGCTAGTTCAACCAGGCGCTCTCTCGATTGCAGAACAGCACAAGGCAAGAAAGTTCCATCCTTCAGCGTCAGTGAACAGCGATATCTTGGACCAAAGATCGTGTCCTGAATCGGCTCGACGCTTTTAATAATGTCTCTCACAAAGCTGTACATGAATCCTTATCCTGTCATAAGAAGTGTCAGAGTAAGGATTGGACCGCTTTGCTGGCAAAATTGCAATGCAGGAAGGCT
>DATIBX010000141.1:0-4117 GCA_035457105.1 Pyrinomonadaceae bacterium
TAGCGTCTCGTGACACACCGGGCACCTCATGGCATGTTCGGCCATGAGACGATTCGTTTCAGGTCCGATTACTCCCTCGAGGTAATCGGTCAATTGAGATTCAAAATCAACACACAGCATTGGTTGTCGCTTTCCTGCCCCACTTGATCCACTGATCTCTTAACCTTGCCTGCCCGCGCCGAGAAGAGTCAGTGTTCGTTTTATGCTTCACCCATCGCTACTACTTTCATCCGTCGTAGGATCTTCGCCAATTCAATTCGGCCTCGATTAATTCGAGACTTAACCGTGCCTTCTGGTATTTTCAAAAGGTCGACTATCTCCTGGTAACTTAGCTCTTCAATGTCTCTCAGGATTACGCATGTCCTAAGGTCGGGAGAAAGTTTGTCGATACCTGCCTGTACCTGGACCCCTAATTCCCGTCGCTCCATCTCTTGCTGCACCGTGTTTGTCCGGCTGTGCAAGTGATAGCTGTGATCAGCTAAATCATCAGCATGGTTGTCGTGTGGCGTTCGTTGACGTTTTCGGTAATCGTCAATGATCAAGTTGCGCGCCAAACGCATCAACCAATTTTGGAGATCACCTTGCTTCGGATCGTATTGATCCAGCGAACGGTAGACCCTGACAAATACCTCTTGGGTTAAATCTTCAGCAGTATCAGAGCGGGAAGTGAATCGATAGGCCAGGTTGTAAATACGGCGAGAGTAGTTCTGGACAATCTCCTCCCATGCAGCGCCGTCGCCCGCACGACACCTGCGAACCAGCTCAGCTCCTTCGCTTACTGCCAAAGCTTTTACAGCCCCCACTTTATCGTCTCCGGGTACCTGTACTTTGAAATCCCAGCAAGGCGGCAAACCCTTGTCATGAGCGGATTACGACAGGTCCGAAACTAAAGTTCCGCGCAAACTATGCTTACTCGCAAAGTTAGTCGACCCTAATAGTCTCCGTTTTGCCGTTTGCCAAATACTATTCTTGCTCTTACTAACTTCCCTGTAGTAGCCTTTGCCACCGACCCAACATGTTGTGGTTTGGTAAATGAGAAGTCAAGCAAGTCCCCTCTGACTGTCGACCTGTCGAAGTTACTTTAGTGGCAAAAACGCGAAAATACATTGAATTCGGAGCCCTTTGCTTGCTGGCAATAGGAATTCTCTGGTGGTTTGGCCGGACCTTGAACTGGTCGGAGGTGCGGGCCGCAGTCAGCAATGCGAACATCTACATGCTCGGAACCGCGACCTTAATAATCTCTTTTGCCTATTTGATTCGCGCGTTCCGCTGGGGGGCATTCTTAAGACCGCTCGGTGGGTCACACCTAAGTCACCTTTTTGCGGCTACGACTATCGGTTTCGGAGCCGTTTTTCTCGCAGGACGAGCAGGTGAAGTTGTTCGACCCGTCGTTTTGCCCATGCGTGACCCCACTGTGCGTCCGAGCGCTTCCTTCGTAACTATAGTCGTTGAACGGATTTATGATCTTGTTGCCGTCGTTTTGATGTTCGCGATCAATCTGATCTGGTTCAGGCCCCCTGCAGGTTTGCAGTCAGACTTCAACCGGGTGCGACTCGTCGGCATTGCACTTTTGACGGTCGCCGTGGTGGGCGTCATAGCGCTGGGCTGGTTTCGCAAACACTCGAACAAGGTTATCGATGCGTTCAAGACTCTATTTGCGACATGGACCTTCATCCCGGAACGCCTTGCAAAATTGGTCGTCGGATTACTTGGACAGCTCGCCAAGGCTTTGAGTGTATTGGTAAACGTGAAGGAGTTGCTGGAGACTGTCTTCTGGACCACTTTGTTGTGGCTAGGTGTAGCCCTGGCGAACCTTTTAGTGATTCGTGCCTTTGGCGTGCCCTTCGGGTTTTCTGAGACAGTCTTTGTTTTGGGCTGGTCAATGGTTGCATCGCTGGTTCCAACTCCAGGCGGTGCTGCCGGGGCATTTCATGCTGCTACTGCTGCAGGACTCCTTTTTCTTGGAGTCGAAAAAGAAATAGCTGCCGCGATCTCGATAGTTATGCATTTGATCGACTTTGGACCGGCTGTGCTTTTTGGATTTGTTTATGTAATCAAGGGTGATTTGAATTTTTCGCGCTTGCGAGCTTTAACGTCACAAGAGGCCGTCGAGGAAGTCGTCGAAAACGAAGTGCTGATTCCCGAAGGAACACAGGACGGCCAAGCTTTGGAGAAGACTGGTGGCGAAGCTTTCCAGGCCCCCCGATTGAGAGGTTCAACTGAATGAAGTGTCCATTTTGCGCTTACCTGGAAGATAAAGTCGTCGACTCACGTGAATCGCGCGAGGGCGACGCTATACGTCGAAGAAGAGAATGTCTGAGGTGCGAACGACGTTTTACCTCGTACGAACGCATCGACGAAATTCCCTACATGGTTGTAAAAAAGGATGGCCGGCGTGAAAACTTCGATCGCAACAAGGTTATGGCCGGATTGTTACGGGCTTGTGAGAAACGTCCGGTAGCTTCGACCAAGCTGGATAGCATCGTCAACGCCATCGAGAAGTACGTGCAGGAATCGCCCGAAAGAGAACGCCCCACAAGTAAGATTGGCGAGATGATAATGCGGCGTTTGAAAGAGCTCGATAAGGTCGCTTATGTTCGGTTTGCCTCTGTCTATCTCGAGTTCGAAGATGTTTCAGAATTCATGACTGAACTTAAACACCTGGTCCGAAACCGCGCGACTGGTGCGGCTAGCAGAAAATAGTTGGATTGTTTGCATCGTCTTTGAGAGGTTCTCGATGATCAAACCCATAAGGGCGACCGGATTAGAGCGCCTGGAACTTCAAAGGCTCAGAGATCGAGTCGGTCGTCTCTATGCGGCTTTACAGGAGGCGACCGAAGCGGAAAACCCGATTGCTTCTGGAGCATGGGCTCCGCCGGTAGATCTCAGTGAAACACCCGACGCGATTTTGCTTCGAGTGGAGTTACCTGGCGTCAGTGCTGATCAAATAATGATTGGCCTATGCAACACGAAGCTCAGAATCTGGGGAGACAAGAAACGCCGGCCGGCTCGTCGCCGGATCATTTCGTATCTTTGCTCAGAACGCAGCTACGGGAAGTTTAATCGCGTCGTGCACCTACGTTGGACCATTAGTGTTCGTGACGCCGAAGCTGAACTGGCGAATGGAGTCCTGAACATACGTCTCCCGAAAATTGAAGATCGGAGAGGCGGAGAGCATATTGTCCCCGTAAAAGAAACGAGCTCAGAGATAATCCCGATTCAGAGTCGTTAATTGTAATTTCCTCAAGCTGGAGGTCCGGAATATGGCGATACCAAAAGAACCAGAATTTACTGAAGCGATTGACACAACAGCCGCGGACCAGCAGTTACAAATACCTTCCGACTTACCGGTACTGCCGCTCAGAGACATCGTTATCTATCCTTTCATGATCGTTCCGTTGTTTGTATCTCGCGAGAAGTCTATTCGCGCTGTCGACGAGGCGTTAGGTGAAAACCGAATGATCCTGCTCGCGTCGCAAAAAGATCTGGATAAAGAGGAACCAACTGCGAACGACCTTTATTCGATCGGAACGGCAGCAGTCATCATGCGAATGCTGAAACTCCCTGATGGTCGAATTCGCATCCTGGTCCAAGGGTTGGCCCGAGCGCAAATATCCTCAGTCGACATCACCGGTGAATTCTTGCGAGCTCGGGTGAACGTCATCCAGGAAATTCTGCCGCCGGAGCGTTCGCTGGAAGTCGAGGCCTTGGTACGTAATGTCCGCGCCTCGATGGAGAAAGCGATCAACCTGGGAAAGAATATTTCTCCAGAGGTGATGGCGATTATTGCAAACCTCGATGATGCGGGACGATTAGCTGACTTGTCTGCGTCAAATCTTGAACTGAAAGTTGAAGACGCACAGTCAGTTCTCGATATCGCCGATACCACCGCAAGACTGCGACGTGTCAATGATCTTTTAAACAAAGAAATTGAGGTTTTGACTGTTCAGCAGGAAATCAATACGCAAGCTCGTGCCGACATCGATCGGTCCCAGCGTGAGTTCTACCTGCGCCAGCAAATGAAAGCGATTCAAAGTGAACTCGGAGAAGGTAACGAGCTGGCGGAGGAGATCGCTCAATTTCGAGAGAAGATCGAAGCGGCAAAAATGCCGAAGAC
>DATIBX010000142.1:0-4087 GCA_035457105.1 Pyrinomonadaceae bacterium
CAGCTTGAAGATTACGCCTTGCTGATATATCCCAGTGATACTCCTCAGTACGAAGTGATCATGCACAAGGATGGGAACCAGGCGTCCTTGGTATCCAAAACAAACTCAACTGCTATTCGCTCGGGATCAAATCCCAACCAGTTGGAAGTCAGGATTAAAGGTACCGAACTCGCCTTTTATATAAACGGGCAATTTCTGACCCGAATTACCGACACTCAAAATTATCGCCGGGGACGAGCTGGACTTTATACCAGCGATGTTACGGACATCGCCTTCGACGACCTGGAAATCGAACGATAGCCGAAGTTTCTTGAGATGCAGGTCAACCTCAAAGTAATCTCAGGTCCATACATCGGCCGTAGCTTTTCCTTCAACCAGCACGACAGTTTTCTCATCGGCAGAACTCCTGACGCTCATCTATGCCTGGCTGGTGATCGTTATTTCTCAAGACACCATTGCTTGCTCGAAATTAATCCACCTCATTCTTTTCTCCGCGACCTGGGTTCAACCAACGGCACTTTTGTGAATGGCCGGCGCGTGCATGAGGCTCCGTTGCGACATGGAGACAAAATTCAGGGCGGCGAAACTATCCTGCTGGTCGAAGTGCAGGCGGCGTCAGCGGACGACCTGGATGAAACCACCCGCGAGGCCTTGCCGCCAACGCGCCCGGTGATGGTCCAGGTGGATTGCCTGAATTGTGGGCGACGAGATTATGCTCAAGCGGCAGACGAAAATGAACGGTTGAACTTCATCTGCGAGGAGTGCCGGATTGAATTAAAGCGTACTCCGCAAGCTGTGCCCGGGTTCGACACCATCAAGATTCTGGGGCGAGGCGGAATGGGTTGCGTGGTGCTGGCACGGCACCAACAGACCGGCCGAACTGTCGCCATCAAAACTCTGTTACCAGAGTTTGCCGTCAGCGACAAAGCGTTGCGTCGCTTCATGCGAGAGATCGACGTCGCCGCAGCTTTAAAACATAAAAATATTGTCGAGTTTATCGACCGCGGCACGCACAATGGCGTCGTCTACCTGGTAACCGAGTTTGTGGATGGACCAGACGCTTCCAGGATGGCGGAAAACAGTGGCGGACGGCTGTCATACCCGGACGCGATTTCGATCATTTCGCAATCGCTCGACGCCCTGGCCTACGCTCATACGCAAGGATATATCCACCGCGACTTCAAGGATCAAAACATTCTAGTCGCCGGAACATCGCCGAATCTCACTGCTAAGCTAACTGACTTCGGCCTCGCTAAGAGTTTTACCCACTCAGGCATGAGCGGTGTGACAATGGCCGGAGAGATGGCGGGAACGCTTGCCTACATGCCGCCCGAACAACTGCGCAACTTCAGAGATGTAAAACCTCAATCCGATATTTATGCCGTTGGTATGACTGCCTATAGCCTGTTGACCGGAACGCTCGCACTCGACCTCGCGAAGAAGACCAGCATCAACGACACCATTCGCGCTATCTTTGAGCAACCGGCCGTACCATTGCGAGAACGAGCAAGCGAAATTCCTCAAATGGTTTGCGACATCATCGATCGGGCGCTCGCAAAGGATCCCACGCAACGATGGCAATCGGCAACCGCTATGCGCAATGCTCTGCTACACGCACTTTAAGGCCGCGTGAACAACGAGTCTTCTACCGGAACGTTATGTCGCACCTCTTCCAAACTAAACAGATAAGTCGTCTGGCCAATTTTTTGGGTGGTCTTGAACGGAATCTTCACTCCATCGACGTCTCGCCAATCACTGTAATAAAACTCTATTTGAGACATTCCCGCGGAAGTCTTGCGCTGTGTCTCTCTACGCGTCAATAGACCAGTCTCCTCGTCGAAGTAAATATACTCAGGCAGACCTGCGCGGGGAGTAGCTTCAACCTTGTAGAGTTCACGAAAGCCCTCTCGCACTCGGCCGACGACTTTCAGCGATTGATAGAGTTGTCGAAGTTTCAAGTCTCTATAAAAGTCAGAATCGTTGGCCAGCGAGGCGAGTTCGAAACCGTTGATGAGTTCTGATCCGGATTTCGCCGATAGGCTCCAGCCGGATTGACCGTCATATCCCCGTTTGAAGAGTCCTATCGGTTCCGCTTGCATGATGGTCAGAGACTTGTTTGGAGCTTTAGCATAAGTCTTCAGTGTTCCACCAAAGCTGACGCCGACTACATCAACTCTTCCTTTGGCCACACGGCTGTTTAACTTTGTCTGGGCATCGCGTCCACCACGAACGTTGACGTAACGGTCGAGCAGATAATCAATTGAAGGCAGGGTTGATTCAACGGCGGGCGCTATTAGCATTTTCGACGCGCTAGCTTGCTTGCTCGCATTGGCTACAGCCTGGGCGTTAGCGTCGCGAACCACTGGCGGGGCAACGAGTCTGCGAGCAGTTGTCGACGCGACATTTTGCATAGCAACGGCAAACTCCGCGGTTGTTAAGTTCGGACCGCTACGCCTGAATGGTGAGATCTGTCGCGGGGCTGCTGATGATTTTTGAATGACAAAGTAAGACGGATAGCCAGTGACACCGTAGCGATTCGCCAATTCCCTTTCCGCCCTTCCGTGTTCGGGATTGATGCGGACCTTTACGACAGTGCGGAGGTAATCTCGAACAGGCTGCGACGGCAAATATTGATTGTCGAGCGAGCGACAGTAAGGACACCAGTCGGTGTAGAAATAGACGATGAGCGGTCCGTTTGATTCCTTCTGCAGTTCGAGCGCCTGTTCATAGCCTGGAGCATCGCGTAACCAGCGGTCAGGGTCTGTTTCGCGACCAGCTAACGGGAAAACAGTAAGGAGAATGAGAAAAAGAGAGATTGAGAATTTCATTTGGGTTGCATCCGAGTTTTGGAAGTTGAAATGAGGCACGTATCGGGCAGTAACTAGAATAACTATAAGCTCGCCCCTCCATCAATATTTTTCTTCTGGTGCTGAGGTGCGCGCCCAGTAGAGTTCTCGTAAATTCTCCTAACGAAAAGATGACGAAACCACCGGCTTTAGCCGCGTGGTGATTCAGTTTTCACCTAGCCCCGCAGGAATATGAAAGCCTTGCCCGACACCACCGACTTCAGTCGCGTGGAGCTTCAACTTCGACCTATAGAAGTCAATAGAAAAGAGGCTGAAATTCAATGACCACGCGACTGAAGTCGGTAGTGTGAATCAAAACATAGATGGTCTGGGGGCTAGGCGAAAACGGAATCTCCAATCGGCTAAAGCCGGTGGTTTCCTCATCTCTCCACAATCTCTGCCGTTAAGGGGAATTCTAAGGTGGCGGATTTCATTTCATCAGTGAGACTCTAATGTTCGCTCGACGGGGATTCTTCTTTACTTAGACCCGAAAAGCGCCGCATAATGCCGCCACTCGCCACTGTCCCACAGGCGAGACACAGCGCGGGTGAGAGCCCGCGTTTCGCATCAGGAGATAGCTGTTTATGAGGTCTATTTGGAAAGGTCACATCCGCTTTTTACTCGTCGCCATCCCCGTTCGCGTCTATAACGCGCTGGAAACCAGCGAAAAAATACAATTTAATCAGCTTCATCGCGAAGATTATGGCCCGATTGGATATGACAAACGCTGTAAGAAATGCGGCGAAGTCGTCACCAACGACCAGATAACGAAGGGTTATCAGTACGAGCCCGATCGTTACGCCATTGTTGAACCGGACGACGTCGCCAAAATCAAAATTAAAACTACCAAGGCTGTTGACATCGTTGGCTTTGTCGACCGCTCAGAGATTCCGACCACCTTTTATGACGCTCCATATTTCGCCGGCCCCGATGGTCCCGTCTCAGAAAAACCTTACGCCCTGCTGCGTGAAGTAATGAAACAGACCGGAAAGGTCGGTGTGGGAAAAGTCGTGCTGCGAGACCGCGAGGACTTGGTCGCAATTTTTCCGCATGAAGACGGGCTCGTGTTGCAGAAACTTCATTACCCACACGAGTTGCGTAAGATGGAAAACGTACCGGATATCGAGGGCGCCAAGAATCTAACGTCGGCAAAGCTGAACAAGAACGAACTAAAACTTGCGGCCACCCTGGTCCAGGAGATGGTAACAACTCTCGACGAGATAGATACTGAGGACAACTAT
>DATIBX010000143.1:0-3135 GCA_035457105.1 Pyrinomonadaceae bacterium
AATAGTGTGACAAGAACAATGCACCAATGAACTGCCCGGCCAGGCCGGTCGGCATGGGACCCATGTTGAGAAAGTTCAAAAAGCCATTGAGCCCAAACACCAGGAAGATCACCCCAACCAACAGCCGGGCAACCAACACCACTATTCTCATTTCAAAACCTCCACTATTGAAAACCTATTGTTCATATCAAGCTTCGATCGTGCCCATCCTACCCAGCTGGTAATCTTGAAAGGCCTGACGAATCTCGGCTTCGGTATTCATCACAAATGGTCCATACCGAACAACCGGCTCGTTTAAGGGCACGCCCGCGATAAGCAAAACTTCCAGTGTGGAACTCGCATCAACTGGATTCTCGATTCTTACTTCGTCACCATCGGCAGCGAATAGAATCATGTGTCCATCACCAGCGCGTTCAGCTTCGGATCCGAACACCCCTTCGCCCTCAATCACATAAGCAAAAGCGTTATATTCCCTCGGGACTACCTGGGTCGCGGAACCACCAGGTTTGATCTGGTAGTGCAAATAGATGATGGGTGTCCGAGTTTCAATAACAGCCTTCTGCCCCATTGCTTCACCCGCAATCACCGCCACGCTCACAAGACCATCTGTTGAAGTGGCCTTAGGAATCTGAGTGCCGGGAATTTCCTGGTAACGCGGCTTCGTCATCTTGTCGCGCTTTGGGAGGTTCACCCAAAGTTGAAAGCCATGCATTCGTCCACCCGTGCTCAAGAATTCTTTACTCGGCATCTCCGAGTGGATCACACCGGCTCCCGCTGTCATCCACTGAACATCTCCGGGCGATAGACGACCGGCATGTCCACGCGAATCCTTATGCTCCATTTCGCCTGACAGCATGTACGTTACTGTTTCGAATCCACGATGCGGATGATCAGGCGCTCCTTTGGCCTGCCCTGGACCAACATCCATTGGTCCCATCTCATCCAGCAATAAGAAAGGATCGAAATCGGAGAAAGACGCCTTTGGAAATGGTCGGCGAACAAGAAAGCCGCCACCTTCCAGGGTCTCAATACTGTTCACAATTCCCGCCAGGGTACGTCGCTTATTCTTTTGAATTGCTTCCGTTTTCAATGCTTTACTCACCTCGTTTCAAACTCTACTCACTGATATTTTTAAATTGCGCTCTCAAGAAGGTTTGTTTACTCCTGAGCCAGATTCACCGCCTTAAAGCCAAGTTTCTTCAAAAGCTTGATTAACGTTGCGCGTTCAGCCGTCGTTAGCGAGCTACCCACCAGGTTTTCAAGATCCGCAGCGTGTTGGCGGTAGATCCTCGTAATCAGGCGCTTGCCCTCTGTTGTTAGATGGACGACCCGCGTCCGACGGTCGGAACCGTGAGCCTTTCTTTCCACCAAGCCCTTTTGCTCCAGGCGATCGATGGCAACAGTGATCGAGCCGCTAGTCAGCAAGATCTTCTTACCTATTTCGTTTACCGGCAGCGGCCCCTTGTGAAGGAGCGCTTCGAGAACGGCGAAGTCACTGCCGCACATTTCCATATCGGCAATGCTCTTTTCCGCATAAGCCTCTACTGCATGAGCCGCTTTCCATAGAACAAGGAAAACGTGAATCCCATTTCCTCCCGACAACGGCTCCAGCTCTGCCATGCTCTCCGCTCCTTTTCAGTCGTATATATCTCTTGATGTCAAGATACTTTATTTCAAGTAATTGAGTCAAGAGCGGACAGCGCTTGAAAGGGTCTGCTTCAACACATACCCATTTAGATTATTTGCGGCTCGGCCGCTCCCCTTGTGGAAAGCCTCTGGTTTTCCGACCAGGCTGGCATGCAGACGGAACGCCAAAGGCATTCCGGCAAAAAGGAAAGCCAAACCGCCAGCCAGTGATACTTTTCGACAGCTTTCTGCGCCTTATTTCCTGGAAGGTGGGCCGAAACTATCTAGGACAAGGAGACGAGATGAATCCAAACGAAACGAACGTCAACGAAGACAAAGACGAACAACAGAAAGTAGTGCCCGATCTAGAGGTGAGTAGTGACCAGGCGAAGGAAGTTCAGGCAGGTACATTTACGCCATACTCTCCAACGTTCCGCGGAGGCGTTTTCGTGGCATCCGGTGATGTGAACTAAGTAGCGTTCATAAAATAAAGTACCACGAACGCCGGCGGGATGTCATTTTGCTGCGTGTTGGCGCCCTTCGCTTCGCTCGCGGTACTCTAGCGGGTTACTTCTTCGATGTGGCGCGCTCGCCTACCGCGTAGATCGTATTCTCACCACGCAGTATCAACATTCCCTGCGAAATTGCCGGCGTCGCCATCAACGGTTGGCCCATCACATTCTTCGCCAACAATTCATACTGCTTGCCAGTCTTTACTACCAGCACATCACCATCTTCGCTTGCCAGATACAATTTCCCATCAGCGGCAACGGGTGATGCGGTGAACGATGTAGCCAATCGTTGCTGATAGAAGCGCTCACCAGACTTAGCGTCATAGGCGCTCAGCACGCCATTGTCAGCGACAACATAAAAGACGTCGCCGTAAATGAGTGGCGTCGGCGTGTATGGACTTCCGCTCGGTGAACTCCACTCAATGAAGTCATTCTTGGTCTCGCCCGACTTTAGAGAGATGTCTCCAACTGCACCTGGTCGAAACACCCACATTGCCCTTCCCGGAGGATAGCCACCGGTGATGTAGATCAGATTGTTGGCAATTTGCGGCGACTGCATCTTGACTTCTGTTTGGCCATCCGAGAACCGCCAGAGCTCTTTACCCGTCAACGGATCGTAACTTCTGATGTAGCGCCCACCATTGGCTATCAATTCAGTGCGATCCTTTCCTTGATAGATCGCTGGGGTGGTCCAGGAAGTGATCTCATTTCGTTCAACTCGCCATGCCTGCTTTCCGTCTTTCAGATTGAACGCAGCGATGAACGATTGTTTGTGCCCGTCCGCCTGAACAATAACGAGGTCGCGATAGATTATTGGACTGCTGGAGTGTCCCCACGACGATTCCTTATCGTCCCAGAGACCAGGGTTTAAAACGCCGAGATCTTGTTTCCAAAGCAATTTGCCATCGAAGTCGTAACAGGCCATTCCTTCTGATCCGAAGAGTGCGACAATGTAACGACCATCAGTCACTGGTGTTGAGTTAGCCTGCGTCGCTTT
>DATIBX010000144.1:0-5392 GCA_035457105.1 Pyrinomonadaceae bacterium
CTTACCATTCGGACCAGTACCTCGTTGAATTAATCCGCCGAAAAGAAACCATTTCCCAATGAAACCTCCGGTGGCTGGCAGCCCCCCGAGCGACAACATAAAGATCGACATCATGGCTGCGAGGCCAGGCGCTTTTTCACCTAGTCCCGTCAGATCATCAACGTGATCCCCAATGATACCGCGCCGTCGCAAGCTGATGATGACACCGAATGCCCCCATGTTCATCAGCGTATAGACGAGGAGATAAATTACCAGGCCTACATAACCGTAGAGGTTACCCGCCACCAGTCCCAACAAGAGATAACCAGCATTGGAAATTGAAGAATACGCTAGCAGCCGTTTTGAGTTTTCCTGGGTCACTGCGGCCCAATTGCCAACCATGATCGTGATAGCCGCAGTCAGTCCGAGTAACGGCGCCCAGTCAGCTCTAATACTACCCAACGCTTCCACGAAGATTCTGGCGTAGAGGGCAAAGCTCGCGGCTTTCGATCCAGTCGAAAGGAAGGCAGTTACGGAAGTTGGTGCGCCTTCATAAACGTCTGGAGCCCACATGTGGAATGGAACGGCGGCCACTTTGAAGAATAGCCCGGCCGCAAGCGCAATCATTCCCAGCAACAGCATCGGCCTCAGTCCAGTACTGAAGTCCATGGCGCCAAGTTGAGTCGCGATATCTCCGACATTAGTGGAGCCGGTCAGGCCATAAATCAATGACATACCATAAAGCAATACGCCTGACGAAAATGCGCCAAGCAGAAAATACTTCATGGCCGCTTCGTTCGACCTTTTCTCACGCTTGGTAAACGCAACGAGCACATAGAAGGTCAGCGCCATCAGCTCGAGACTTATGTAGAGCGAGATGAAGTCGTAGCAACAGGCGAGAAACAACATGCCAACGGTAGCAAACAGCACGAGCGCGTAATACTCACCATGCTGTTCACCTTCAATATCCAGAAAACGTGTCGAGATCGCTATGGCTAAAGCGGCGGCTAGTAAAAAGATGGCTTTAAAGAGCAGCGCAAACCCATCTATCCGGATCATGTGATAGAAGCCAATCATGGGCAACGAGTCGCTCGTATGTGATAAGAGCCACCATTGAACCACGAGCGATACAAATGCAACTCCAACCCCAGTCAGCGCAAAGTAAGCAATTAATTTGCTCTTGCGATACGGCAGCAACACCTCCATTACCAAAGCAACGCAGGCACAAATCGTCAGAATTATCTCTGGAATGATCAACTGCAGGTCGTTGACATTGATTAGCGAAGTCGTATTAGCCTGGAGGAGGAACATTTTTATACTGGCGCTCAGTGGTTCGGTTGACGCTGCGCTTGTTGTTGTTTAGGTGCGGCGGTCGGATAACCCGGAATCTCGTATTGTGGCCTCACCTGCCTGACAACCGAATTAACCGGTTGCTGAATAAATTCAAGAAATGGTTTTGGATAGACACCGATCCAGAGCGCGAGAATCATAAGCGGCGTCATATAGGCCCACTCTCGAATATTCAGATCCTTCAGCTTTTCGTTCTTGGGGTTTTCGATATTCCCAAAAAACATTTTCTGATAGAGCCACAAGAAGTAGCCCGCGTTGAGAATAATTCCCAGTGCTGCTGCTCCGGCCCACGTGGGATTAGCTTCGAAGGCGCCCCGAAGCGCGAGAAACTCGGAGATGAATACCGCCAACAACGGAAGCCCGATGGCGGTCATTACCATGCCGAGAAAGATCGCCGCATAACCAGGCATTACGTGAGACAGTCCGCCAAACTCGGCGACATTCCTCGTGTGCCGTCGCTCATAGATTATTCCTACCAATAAGAATAGTGCGCCCGAGTAGATGCCGTGATTGATCATCTGCAGCACGCCGCCGTTCACGCCATTCGGATTGAGAGCAAACAATCCGAGCATTACCATCCCCATCGACGAGACTGACGAGTAGGCTACTAACTTTTTAACGTCACCATCTTTCTTCACGACGAAGTACATCGCGGCGAGCGCGCCATAAAGAATGCTGACGATCGCCAGGAACACGACCACGCTACGCACTCCGAACGTTCCAAAACTCTTTTCATCCTGCGATGCCAGGGGAAACATCGGCAGATTGAAGCGATAGAAACCATAGGTACCAAGCTTGAGCAAAATGCCCGCTAGAATTACAGAACCCGCAGTTGGCGCTTCGACGTGTGCGTCTGGCAACCAGGTGTGAAACGGAAACATTGGCACCTTGATCGCAAAGCCGAGTGCAAACGCAGTAAAGAGCAAGATCTGCATCGTCCCCATCGGCATCACTGAACCCATCGCCTGCATGTACATGATGTTGAACGTACCGGCGCCACTCTGTGCGGCGGCTAACGCATTATTCAGGAGCGCAACGGCTTGTTCGCTTCCCCCCGCGATGTTGCTCAAGGTCGCCGGAGCGATCTGATTTGCGAGGGCTTGATCCTGAGTCAGGAAGTACATTTTCAGCACTCCCAATAACATCACTACTGAACCGACGAGCGTATAAAGAAAGAACTTGATTGCCGCATACAAACGATTCTCACCGCCCCAGATGCCAATCAGGAAGTACATCGGCACCAGCGACACTTCAAAGAACAAATAGAAGAGGAACAGGTCCATTGAAGCAAATACGCCGATGACAGCCGTTTGGAGGAAGAGTAAGAGTACGTAGTATTCCTTTTCGCGTTTCTGGATGTAGTCCCACGAGGACAACGCGGCAATCACACCCAGCAACGTGGTCAGGAGGATTAACAATACGGCGACTCCGTCGACTCCCATTTGATAGCGGGCGCCAATGACTCTGATCCATTCATGATCTTCGATGAACTGCATTCCGCCCTTGGTGCGGTCGTAATAGAGCAGCCAAAGCGACGCAACGAGATCAAGTGCAAGCCACGCGGTAGAGAATCTCTTAATCAGGCTCGCTTGATCCTTGCGCATGACGGCAAGAATAACGATCGCACCTAACGCTGGTAGCCAGGTGATCAATGAGAGAATGTAGGTGTTCATGAGAGTCTTATATTTGCGCCTAGGCGATCAATGCTTAACAAAGTCGACGGCGAAAAAAATCACGACCGCAATCATCAGTCCCAAAACCATCACCAATGCATAGTTCTGAGCAAAACCAGTCTGGGCGGCCCTAAACAAAGGCGACATCAGGCGATAGATGAAAGCAGCAATCGAGTTGACCAGACCATCGACAAAGTATTTGTCAAACCCACCAACAATCCGACTGGCGAGCTGGCTCAGTCTTGCAACTCCATTTACGATCCCATCTACAAAACGAGAGTCGACACTGTAAACGGCGCGAGCAAGATCCATAGTGCGACGAGTGATGGCCCAACCGTAAAACTCATCGACCCAGTACTTGTGGTAGCTCGCGTTATAGAGAGGCCGAAGTCTCGCCGCCCAAATATCAGGCAGTCTGGGATCTCTAACATAGAACAGGTAACCCAATAGCATTCCCACGCCCGCCACTATCAAAGAGATAAATATGAACAACCATTCCGTCTTAAATTCACTGCCAAGCGTGTGCTCAACCGATTGAGTGAGAACGAAGCCAACGCCGCCATACGCTGACGTGTGCGCTTCAGCAACTTCGGTGGCTGCTGGCTCCGCACCATGTTCATTCTCAGCGGGGATCGCGTGACTCTCCTGACCTGAAGGGAATTCATGAGTGACTGGATTCCAGATAATGGGATCGAGCCACTGAACAATATTCAGCCGTCCACCAGGATGTTCCGCCCCCGTAATAAATCTAAACGCTGGTCCAACGCCGACAAACCCACCGATAGTTGCGAGCACGGCCAGCACTACGAGGGGAACCCACATTGCCTTCGGCGATTCGTGCGGAATATGAACGCCGTGGCCGTGTGAAGTTGGCCCAACATGCTCACCTGGTTGGTGACGAGGACGATCTCCAGCAGATGGCAAAATGGCATCATGCTGAGTGAGCCCCTTGTCGTAAGCTGAAGCATGCGCTTCGTCTGCCTCGCCTCCTGCCTCATGACCCAAAAACCTTTCTTTGCCCCAGAAAGTCATTGCCATCAAACGGGTCATATAGAACGCGGTGCAGGTGGCTGCGATCGTTCCCACCAGCCACACAACCCAGCCGAGTGGGATATAGGTTGTGGACGCTGCTTTCCAGAGAATTTCGTCCTTGGACCAGAAACCGCTGAACGGAATAATTCCGCAGATCGCCAACCAACCGGCAAAAAACGTCCAGTAGGTATAAGGCATGTACTTCTTCAACCCGCCCATGCGTCTCATGTCCTGCTCATGATGCATTCCATGAATGACACTACCGGCGCCAAGGAACATCAACGCTTTGAAGAAAGCGTGAGTCATTACGTGGAAGATGCCGATGGCAAAAGCACCGACGCCGCAGGCCATGAACATGAAACCGAGTTGAGAGACAGTCGAGTAAGCCAGTACCTTCTTAATATCGTTTTGGGTGATGCCTATCGTGGCAGCAAAAATTGCAGTGGCAGCGCCAACCAGCGCTACCACCAAAAGCATCGTTTGGGCATGCTGAAAGATGACATTAGTTCGGGTCACCATGTAGAGACCGGCCGTCACCATTGTCGCCGCGTGAATCAGAGCCGAAACCGGAGTTGGACCAGCCATCGCGTCAGGCAACCAAACGTGGAGCGGCAGTTGCGCAGACTTACCGCAGGCGCCGATGAAAAGCCCAAGCGCGATCCATGACAAGATGCCCCAATGCCCGATTAACTCAATCGGATAAGCCTTTGCCTGATTAAAGACATCGACATACTGCGCTGAGCCAAACGTCGCGATGACTCCAAAGACTGCCAACGCAAAACCAAAGTCTCCGACTCGATTTGTGATGAATGCTTTTCTTGAGGCGTTAGCAGCTTCCTGACGATCGAAATAATAACCAATTAACAGGTAAGAGCAGAGACCAACACCTTCCCAGCCAACGAACATCATCAAGAAGTTGGAACCCATAACGAGCACCAACATCGCGAACATGAACAACCCCATGTACGCAAAGAACCGGTAGAAACCGGCTTCACCATGCATGTAGCCAGTCGCAAAAATAAAAATGCAAAGGCCTACGCCAGTCACGATCAGCATGAAGATCGACGACAGCGGATCAAGTTGATAGCTCCATTCGATGTTTAGGAGCGCTGCAGTCGGAGTTTCGGCAGACTCAGTCAGAGCCTGTCCTGCTTCTGGTTGTGAGTGGATGGCTTGTTTGGCTTCTCTGCCTTGATTAATTGAAACTGCTCCACCTGGAATCCAGGTGAAACTGAAGCCGTCTTTGCTGGTGACGTATGGGTTGGGCCATTCGGGATGGCTACCAAAACCGTAAGAAAATACAGCAGAAAGACTGATGAGAAACGCAAGCGCTACTGAGCCAACCGCAATGCCGCCGA
>DATIBX010000145.1:0-2744 GCA_035457105.1 Pyrinomonadaceae bacterium
TTGCCATGAGAACCTTGCTGCCGCCGGAGAGAGCAAACACCGTCCATTCCGCGACCAGACAAGAAACCACTATTGAAAGAATTTCCCACAACGCCAGGGAGCGTCTGCTGATGGGCCAACCGTCATTTTGTAGTGAGTCAGTCGTCATGAACGTCATCGACTTTGCCATTGCGGAATTACAGTGCCATCGCCTTCCAAGGCAAAATGAATAGGATCGCCCAGCAGCTGTAGGGTGTAACGATCACCACTCTCGTGAATCGCATAGACTCTTGCTTCATGTGGTCCAGGTTTCAACGCCGGCAGCGTGAATGTATAACCATGCCATTCATCGCGGCTCCATCCAGCTCGCGCCACGTCAGGCCGGGATCCAGTGGCCACTTGAGTAGCTATGAATTCTCCATCCAGTACTAACTGAACCTTTACTCTGGACCATGGATGGGCACTATCGACAGCCCAGCCCGTGACGACGTGTTCCTTGATTTCTCCCCAGCCATGGAAAGTTGGCGGAAAGGCGCTCACTCTAAATCCAAGGGCCAGGGCAGCAACAAAAATAGTTTCGAGTACGGCCTTACCAATCAAGACCTGAATCAGGCGTGCCGGAGGTATCTTCATCTAAACTGGTAGACTCTTGGGTGTGAATAAGTCAGGCCATCTGCTTCTGAATTCGACACGCACGATCTCTTCGACCTCATCTGCGGTCGCGCACTCCAAACATCTGACAGCAATTTCATGGGCCGATCTCGCATCAATCTTACTGAGGATTGACCTCACACGTGGAATCAATGCCGGAGTCATGCTGAGGTCTACTGAGCCCATGCCTATTAACAAGACAGCATAAGCAGGAGTAGAAGCCATTTCACCGCAAGCAATAACGGGAATTCCCGCCTGGCGAGCTGAAGTTAACGTTCGATCGATTTCATATAGCACTGCCGGATGTAAAGTGCGAAACCAGTCTGAGACCTCATGATTACCACGGTCAACTGCCAGGGTGTATTGGACCAGATCATTTGTTCCGAGTTCAAAAAAGTCCACTTCGCGGGCAATCTTTTCCGACGTTAGCACCGCCGAAGGTACTTCAATCATGGCCCCTATCCGTACTGGTGCCACGGCGATCCCTAACGCCTGCATATCATCGAGTTCATGTTGAATCACAGTCTTTGCAAGACGAACATCCGCAACATCGGCCACCATCGGCAACACGACGCTCAACGGTCCGGCTGTAGCAGCGCGGAGAATGGCCCGCACCTGGGTGCGCATCACCTCAGGATGTCGTAAATCGAAGCGAACCGCTCGCAACCCGAGAGCGGGATTACGTTCAAGACGTTCAGAAAGGTCACGACCGATTTCACCTCCCACGTCGAATAGTCTGACTACAGCGCCGTCATCCCCAGCCGCCTCAATTAGCCTGCGGTAGGCGAGGTATTGATCTTCTTCGGACAACATCAGGCCAGGTCGCGAAAGCAGGAACTCGGAACGAAAAAGACCAATACCAGAAGCTCCGAAGCGTTTCACTGCCTCGAATTCCGTTGGTAGTTCAACATTTGCCCGGAGCACTACACTTACGCCGTCCAGCGTTTCTACAGGACCAAACTCCACCTGCTCCGGCAAGTAGAGAGGAGCCGGAATCGACTCAGCCGAGAATTGATATTGCTCCATCGTAGCAGAGAGAGGATGGAGAATGACTTCACCACGTCTCGCATCTACAATGATCTTCTCTCCGGTACGTGTTCGATGATAGAAGTTTCGCAAGCCAACGACAGCAGTTAAGCCGACTCCTCGAGCGATGATTGACATATGCGAAGTCCAGCCGCCGGCGTCAGTCGCAATCGCTTTTACATGCTTCAGATCCAACTCGGCCACGGTCGACGGCAGAATGTCTTGCGCAACAATGACCGCATCTTCAGAGAGACTTGGATAAGTTAGTTCTTCACCGGTCAGGTTTGCCAACAAGCGTTGGATGACGTCTTCTATATCAGAACCGCGTTCACGTAGATATTCATCGCTTATTTGCGTGTAGATCGACAGCAGTCGATCACCGACGACTCGAGCCGCCCATTCTGCATTGGCGTGCTCTTTAACAATGTAATCTTCCACGTCACGCGTCAGTTTTGCATCGTCGAGAAAGAGTAGATGCGCATCAAAAATATAGGCGTGGCCCTTGCCCAGTTCCCTTTCAGCTCTTTTCTTAATCGACTCGAGTTGCGTTCTTGAGGCCCTGACTGCAGTTCGGAAACGCCTGCGTTCCCGTTCGACATCCTGTTCACCAATCGAAGCCCGATAAAGATCATGAGTCGCTCCTTGAATGCGTAACACCCGTCCAATGGCAACTCCGTCGGAGACTCCCAGGCCTTTGACACGCAACTCTGCGTTGGTCGAGGTGTTTCGTTCGCGCTCAATTGGCTCGCCTTCGTCGAACTGGCGCACAAAGAGCACTGTGATTTCATTGACGGCTTGTTCCTCGTCTATTCCGTCCGCGGTAAGCAACAGGTCAGTGCCGCAAGCTGCTGCCAGACTTAAAATACTCAAGATCGATTTCGCGTCGGCCTCATCCTGTTCACTGGGGCGATCCAAGCGTCGCAGTCTTATATTGCTGCGAAATTGGGAGGCTATCCTGACCAGATTCGCAGCGGCGCGGGCATGCAGACCGAGACGGGCAGTGACTCTGAGCTTTCGTTGGGTCACTTCAATGAGTTCCGGATTTAGAAGGAGGTGCGAGTAAGGCTCCGGCGAGATAAATTCCCTGC
>DATIBX010000146.1:0-9987 GCA_035457105.1 Pyrinomonadaceae bacterium
AGGGATGATTACTTCTCTCTGTATTAGACCGGGTAATCACCCGCAGCCCAGTAACGCTGGACACCGCACTATTCACAGCTTTGAAGAGATGGAGTGATTCGTCGATCGATTTCGATAAGGAGGTTTTCAATAATGGTCAGACGCAGGACTCCATTTTATTCAATCGCTTTTCTTTTCTTACTACTGGTTTTTTCGCAAAGTGGAACTTGCGGTCGATCTAAGATGAACGCTAACTCGAAAGATTCCAACCAAAGAGCCGGGTCGTCTGAGGCGACTCAGGACCACCTCACTGGGAGTTGGGGCGGCCAGGGCATCGTCATGGAGATTGGTGCAGACGGCATTGCTTTAACTTTTGATTGTGCTCACGGCACAATCACTGATGAATTGAAAATCGATAAGGATAAAAGATTCGAAGTCCCGGGCTCGTTCACCCGAGAACACGGCGGACCGATTCGTGAAAATGAAACCCCGGAGGCGTCTGCCGCCATTTATTCCGGCGTTGTCGATGGCGATACCCTCACGCTGACCGTTACTCTCACCAGGAACAAAGAGGACATGGGCACCTTTACTCTTATGCGCGGCAAGACCGGTAGACTTAGACGCTGCGTGTGACCGCCCCTCCCGATAAACTTGGAAGTGTCCCCAGCTTCAAATTGTGGAGAATGAGATGTCGCGACAGGATTTCACTGTCTCTCCCACCAAATGACATTTTTTTGCTATGCGCAAGGGTGAGGAGCACAAGAATCGTCTTCGCTCTTCTTTTCGGTCTCAGCACGTGTTTCGTAACTATAAGTAGTTATCAGCACTACTGACCCAACGATGATTGCTGCCGCCACGATCATCAAAGGTCTCACCGATTCGCTCGCTAACAACCACCCCAGCAGGACGGCCACAACTGGATTCACATACGCATACGTTGCTGCTTGCGCCGGAGCCACGTTCCGCAACAACCAACTATAGGCAGTAAACGCGATCAGAGAACCGAAGATGACCAGATAGCTCAGCGCGGCGATCGAGATCCAAGAGGCGCTCGCCAAACTAAGCTTTTTGAAATCGCCGGTTACGAGGCTGGCGATCAAGAGTAAACTCCCACCCGCAAGCATCTGCATGCCAGAGGCGACTGCCGTCGATGCGTTTATAAGATGATGGTTTGCGTAAACCGAGCCACCGGCCCACGCAACCGCGGAAAATACCACCACCACTGCTCCGAGCAACGCACCTGAAGACTTCTGATCAAAGCCAAACTCGCCACTGACTAAAAGCCCAACACCAACGAGACCGACCAGAACTCCCAACCATACCTTTGAGTTGGGTCTCTTGTGCCCCAATAACCAATTGAAAATGACAACCCATAAAGGCTCAGTTGCTACCAGTAAAGCAGTCAATCCGGAAGCAATATGTTTTTCGGACCAGGTGACTCCCCCGTTCCCGCACAATAACAACAACGCACCGATGATGAGTGCGCGAGTCCACTGTGACCGCGAGGCCGTTAGACGTTGTCGAGTGACAATGGCCCATGTAAATAAGATAATGCCGGCTGTGAGAAACCGTGTAGCCGCCATTAGAAATGGGGGCAAAGTTTCGATAGCAAATCTAATTGCGAGATATGTTGAGCCCCAAATAAGATAGACGGCGGCAAATGCAAGTATTACTAGCGTTCGCCGAGATGAGGAATTCGCCGCCTTCGATTGTTGGCGTGCAGGCTCGACTGATTGTGTAATGGCTGCCCTAGACATTTTCGACTCGTCATGGACCACAAGCGCCCAATTCCAGTAACGGTTCTAAGCGTCCTGCTCATCCTCGTAGGAATCATCGCGTTGATCGGTGGCCTGTTGCAAATACCCCAGGGCAATGCGCTGGAAATCACTTTGGCGTCATCAATACGACTCATCGCGATTGTTGCGGGAGTTTTTATGCTAACAGGACGAGGATGGGCTCGGTGGCTTTGCGTAGCATGGTTTGCTTACCACATCATCCTGAGTGTGGGCCATACCAGATTCGAACTTATTGCTCATTGCGTTTTTGGAATTGTTGTTTGTGTCATCCTGTTTAGCCCGGGAGCAAACGCTTACTTTCGTTCACAGTAAGCGGTTTTTGTAATTTAGTTCAGGAACGCACAGAGGCAGTAGCCAGACCCTCAGGGAGGGAGGGCTCACTCTGGACAACCCGCTCACTACCCTCCTTGACAGTCGGGCTACTGCCCCGGCTCGCGAAAAGAACAACGAGAAACTAAACTGCCTTCGCGATTATGTAAGTGAGTAGGCGACCTCTGCCACTTTTGAGACGCTTGGCCCAGGTCGTATGAAATTTGGCCCACTCATCCTCCGGCAATATGGCTCGCTCTACGATCTCAAAACCAGATGAAGTATAAAGTGGGCAAAGCACGGTATCGATGAACGCTACGTCGATCGGACCGATGTTCAACCGGTCGAGTTCAGCAGCGTCTCTGGCTGGGTCCAGGCCGAAGACGATTTCCAGGAGAGCTCCTGTGGAACAAATCCGCCGAATATTCCCGATGACATCTTCAGCTCCGGTGGCGACTGCCGCCAATAGACTTCCCCAGGGAAAATGGATGTGAACTTCTGCCGCGACTCCGTCCAGCTCGTTGGGCAGATCTTCGACACTTGATTGAATAAACAGGACATTCGGAGCACCGCCTTTTTGAGGTTTACGATGAATCCTCTCGGAGATCTTCTGGAGCGGAGTGGGATTCGCATCGATTCCGATGTAAAACTTGTTCGGATTCTGGCGGGCGGATTGGTACACAAAGAGACCGTCTCCGGTCCCTATATCGACAATTATTCCCTCGCCGGTAAGGCTCGATAATTTTGTCGAATTCTGTTCTGTTGAGTTATCAGTTGGTGCTGCCACGTATTGCTTTAATCATATTAATTAGAAAATATACCGGTGAGGCCAATATTTGTCATTGGTCATTGACCATTTCTCATTTTGATCGTGTCTGTGTGTGATGACCGACACGCTTTTAGCTTGTCGGTCTTCACCTTCAAACAGGAGCCCGAAAACCGGGCAATGAAAAATAAAGGGTGGGTTTACCCTTAAAGGCTCACCCACCCTTGTACTAGCTGCGTGGTCCAGTCGCTCGCACGGTGACTTCAGTACCAGCCGTAAGATCCAGATCATTTCTTCCCTGGACGTAAACTGATCCCGCGCCGGCTCCAGCGCCAATCACGGCACCAATAGCAGCTCCCTTACCACCACCCGCGATCGCACCTATGATGGCTCCAACCGCAGTGCCAATTGCAGTACGCGTGACCGTCTTATTGGTCTGGTCACTTTCGCGAACTGCACCCTCGTTGTCGATTTGAACAACTTCACCATTCGGCATTCTCACGCTCTCAAGGATGCCTGCGAATCTGTAACTCTGACCATCCCGAAAACGAATAGTGTCGAAGTTGAGCGACATTTCCGACCGCCCACTGATTCGACCACCCCGGCTTACGCTCGTAACGTAACCTTCAATTGTGGCACCATCGAACTGACCCGGCGACTTAACCGTCATGGTAAAGCGATCGTTCTCGCGGACAGTTTCAGTCGACAGGTCGTTATTTAACACGGCGACGATCTGTGTTCCATCGGGTACACCGAACGTCCCAACTGGTCCCTGGCCCACATTACCTTCACGATTCGAGTCGTAGATGTTCAATTGGGCCACGTCAGATACGCGGTCGTAGTAACTGCGAACCGTGATGGGCTGAGTTAGGCGATCGCTATAAAGCGTTCGACTGACCTGCAATCGCCGACCTCTCTCTATTGGTTCAAAGGTCACCGTAAAATCATCAGCTCGATCTCCGGACCTGGTAATGCTTAACTGATCATTCAACAGGCTGGCTCGTACCCGAATTGTTCGTCCTCGTGCAGTAGTCTCAACCTGTTCTCTGCCATCAGCTACAAAGTTGATCTGCGGAGCTCTCGTCGACACTATAGTTACTGAATTTCCGCGTCGATCAATTGCCAACATCTCGGGCGGATCTAAACGCCTGAGTAATGAATCGTACACTCGCTGGCGGTCAGTCGACGGAATCGTTCGGGTTGCTGCGTCGGCGGCCCTGCGCGCGTCATCGGATTGACCAGTCGCAATCTTGAATGTTCCAGTTAAAGAACCATAATTGCCGTAGCCACCACCGTTGCCTGGAGAAGGTGTCGTCCAATTCCAGGCGACGTTGAAGGAACTCGCAAGCTGGTCCAGATCCTGACGAAGCACGGTCCAACTATTTTCCGTCTGATACGATAGTTGTCGATCGTTCAGGTAGTTGTTCAATAAAACAGCCGTTTGCAGAAAGGTCTGCACGTCATTTGAATTCACCTGGCGGCTATTAATCCGATTCCGCAGCTGAATTTCCGCGGATTCGAAGGAACTGAGCTGTTGTCGAACTTGATTGACCGGATAGACGTTGTCTAAACGTCGGGTGTTTAAATCCTGTCGCAAATTTCGGCCGAAGGCAGTCGTTTTGGTATCGATTCGTTGAATCAACTGCCACAGTTGTTGGTCATTAGGGGACGCGTTACCGGTGGATCCTCCTGTGCTCCAATTTGAACTAAGGTTGTAAGCTTGCGCCAATTCATCAAGTTGTCCTCGCAATGTCTGCCATTCGCGCTGAGGACCGCGACTAAAGCGGCTGTTGACAAAAAAAGTGTCAATCTGTACGCCGCGGTCCAACACCGACTGAGCGTCCGAGGAAGTCGCGCGACCGTTAGTTAAACGTCGATTTAATCGATTGGTGGCGGTGCTGAAGTCGTTAATTAGTCGATTGGAATCGTCGGTTGGATAGTTATTACGCGCAGCCGCATTCTGGACGCTGGTTCTTAGTGTATTGGTTTGCGCCTGAATACGTCTGACGATCTCTGAAGCTGCTGAATTTCTGTATTGTGCTACAGCCGAAACGGCTGTAACTGAAAGTGTCAACGCCAAAATTGCCACTGGCGTTAAGGTTTTTCGTAATGAACTCATGATCAAGGGCCCTCCTGGGCTTGGAGTGCTTCAAATGACGTGCCAGCAGTGAGATTGGTCGAGAATCAGTGGTTGGCTGGTGCAAAACAGTACAAAATAGGTTGGATCTGACCTAGCCCAGAACACATTTGTCACAAGGTTTTTCCCAAGAAACCTGACAAATCGATTCAACAAAACAAAAATGTGACATCGCGAGTCGGTCAGTCGACCGAGTACGCGCAGTCTGTAGACGTTTTGGGATTGGGTTGAACTAAACCGGCTATTTCCGGTGTGCTGATTTGCAATGAAAAATGATCAATGACAAATGACCAATGAATAATATTTAGGGTTCCGGAGGCGCGGGTTTGTCAGTCCCTCTTTCTCGATTGAAGATCGAGTTGGGCAACCATGACGGCATGTTGTCGGCATTGGCAATCCGCAGACCCATCACCAACGCCACCTTGGCGATGGTATTTGGACCATCCCAATGCCAATCGGGTCGTATCACATCTGAAGGTTGATGATAATCAGTCTGTTCCCACTTCTTTAGTCGATCGATCCAGACACTCGCCTCACCATCCGGAGCCCCCATAAGCATGATTCCCGGAATTCCACGCTTCACAAAGAAGTAGTGATCCGAACGATAAAAGGATTTCTCGTCTGGCATCGGATCCGGAATCACTCTGAGCCCGCTCGCCGCCGCTACCTCATTTAATGTTGAACCCAGGGAAGAATGCTCGGCACCATAACCAACCACTACTTTCACTGGTCCATAAACTTCCGTTCCCATACCGTCGAGATTGAGATCGGCTGCCACCTGTTTGAGCTTCCAGGTAGGATTCTTCACCCAGTAGGTCGACCCGTATCCGCCGTATTCCTCACCGGTGAGTGCCATAAAGATAACTGAGCGTTTCAACTTCGCTTTAGCAAGCACTTCAGCAACGGCTACCATTTGGCCCACACCCAGGGCATTGTCCGCTGCTCCGTGATATATCCGGTTGTCCGCAGACAACCCATAGGCATCGTAATGCGCCGAGTAGATGAGTGCTTCGCTTTTCAGCTGCGGATCTGTCCCCTCCAAAATTCCCACCACATTGCTCGAGACTCCCTTGCCCTTCTTCAAGCGAATCGTGATTGCTGCGGACTGTTGTAAATTCATCGGTTTGAAGTCCTGAGCCGCAGCCTTCGCCAACGCTTGCTGTCTGGTGAAGCCGGAGGCCTGAAACAGCTTATCGGCTGTCGCTTCACTTATGTTGATGAACGGTGGCAAGAAATCGGGAAACTCGTCCTCATCAGCTAATTCGACTTGACGTCGTGTTAGATAATCAGCGAGCTCAGAAAAAGTATGTTCCTGTGGACCGTTGTTGAGCAGAATTATCCCGGAAGCCCCTCGCGCGATCAGTCCGCGTAAGATAATCGCCTGCGCATGCGCTTGTTTCCACGATTCCTTACTTACTTCCGGCGGCGGGCCTTCCAGGACCACTGCAACCTTGCCTCGAAGATCAAGGCCTTGCAAATCATTTCGTTTCAAAAACGGCGTGGCCACTCCGTAAGCTACAAATACCAGATCACCCTTAACATTCTTCTCGCCGCTATAGGGCGGCGTGATATAAAAGTCCTGGCCCAACTTCAAAGTGTCCGCGCCAATCTTCAGTGATGTCTCATTCATGAATTGCAATTCACGAAACCTGATCGCCTGAAGGTAGGAGCCTTTATCACCCAGCGGCTTGAGTCCCAACCGGGCAAATTTGTCGGCAATAAACTGCGCCGCCTTGTCGCCTCCTGGCTGCCCGGTTCCGCGGCCTTGCATGTCATCAGCCGAGAGTGCGGCAACGATCTCGCGGATAGTGCCTAATTTGACGCTCTCGGAAAACTCGCGCTCGGAGGCGGAAAGCGCAGCAGCAGGAGCAACTGCGAGCGACTGTCCCCAGCCACTTGTAGTTAGAACCACCAGAAGCAAAAAGATCAGCACAGATTTTTTTAGAGAGATTAAGTGAGTAAACATACGATGTAGAGGTTGCGTAAGTAGACTAAAGGATTGGGGAATTCAACCAGTCGAACCAAAGCCACCATCGCCTCGCGAAGTGTTTTCCAGATCTTCGACCCACACCGGCTCAGGCGTAATTATTCGTTCTATGATGAGCTGGCAAATCCGACTACCCTGCGACAAGACTACTATCTCGTCCCCGGTGTTAAGCAGAGCGCAGCAGACTTCGCCTCGGTAATCGGCATCAATCACACCAGCCAGGACATCGATACCATTTTTCACAGCCAGGCCGGAACGTGGCGCGACCCGGCCGTAATAACCCATCGGAATTGCAACGGCGAGACCTGTTCGCGCGAGGATGCGTGACCTCGGTTCGAGACGAAGATCCTCAATGCAAAAGAGATCCAAACCTGCGGACGCCACGCTTCCTCGCACTGGCAAAGTAGCGCGCCGGTCCAACTTCTTAAACTGCAATTCGCCCGTTGCGATGGAACGTTGGGGAATAGACATTGAAGATTACATCTTGGGGAGTGTCACACCGCGTTGACCTTGATATTTGCCACCACGATCCTTATACGAAGTCTCGCAAACCTCGTCAGACTCAAAGAAGATAACCTGGGCGACTCCCTCATTTGCATAGATTTTTGCCGGCAGTGGAGTAGTGTTCGAGAACTCAAGGGTGACGTACCCTTCCCATTCAGGTTCGAAGGGAGTCACATTCACGAGAATACCACATCTGGCATAAGTACTTTTTCCCAAACAGATAGTCAGCACGTTACGCGGAATGCGAAAGTACTCTACCGTTCGCGCCAGGGCAAAACTATTAGGCGGGATAATCACCGAATCCGATTTCACATCGACGAAGTTCTTGGAATCAAACTCTTTAGGGTCGACGATAGTGCTGTTGATATTTGTAAACAGTTTGAATTCGTCGGCTGATCGAATGTCATAGCCATAGCTCGAGGTGCCGTAAGACACGATCCTGCGTCCCTCTACTTCTTTCACCTGGCCAGGCTCAAACGGGTCAATCATGCCGTGCTCTTCGGCCATTTTCCGGATCCATTTATCGGATTTGATCATTGTGACGTCTCTAAAAGATGACTGAGATGCAAAAAAACGACCGCTCATTCTAGTCGTGCACTCAGCAAAGTCAAAGCGCCAAAGCTAACTACTAGTGTCCTAACTGCGCTTGCTCTGTGCAACTTTTGTGTCCTCTAAGGCTGCGTGGTCGTGTTCTTCCTGCCTACGGTGCATTAGCAAACCTGCGCTCACCACCACTGAGACACAAAGCACACCGAGGTGGCGCAGAGAAAATTCGGATTAGTACACTACGAACGGACTCAACTTCAGGACGGTGACTTCTTTATCGTGAGTGTTCCATCGGCGACGGTAAACTTAAAGAATGGCCCACCAGCGCCGGCTCGCGCTCTAATAGTACGCTCGGTGATGCCGGGTTTCTCACGCGCTTCCAGGCCGTCGTAACCATTCACAATTTGGCCAACTCTTAAAACGTCGGCATCGATGTCGCCATTGAAACCCGGCGGAATCTCGACGTTCAACGCCCCCGCGGCTACACGTATATCGGCACCACCACCACGCCAACTTCGAGTTGGAATTGAAAGTGTGACACTTCCTACAGCGATGGTCGCTGAGACAACGCCGCCCGTGAGAGTGAATGAGCTATCACTTTCCGTGGCACTAACACGCATCGCCCCTTCAACTCCCGAGATTTTTACGGCGCCGTGGCCGGCATTAACTTCGAGATCAGTCGTCGCTGGGACCTTGATCCGATAGTCAATCTTCCATGGCAAATTCAATAGTGTCTTGGGAAAGTTCTTGAACTGCTTCATGTACGCGCGGTCGTGAGTTCCAGTTGTAAGCACACTGACATGATTCAAATCTTGATCGAAAACGAAATTGTTAATAGTGGAGAGCCGGCTTAAGTCCTCTTCAGTGGGCGCTTTGAGTTCTATATCGGCGGTGAGCTCAACTTCGCTGCGCGACCAGCCTTCGATTGTTACTGAGCCACGTGGCGCTCCGACGATGGTTACCGTCCCGCCAAAACCGAGTCGTTGCGACTCACGACGGGTCGTCGTCCTGGTCAGCAAAGGTGCTGCTGGAAGAACCGGAGTTTTATCTTTCTGGGAAGGGGTCTGAGTTAACGCCGGAGATGACAAGAACAGGGTGGCGATGGCGCCGATCAGGAACTTACTGGCAACGGGCAAATCAGTTTCCTCCCAGCGGCAGAATAGCACGTTGAGAAGTGAGTCGTTCAAAAACCTTCCAGCAGGAAAAAAAGGACGCCCCAAGGAGCGTCCGTCAATCGGTCTGCAAAATCAAGTCCATCCGCTATCTGCGCATAAAGGTGATAGAGCCGTTGAAATTTGTTACTGAGACGGATGAGCGACCATCGCCAACATCCCCCACGTACTTCCGGCCGTCCTGAGTCTTAAATCCATCATTCCAAAAATCGCCCAGCTTAATTTTGCGAGCGGGCGAAGTGGCAACCATCCGGAAAGCCGAGTTTCCGGGAATACGAATAGTTATATCGCCCTTGGTAGATTTGAATTCGTAAGTTCCACCTCGAGAAAACTCACCATCAAAAAAGATATTTCCGATAGTGTTCTGGGCAATGACCTGGGTTGCCGCAATATTTGAAAGAGTGATGTCGCCTTCCGATGAGACGTGAGCGCGCACCGACGCACCGCGAAGATTACTGACGCTAATCTGACCGCGCCGTGTTTCCAGGTCGACTGACGAGCTTATCGGCACTTGCAGTTTGAAATTTATATCTCCGATATCGCCACGCGCTTTGTTATCGCTCATCACGTCGATCACGAGACTCTCGTCGATCTGCTTCGGCACGACATGAGCGCTCGGTGATTCAATGGTGGCAGATAGTCGGACTTCGTCGCGGTTCCATGACTCAACTTCAATTGTACCCGAGACGTTCTTCAACTCCACTCGAACATTTTTTCCAACCGTATAACGCTTAGACAGACGTTGGGGTGACTGCGCGGCAACGGTCCCCAACAGCGATGCAATTATAAAT
>DATIBX010000147.1:0-6146 GCA_035457105.1 Pyrinomonadaceae bacterium
AGGAACGTGCAAGAATAGAGGTCGACTCTTTTGTTGTCAAGGATGGAGCAGTTAGTGCTTTATACGCGGTAGCAGTCGAAACTCCTACCGCCGGGGTGACGACGATCAAAAACTCAACGGGACCATCAGGCAGGGCTGAAATTCTATTACCAGTCCCCTGACCCAGGCTCGCACCACCAGTTAAAAAGAAGGCGACGTCGGAACCAATCGTCGCCGCAACTGCGATCAACTGGTTCAAGTCCAAATTTGTCCGCCACAACTCGTTCAAAGCCAACAGCGTAATCGCCGCATTCGAAGAACCACCACCGAGGCCTCCCTGCGCTGGAATTCGCTTGACCAGATTGATGCTGGCACCCAACCTCACCCCGGTCACCTCGCGCAGACGATCAGCAGCACGCCATACGAGATTCGTGTGATCTAGCGGAATATCTGGAATATCGCAGGAAATCACGAGGTCCAGGTCCTCTCGCATGACAAAGACCAACTCGTCATGGAGCGAGATTGTCTGGAGTAAGGTAATGATTTCATGGAAGCCGTCAGCTCGTTTGCCAAGCACTTTCAGACTGCGATTGATCTTTGCAAAAGACGGTAGCTTGAGTAGCGAAGTCACAAAAAATTGGCGGCCGCATTTGCGCTGCGGCCGCCAGCTAAAACAGGAACGTCAAGCTACCGCTAACGCTGAATAAAGGTTTGAGTCAGGTAAACCGAACCATCGGGCGCTACAAATGTCCCAACGGCCATGGCGTTGAAGTGTTCGTCCAGAATATTTGCACGATGCTTGGGCGACAACATCCAGCGTTCGACAGCGAACGTTCCCGGGTCGTCATAGCCGAGATTATAGGCAATGTTTTCGCCAATCAAGGTGAAGTGCAGTATTCCGGCCGCTTGTGCTCTATCCTTCAACCGCTGACCATCAGGATTAACGTGAGAAAAGAAGTTGTGGCGCCCCATGTCTTCAGAGTGAGCTCGAGCCATACGGCAGAGTACCGCATCCCAAACAAATGGAGTCAGGCCATTCTTGAGTCTGGCGCGATTTGTTTCGTCAAAGGCATGACGTTCAATTTGGCTAGCCTGTTCAAGTGTTGGTGCAGTGGCGGCGGGAGAAATCAGGTTTAAGCTGGCGGTACGAGGATGAGTAGATTCGTTGGCTGCGAGCAATCTAGCTGTCTGAATGCCAGTTTGAGCGACAGCTGGAGAGCAGGAAACCAGGAAAAGCAGGCCAAAAACGACGGGAAACAGGCTTTTGTTGGTAGATGTGCGCAACATCTGAGGTTAACTCCCTTGCTCCTAAGCGACCCGAAAAGGTCACTCCTTAGCCAGAGTAGCAAACTTGTTGTAACTAGATCAACATCGTTTGGCAATAATGATTGACGATCGGGGATACGGGGTCGGAATTCCACCAACGGTCAGTTGATGGTTCTTTAAAGTCCTTCCTAGCTAACTGCCGTTAGTGGAATTCTTGCCCGAGCGCATTCGGTCCTTGTAGATTGCACTTTATGGAACCACTAACTGCCATTAGTGGATTTTTTCAGGAGCTGTTTTGCAATGACAGTTATTCAGGCGGGAGTGGTATTGAGGTCGGCAGCGTACTTGAGCACGGCGTTATTCCAGCTGGCGCGACGGGGATAATGGTAAACCAACAAGATGATTGCAATCACCGCCGACCAGTATGTGTACAAGTGATTGCCACTCATTGCTGTGGTGATGAATCCACTCACTGCAACGGCCACGCTGAGTAGCGCCACCTGTAAAGTGGTCCGCTCCAAAGTCTTCAAGACTCCAAGAGCTCCCTGAAGCGAGCCAATGTCCTGAAGACGCATGGATGAAAACTTCGTCCGACGCCATACAATCGAGCCGGCGCCAAACACAAACACAACGAGTCTTACTGCTAAATCAATCGTTGAATCACCTTGCTGCCGAAAGTAAGACCTTCCCACGTAAGCGATGATCGAAAGCAGCAAAGTGGCAACAACTAAAGCAGCGATGGTAACGGCAGCAGCTTTGTGCCTCTTATTGAGTTCAGCTCGAACGTTTGGCGGCAACGCATCCATGCAACAAGACTCCACAGTATGGTCTGGGAATGGCTCTCAAAATACCAGCCATCCGCGGAAGTGCAAAGCAAAAAGGCCTGCTGATTAACAGCAGACCCCATTGAAACTCTTAGCTATTCCGACCTATGGCTTTACGGCCGCGGGCGCTGTCGAACCGGTTGGCACGACATTGTTTGCGTTCTTACCCTTGGAATCACTGGGTTGAGTGCGTGACGTGTTTCGCTGCACTGGCGCGACTGGAATACGATTTTCAGGAAGCTCGCCGTTGTATTTCAGCGCCTCGTCAATCAAGTCGTTACCTTCCTTGCCATCCTTGCTGATCAATACGCCGTCCTTATTGAAACTTACTTCGGCCTTACCTGAAACTTGCTGCATCAAGCTGCCAACGAATCCCAATTGTGACTTCTTGGCGCATTCGTTTGGCGTGATTTTCTCAGGAATAGGAGCGCCGATGATGTTCAGCTGTTCCCGCGCCTTTTCATTAAATTCACTTTGTGGAAATTGTTGGATCACCTGCTGGTAATACTTCGCAGCCTCGTCCGGTTCCTCTTCTGCCTGGTAAGTGGTCGCCAACCTGTACAACACTTCGTCGTTATAAGAGAAGCAGGGGTATTTCTCGACGATCTCTTTCAACCGACCCTGAGCACCTTTCAAACCACCTTTTCCCTGCTCGTATCGCGCCGTCTGGTAAAAGCGCGCAACTGACAGATTGTGCATCGCGAGATTTTCCTGCACCTCACGTAAGCGATCTTCAACGATCGGTCTCAGCGAGCTCTTCGGATACTGTTGCAGTAGCACTTTCAGTTTGAGCTCAGCTTTCTTGGCGTGTGTGATTTCACGGTCCGGCAGTCCCATCTGACGCATTTCCGACTCAGCCACTTTTAACATCGCATCGTCCGCAAGCGGATGAGTCGGGAAGAATGTGAGCCAATCCTGATAGGCCTGGGCTGCCTGAATCAACCCACTTGTAGTTCCTTCAAGAAAGAACGAGTCAGCAATGGCGAGCTTTGCAAGCGATAGGAATGGCGAGTCGGGATAGGTGTTGATAATCGTCGAGAAGAGCAATCGCCCCGTATCGTAATTATTTTTTCGAACCTCTTTGGCTGCCTCTTCAAATAACACCCGATCACGGCCTGCTACTGCAGCACCTGTCAACTCCGCATACTTGTCATCACCGCCGCCAAAAATACCGAGAAAGCCTTTCTTTTTCTTCTTGCTGCTTGCACTGCTACTGGCAGCGGCATTTTTCGCTCCGGCGGTTTGCTGCAGGGCTGCATCGACACGAGGGCCCATCTCAGCAACCGCTGACTCAAGCCGGTCGAGACTAGTGGGATCAAACTTCTCAGCTTTGTCGTTTTTGGTGCGAAGGTCATTGACCTCGGTCATTAACGACGAGACGTCCTTTTCCAGATTGCGCAGGCGGACTGCGGGATCGTCGGGATTTGCCTTTTTGTCTTTGCTCTTATCGGCCGGTGCGATAGCTGAAACTGCGCTGTTCAATGAACGTCTCATTAGCTCCAATTTGGAGGTCATGACGTTCAGGCGTTGCGCGTCAGATAACTCCGCTGGTCCGCCGCCCTGGCGCTGAGCTAGGACTATCTGGGATAGCCCAATTATCAAGGCGCACAGGGAAATAAGTGCAACAAAGCGAGACTTCATAAGGTAAACCTCCAAAAAAACTTAGCTTCAGGCGAGAAAAGAGTTACGGCTATCGGATTCCAATTTCCAGGTCTCGGTTTGCCGCGGCCCGGAAACTATTATGAAAACGGCATTTTAGACCCATTGTATGGTGGCGTTACGCAACTCTTTGACGGCGTTCTCAGCGTCACCAGTCCCGAAAACGGCTGAACCAGCCACGATTATCTCAGCACCTGCCTCGACAACGGTTTCAATATTGTTGCGATCTACTCCCCCATCGATTTCAATTCTTACACTCAACTGCCGCTCATCAATTAAACGGCGCAAACGCTTAACTTTATCTAGAGTCTGGGGAATGAATTTCTGACCGCCAAAACCCGGGTTAACTGACATCACAAGAACGTAATCTACAAACTGTAGGGCTTCTTCGATAGCGCTTAAGGGAGTTGCCGGATTGAGCACTACTCCTGGAAGAGCACCTGCAGCCCTAATGGCCGTTAAGGTTCGGTGCAAGTTTGGATCGGTCTCGACATGGACCGACACCATTCGCGCTCCAGCCTCGACAAACTGAGTCGCGTAGGTGCCAGGCTCTGAAATCATCAAATGCGCGTCTATTGGTAACTTCGTAAACTTCGCTAAAGACTTCACTACCGGCAATCCTACCGTGATGTTTGGCACAAAATGACCATCCATCACATCGACGTGAAGAATGGCGGCACCTCCTCGTTCTGCTGCCTGAATCTCATCGCCCAGGCAAGAGAAATTTGCAGCCAGTATTGAGGGTGCGATATCGACTGTTCTATTCATTCACCTTACTAAACTTAAAGACAGATCAGTTTGGAGTAACTCCACCCGGACTCGGTCTGGGAGTAACGGGTCTTCGATTCTCATTCTGATTACCATTCGGGCGGATATTCGAGTTTGGGCGGTTAATGTTAGTCCGGGGAATTGTATTCGTGTTATCAACCGTTGCATTTACATTCGGTTTGTTCGCATTCGGAGTGCGATTCGCGTTAACCGGTCGATTGACGTTCGCATTGCTATTAGCGTTGCCGTTCAGGTTGTCGTTCGCGTTCTTATTCTTAGGCTTCTTAGGTTTGTTTTCGTTCAGATTCGTCGCCGTGTTGGTGTTCGAATTGCTATTTGTGTTCTCTTCTTCTGGTTGAACTGTCTCAGGGGTTTCCCCTGCCTTGGCAGTTCGACTAATGTCCATTGCCACAGTCTGTCCCGTTTTCACCACTTCGCCGGGGCGAGGCAATTGAAACAACACCGTGTCAGGCTGCGCTTGATTACTGGGTCTTGTAGCCCGTACTCGAAAATTCAGATCAGCATCCGCCAGGATCTTTTCAGCATCGAATCGGTTTTTGCCAACCACATCAGGAACTTTCACCTCAGGGCTGCGCAATGAAAGATAGACTGTGGTAGCAAGACCAAAAAGAAAAGCAATCGCGACCACGATCACGATCGAAACTCTTCTAAAGACAGATAGAATGCTGGAAGCTGCGCTCAATGCTTAATGTCTATCAACGGGGAACAACTACAGGGTCAACACCAAGTTGCGAAGTCTAACACCCACCCTACGGAGTGGCAACTTTGGAGTGCGCCGGCCCGGCGGCGCTTTCCACGCCTTTCCCCTACTCGACCACGATCCAAAACAGCGACCTCGTCGATCACTTAGTCCACGAAACTCAAAAGCCAAAGGAGTTAGCACGAAGCTATTTGAAATCGAAGCCACACTAAGGAAGATGTCTAAAAAGCGCAGCCGGGCCGGCGCACTCCAAAGTCCTTCTCTAAAACTACAGCGAAGAAACCATCGGTGCCTTGACGGTGTGGCCAGGTACGGATCGACCCGGGTTCGGTGGAATTCGCCGTTTGCGACACGACACAAAATTCCTCAGTACTCCGCAAGAAGTCTGACACTACATCCTCGTTCTCATCAGGCTCAACCGAACACGTCGAATAGATCAGACGGCCGCCCGGCTTAACAACTCGCGCCGCATTCCGCAGGAGTTCTTTCTGTTGCTCCGCAAGGTTGAGAATGTCCGCTTCCGTTATTCTCCAACGAATTTCGGGGTTATGACGCAGGGTTCCTGTTCCAGAGCAAGGAGCGTCCACCAGAACGCGGTCAAACGCGTCCGAAAAAGGCAATGGACTGGTGCCATCTAAAACCATCGGAGTGATACTCGTTAACTGTTGTTGGGCCACACTCCTGCTCAGCGTTTCAAGTCTTTGAGCCGAGCGGTCTGCAGCAATTATTCGAGCACTATCCTGAGCGCGTGCGGCTATCAATGTCGTCTTGCCACCAGGCGCAGCGCATAAATCAAGAATGTCGTCTCCGGCTTTGCCATCCACCAGCTGGGCCACCAGCTGTGACGCTTCGTCCTGCAAGTAGACCTCGCCCAACTCCACCATTTCCCTCAGCACACTAGTCGCACCTGACACTCTCCATGCATCGAG
>DATIBX010000148.1:0-2260 GCA_035457105.1 Pyrinomonadaceae bacterium
CCTGGGCCACCACCGCCGATTAAACGGACTTTTGAGGCAAAGCCGCCTAAAACTAAAAAATGCAACTAGAGAACACAGAAGATTTTTATCCACTTTCGCCATTGCAGGAGGGCCTGCTGTTCCATGCTCTCTATTCACCGGACGCTGGAGAGTACGTCTCGCAGGTAATATGCACGATACGAGGCGACTTCGGGGTTACGAGGTTCAAAGAAGCGGTGCATCGAGTGGTCCAACGACACGCGGCTTTAAGAACGTTCTTCCTTTGGGAAGGGCTCAAGCAGCCGGTCCAGGTAGTACAAAAGCATCTGGATCTAACTTGGGACGAACTGGACTGGCGAGGGCTATCGCGTGAAGTTCATATCGAGCAGTCGGCGGCCTATTTAAGAGAACACACTCGCAGCTTTGATCTTTCTCGGGCGCCCCTGATGCGTTTGGCCCTAATTCGGATGAGCGATGACGAATACCAGTTTGTTTGGACTCATCATCACCTTCTCCTGGACGGCTGGTCCGGCTCGCTGGTTTCCAGAGACATCATCTCATTTTATCAAGCTCTGTCTCGAGGTGATGATCTGCGGCTTCCAAAGCCGCGTCCAT
Organism: Pyrinomonadaceae bacterium; assembly: GCA_035457105.1. Taxonomy (GTDB): domain Bacteria; phylum Acidobacteriota; class Blastocatellia; order Pyrinomonadales; family Pyrinomonadaceae; genus PSRF01. The sequence goes on from DATIBX010000148.1 coordinate 595, forward strand.
ATCGCGATTACATCGCATGGTTGCAGCAACAGGACCTCGCCAGCGCCGAAAAATACTGGCGCGAGGCTCTGAAGGGATTCACCACACCCACTCCGTTAATCTCAAATAACGTTCCGGCGCCCACCCCGCAGAAGCCAGCTTACGATGGCCGTCATTTCAGCTTATCGACAGATGACACGGCTCGATTACGTGACGAAGCGCGCAAGCACAGGTTGACTTTGAACACACTGGTTCAGGGAGCATGGGCGTTGGTCCTGAGTTGCTACAGCGGGCAACAGGATGTCGTCTTCGGCGCCACTGTTTCGGGACGTCCGCCGGAATTGGAAGGTGTCGAAGAAATGGTCGGCGTCTTTATCAATACTTTGCCAGTACGCGTTAGGGTAGCGCCTGAAATGCCTGTCGCCGATTGGTTAGGACGGTTACAAAAAGAACAGTTGGAGACTCGTCAATACGAATACAGCCCATTGAGACGAGTTCAGGGATGGAGCGAAGTTAAACGTGGAAGCTCGTTATTTCAAAGCATAGTTGTGTTTGAAAACTTTCCGGCGACTTCTTCATCCTTACCAGCGAACCAGGGAGGGTCGGGCGGAGGGGAGATTCGCTATCTCATCATCGCCAAAGAAAGTTACCCGTTGATGTTGGCGGCTGACCCAGCTTCGGAATTGCTATTGGAGATCAAGTACGACACCTCCTTGTTCGAGGCCGCCACTATCAGGCACATGTCAACTCATCTTGAAACACTTCTTAAGGCCCTCTCGCAGAGTAACGTTTGGCAACAGACGTTGAGCGAGGTTTTGGAGCGAACACACGCTGAGCAACAAGTCAACGAAGCGCGAAAGGTTAAACAGGTCCGTTCGCAGATGCTCAAAGATGTGAAACGAAAGGTTGTCACTGGAGGTGCTTGAGGAAAGATGGTTGCAAAACCGGATCTAAAGAAGCTTCACGTCGGTGATGGTCGTCGAGCCGCAAGCGTCTCGGAGGAGACTATCGTAACGATGCAGTCGCTCGTGCCTGGCAGCACGCTGCCGTTAGTGGCGCGACCTGCGGTAGCAGGCGTTGATCTCATCGCCTGGGCCAAAAACCAACGGGATGTTATCCATGTCAACTTATCGCAGTGCGGAGCGATTCTTTTCCGAGGGTTTGAGCTTCGCGGACTGGAAGCTTTTACTGAGTTTATCCAGGCTACTGCGGATGGAGGTTTGCTTGCTTACACCAATCGATCTACGCCGCGCACGGAGATCGGTGGCAATATCTACACCGCTACCGAGTATCCTGCGAATCAAGTTATTCCCTTACACAATGAGAATTCATATCAGTCAAGCTGGCCCTTAAAGATCTATTTCTTCTGCGTCACTGCACCGAAGCAAGGGGGAGCAACTCCAATCGCCAATAGTCGAAGAGTGTTTGAGCGAATTCCTCCGCAGATCAGAGAGGAGTTTGCCAATCGGGGAGTGATGTACGTGCGCAATTATGGCGACGGTCTGGATCTCAGTTGGCAACAGGTTTTTCAAACCACCGATCAATCACAAGTAGAGGCGTTTTGCCGGCGGGAAGGGCTCGAATTTGAATGGAAGGACGGAGACCGTCTGCGAACTCGCCAGATCTGTCAGGGCATCGCGTCACATCCGGAGACCGGTGAGATGGTCTGGTTCAATCAGGCGCACCT
>DATIBX010000149.1:0-21357 GCA_035457105.1 Pyrinomonadaceae bacterium
TGTCTGGACCATCTTCAGTCTCTTCTCTCTCCAGATGAGAGTTGAGGAAATGAAGAGGTTTACAAATAAGCTCTCCGCATCATGAATATAGATCGAGTCGCCATACTTGGCGTGGTTTTCCATACCCGATCCGGTGCAGCACCAGAAGGAATCGAACGGCGTGCAGTAAAGTTTCAAATACCCGGGCCGAGTCGGCTGAAAGTAAGTCATCATTCCAGAGTCTGGATCTTGTGAAGCGAGAATGCTGTTATACAACGCTCGCTCGTAGTAATCCGCATAGGTAACCGATGGCTCGAGAGCAAGCAGACTGCGCGTCAACTTAAGCATGTTGTGCGTGCAACACGTCTCCATCGTCTTTGCAGAACGAAGATGACGCAAAAAATCTGTTGGGGGAAAGAAGTGCTCGCCGTCTCCATTTCCGCCGGTGACAAACGAGCGCTCAGTTACGACGGTCTGCCAGAAGAAGCGCGCGGCAGCTCCGTAATTCTCTTCCCCCTTCAATTCATAAATGCGATTGAAGCCAATCACTTTGGGGATTTGGGTGTTGGAATGAAGACCGTCGAGCGTGTCCTGCTGCCGCGCAAGTGGGTCGAGCAATGCGCGGTGACAGAATCGAGTCGCAAGCGATAAGTATCTGGTCTCACCAGTAAGCGCATAAACATCTGCGAGCACTTCATTCATTCCGCCGTGCTCGGTGTTAAGCATGCGCTGAAACTGCTGGTCGGTCAGTGCCTGTGTATGACCGATGGCCCAATCAGACAACTTCCTCAGCACTTCGAGCGCGATCTGATTGCTTGCGTACAGATAGGCATCGCGCAGACCGGCAAAAATCTTGTGCATGGTGTACCAGGGAACACCAACGAAGGTCGTAGCATGTCGGATGTTATCCAGAGGGGCACTACCATCAGGGAACGCGCAGATCAGACCGGTTTTTCCTGCAGTCTGACATTCCTGAAGCTCTGAGACGAGATAATCGACGCGCTGTTTGAAACTTTGCATGCGGGTCGCCGCGAACATCATCGAGCATGCTGATAAGTAATGACCAAGCGTGTGCCCGTGGCAACGGATTCCAATCCATGGCTCGACCGATTCCCAACCGCCGTAGACCGGTGCCTTTGGTTTTAGTCCGGCATTGACTCTGAAATTGTGAAGTAGACGGTCTGGTTCGAGCTGTAGCAGGTATCTTGCATCGCGTTGTTGTGCTTGACGAAATGGACCATCGAGCAGTTTAACGTCGGCAAGATCGAAAGGTGCGGCTCTGAATTTTACTGCTGGTTTGATCGGCGCTTGAGTAAACAGTGCGGAACCGAGCGTAGAAATTGATAGTCTTCCGATGCCTGTTATAGACGCAGTGCCGGCGCCCAGCTTTTTAAGCAACTGCCGCCGCGATAGGCCCTTTTGATCCTTCATGATTATTTTAGCCAATCACAAAAATTCCGAGTGGATTTATCGGTGCAACCTTTGTGTCCTCAGTGTCTCGGTGGTGGCTTAGCTTACAAATAAAGTCCACCACAGAGTCACCGAGAACACTGAGGCAGCACTAAGAAATTCAACTATCGGTCCGATCTAGATGCTTGGTTGCGGCTTTGCCGCGCCGTGTACTCGGCGTAAATCTGTGGATACTTACTCTTCATTCTCTTTCATGTGCTGCCAAACGTCCGGGCTTGTGCCATCGAGGTCGGTGAAGCCGTAGACCTTTGCCAGTTCACCAGAACTTACCGATTTCTGGTTCCAACGGGCGCGCTCGGAATCCAATGCCAAAGAGACTATAGCGCGACCGACGTAGCGAGGCGTCTCTGAGAGAGCGAAATCGGGCGGTGCCACCGGGAGCCCGCGCTGTGCTCGCTCAGGATTTAGCGCGTCACGCCAGCTATTTTCCGTAACTGCAAAGTTTTCGAGCATCATCTCTGAACGCAACCAACCAGGCGTAACACAGACCGCGGTCGCCCCATGCGGCGCGAGTTCATGTCCCTGGGAAAAGGCAAGACGATTCACCGCAACCTTGGCCAGATCGTAATAGACAGAAATTCTGTAATGCGACGCGTTGTATTCTGTCGTGCCGTCAGTTACCTCCACCAGTAATCCGCCGGGCTCCGAAATGAGTAACGGCAGCAAATATTTTGAAGTGATGAGGTGAGTATCAATTGCCAAACGCAGGATCCGCAATCCATTTTCCAGGTCGAGTTCCCACAACGGCGTATTCCACTCAGATGGTCCACCTTTCAATACTTCGGCGCCCCAGATGTCATTTACCAATAGGTCGATTTTTCCGAACTCGCTCTTGACGCGCTCAGCCAGTCCCTGAACTTCGGCGGGAACCAAGTGGTCCATCGGAACGGCTATACCCGTTCCACCTAGTTCCGTAACCAGCGCTGCAGTTTCCTCAATCGTCTCGCTGCGATCGTAGTCTGATTTGAGTCTCCGCACACTACTAGTTCGTCCCGTACAGATCACGGTGGCGCCGGCCTCGCCCAGAGCGGCCGCGATCCCGCGCCCAGCGCCTCTGGTTGCTCCAGCAACTACTGCCACCCGTCCACGAAGCGCGTCGCGCTTATAAGGTAACTTCATGAGGTCAATATTACAGCCATGGTCGCTGATACACGAGGCGAACAATTACGAGTGTCAGACCGCGGACACCCAAGAATCTCCTTAGAATCATGCAGTTGGGAATGAGGTAGAGCGCTAACATTCAACTTCCACAGTCAGTTTCAGCGATACCCCCGCACTCTTAATTTTGTAAGGCCTCAAATTCTAATGAGACAGCGCTCTTAATCGCTCCAGTATCCATTCAGCTTCACGTACTCGCCACGTCTCGCCCACTATTCCGGCCGAGGTACAAATAGGACTTGGTGATCATGACGAAGCGCTTTCATGGCTTCAGCGAGCATTTGAAGAACGCGCGCCATCCATTATTACATTTCGAGTCGACCCGCGATTTGATCAAATTAGGTCCATACCGAGGTTTGCTAAGATACTTGAGAGTTTATTCTTGACGGCCCGTCTTCGCGATTAAGACGATCCATTGGTACCAACACCGAAGGTGTTCGCGAATTTCAACCCAGGGTTGAGCTTTGGCAACCCCAGGACTCCCGGCACCTCGCCTTGTGCGACACAACCCTGTAAGGTTGCGCCAACACACAGGCACCGCCCTAATTCCGGGGGCCACGCTTTGAATCGCCGCATTACACCGAAGGTGTTCGCAAATTTCAGCCCAGGGTTGAGCTTTGGCAACCCTGGGGACTCGACCACACCACGCCTCGGACCACGCAATCCTGCAAGGGTTGCGCTGACGCACAATCACACGCCTAATTCCCAGGGTTGCCAAAGCTCAACGCCGGGCTGAAGTTTGCGAACACCTTCGGCGTAGCCGCTTGATCATTCCCAGACGTAACGCTCGTCGTAGGGCACCTCGTAGGCTTTTAGAAAAGCGCGATACTCGTCCTGAAACGTTACTCGCTTATGATGCTCTTCCTGATTTTCGATGTACTTAATAACGTCCGCCAAATTCGATTGGCTAACTGAGAATGCGCCATAGCCTCCTTGCCAGTGGAACTTTGCGAGCTTTGGGGAAAGCTCTTTCACCCAACCAGAAGAGTTTCGCTTGACCTCTTTCACTACAGACGCGATTGCGTGCGTTCGTGAGAGTGCAAAGAGTGCATGAATATGATCCTCGACACCATTTACAATGAGCGTTTCGCAATCCTGTTCGCGCAACATTGTTGCAAGGTATGCGTGCATGTCCTTTCGAATTGTCTTGTCACTAAGGAACGGGAAACGGTCTTTAGTTGAAAAGATGAGGTGCGTCCAGAGACGTGAGAGCGATTGAGCCATGTGAGGTGGCCTCCTATTTAGTTTTGGAAAAAGCGTGGAGCGGATCTTAGCACAAGGCGCAATGATCGAGATGCTTTATATACGCATCACGGGGTCAAATATTGGTCCTACACCGAAGGTGTTCGCGAATTGCAGCCCAGGGTTGAGCTTTGGCAACCCTGGGAATTAGGCGTGTGATTGTGCGTCAGCGCAACCCTTGCAGGGTTGCATGGTCCGAGGTGCGTGTGGTCGAGTTCCCAGGGTTGCCAAAGCTCAACCCTGGGCTGAAATTTGCGAACACCTTCGGTGTTGCGGCACCGAGGCGTGGTCTGATTGTGAGTCAGCCCAACCCTTAAAATTCTTCGGAACTTTTTCCTCCCTTAAACGTCTTTACTGACTGGAATTCAAATTTGGTCAGCAGTCAAAATGGGCGAAAATGGTCGCAATTGCCACAAAATCAACTGTAAAAGACGCAATTCTGGATAGCGCAGAACGGCTCCTCGCACGCTTTGGGTACCGGAAAATGACCGTCGAAGACATCGCGGTCGAGGCGGGTATTGGAAAAGGCACCATCTACCTGCACTTCAATAGCAAAGAAGAGTTAGTGCTCTCTCATGTCGATCGGTTAGTAGATCGACTCAAGAATCGGCTGCGCGAAATCGCAGGCTCTGAGGAACCCGCGGCTGAACGAGTGCGCTCAATGTTATTGACCCGCGTGTTGTTTCGCTTCGACAGCATTCAACACTACACCCAAAGTCTCAACGATCTGCTCGCCGCGCTACGACCGGGTTTGTTGGCCCGTCGGGCAGTTTACTTCGAAGAAGAGGCTCAGATCTTTGCGGCCGTACTCAACGACGGCGCTCGATCGCGTGAATTCACTTTTGACGACGCGCACGCAACGGCGCATGCACTTCTACAGGCAACCAATGGTTTGTTGCCGTATAGCTTGAGCACGCGCGAGTTGGGCGAACGTGAAGACGTCGAACAACGCACCGCTGATGTCGCCAACTTAATGCTCCGCGGTCTAGTTACTCGTAAATAGCTATCGAAGGAGAATCATCAAATGTCTAAGTCAACCGCCTCCAGGTCCGTAATCCACCTGACTCTTCTAGCTCTCTTCGCACTTGCCTCTACGAGTGCTGTATTTGCTCAGGCTGAACAACCCGACCTCACCATCGATGCCGCGACTCGAACACAGGTGATCGACACAATCTTAAAACGCCTAAATGAGTCGTACGTGTTTCCTGAAGTTGCAAAGAAGATGGAACTATCAATTCGAGATCGTGTCGCCAAAAAGGAATACGATCAGATCACGAGCGCCAGGCAATTTGCCACGAAGTTGACTACCGATCTTCAGGCAGTAAGCAACGACAAACACCTGCGCGTCCGTTTTTCAAATGAAGCGATTCCCGAACGTGGTCCACGTCCCGAACCAACGGCAGAAGAGCGCGAACAAAGAAAACGCGATTTGAACTGGATGAATCACGGATTCGCTAAGGTTGAACGAATGCCTGGCAATATCGGTTACATCGAATTCCTCAATTTCATGGATGAGGAACTGGGAGCCGATACTGTTGCGGCGGCGATGAACTTTGTTAATAACACCGACGCTCTGATTATTGATATGCGTAGGAACGGAGGCGGGAATCCGGCCATGGTGGCGCTCGTGTGTTCCTACTTGTTTGGTCCCGAACCTGTACATTTGAACGATCTCTACTGGCGCGAAGGCAATCGCACTGAAGAGTTCTGGACCAAGAAGGAAGTGAGCGGCAAACGATACCTGAATAAGGATGTTTACGTGCTTACAAGCAAACGAACATTTTCTGGCGCCGAGGAGTTCACCTACAACCTTAAGAATCTTAAACGAGCAACAATTATCGGTGAGACAACCGGTGGCGGTGCGCATCCCGGCGGAGGTTTTCGCATCAGCGAACATTTTGGAATGTTCGTTCCAACCGGCCGCGCGATCAGCCCAATTACCAAGACCAACTGGGAAGGCACGGGCGTAATCCCCGACGTCATGGTGGCTGCGGATCAGGCGCTCTTGACGGCACGGTTGCTGGCTCTGAAGAAGTCTTTGACCTCATTAACCAATCCCGACTTTAAAGAGGGAGTTCAAGAAGAGATCGATAAGCTCGAAAAAGAGCTGACGAACCTCAAGACAAAGAGTTAACAACATTTTAACTCTGTGCAACCTTTGTGTGCTTTGTGACTCTGTGGTGGTAGTTTTTTGGACTATTGCCTACCACAGGACACAAAGGTCGCACAGAGAATGTTCACCACTCACTTTTAGATTAGAGTCAAAAGCATTATGTCGAATTCTTACTTCTCAATCCGTACCCTTTCTGGATGGCAACTCTCTCTCCTGTTCATCTCATTCTTGCTGCTCGCTCCGGCGTGCGCCGCACAAAGCCAATTTCCCGACACGCCGGCGGGAAGTCAGACCAAAAACTTTCTCGACGCTTTCAACTCTGGCGACACCGAAAAATATAAGGCGTTCCTGAGTAAAGAATTTCCCACTCGTGTTCAGAAGGCCGCGCGCGACATGGAATTTCGTGAAGAGATCGGCGGTTATGATCTGAAAAAGGTTGTCGAGGCGACCCCGACAAAAATCGTCGCCTTGGTCCAGCAGCGCCTCACGGATCAGTTTGCGCGCTTTACCGTTGAGATAGAAGCCGGCGAGCAACACCGAATCACCAAACTGCAAGTAACTGGAGTTCCGCGTCCAGCGGAGTTTGCCATTCCACACCCGAGCCAGAGTGAACTGATTGGCGCCTTACGAAAGAAGCTAGACGAAGAGGTTGCTGCAAATCGTTTTTCGGGCTCAGTTTTGGTGGCTAGAAATGGCAAATCCGTTTTTGCCCAGGCTTATGGTCTGGCTAACCGTGAGAAGAAAGCGCGCAACACTTTAAAGACACGGTTTCGCCTCGGATCGATGAACAAGATGTTCACCGCCGTTGCAACTATGCAGCTAGTGCAGGCCGGCAAGATCGACCTGAAAGCGCCGCTGGGAAAATATCTAACCGATTATCCAAACCAGGACGTGGCGTCGAAAGTGTCGATCGAACAATTGCTGACCCATACGGGCGGGACCGGCGATATTTTTGGGCCTCAGTTTGACGAGCATCGCCTGGAGTTAAAGACGCTACAAGACTATGTAAAGCTCTACGGCACTCGCGGGCTCGGATTCGAACCAGGAAGTCGTTGGGAATACAGTAACTATGGTTTTCTTCTGCTCGGCGTACTAATAGAAAAGGTGAGCGGCCAAAGCTACTACGACTATGTTCGTGATCATATCTTTAAGCCAGCTGGCATGACGGACACTGCTTCCGAACCTGAGGACCAAGTGGTCCAAGACCGCAGTACCGGGTACACAAAATTTGAAAGCGGAAATTGGAAGCCCAACACAGACACCCTTCCCTATCGTGGCACTTCTGCTGGTGGCGGCTATTCGACGGTTGAGGATCTCGTGCGTTTCGCGACGGCGCTGGAGACCCACAAGTTACTGAACGCGCAGTACACCGAAATATTAACCACGGGAAAAGTTGATGCCGGACACGGTAAGTATGCGTTTGGATTTCAGGAAGACACGTTCAACGACACTCGCTGCTTTGGTCACGGCGGTGGTGCTCCGGGCATGAATGGCTCGCTGCAAATCTGTCCTGGTCCAGGCTACGTGGTTGCAGTACTTTCCAACCTCGATCCTCCGGCCGCTGGGCGCATCTCTGACTTCATTACGAATCGTTTGCCGCTGAAGTGATGAGGGTTAAGTGGAAGTTGATGGACCACGCGGCTGAAGAGCGCGGGTATTGCTCGCCAGTTCCGAGCCAAAGGTTTACACCGAAGGTGTAAACCTGAATGTACCGGGCTTCGCAAATGAGATACTCTTCTTAAATGAAAAGCAAAACTGAGATGGATTTGTCGGTTCGAAGATTGATGATTTGCTTTGGACTCCTGGCTATTCCAATCGTCGTAATCTTCGGTGATGTTGTCTCGTCTCAAAAACAGAGCGGCGTTTCCCCACCGAATCAGCAGACAAAATTGCCTGATAAAGAGTTCACGAGACCACCAGAGAAACCTCACGACCCAACCGCATCCTTTTTCAATTTTGATCAGCTCGAGTATTACTATCGCGTACCTGGCGAGTTTACTCACCGCCTAACTGGTGACCAGTACGGCTTTGAGTCGCTCTCATTCATTATCAGCGAAACGCATCCTGGCGGTGGTCCAGGACTTCATGTGCACGACACCGAAGAGGCGCATGTACTGCTCGAAGGTACCGCCGAATATCGAATTGGAGACAAGACGTTTATCGCGCAGGCGCCCTACGTAGCGAGGGTGCCGGCAGGCGTGCCCCACACATTCATCAATGCTGGAACCAAGCAGTTCAATCTCATTGCAGTGTTTGCGTCAAAGCATCCCAACACCACCCGAATTGGCCCAAACCCACTGATCCCAACAGGACAAAAACGAGAAGAAGCTCGCTCAGGTCCCATCCCTTAGGCGGTCCGCCCGCTCGGGGACGCGGTCGTGGGCTGGAATTTGGCCAACACCTTCGGTGAAACCTGAGCAAATTGTTCGCGTGCGCGAGCACCTGGGAGAAATGAGCAGAGGGGAAACGATTGAAGCCGTACTGCGCTAAAGAAGAGGCTACTCGGGCATTCCCATGCGCCGTATCAAGTCGTGAAATCGAGGATCGGAACGCAAGCTGTCCCACCTCGGGTCTAACTTGATCCACTGCAATTGAAACGCTCGTTGTTCATAACCCTTCTGGAGCTCCGCAAAGGCCTGATCTTTGTCGCTCAATCCGGCATAGATTAGAGCAATGCTGGTCGGGGTTACATATTCCTGTCTGGAGATTCGTTCTAGCTCATTGAGCACCGCTAGGGCTTCGGGTCTCTTTCCTGTGACCGCCAACACATGACCCAGACCAGCCCTGGAAAGTGTCCATTCGCCTCCCACAGACAATGGCAGCGCCTTTTTAAATCCAGCGATAGCTTCACTGTACATACCCTTTTGTTCATATGCTGCCGGGAGAAAATTGAGCGCAGCTGGAAATTCCTGGTCCAACTCCAGAGTTTTTTGAAACTGGTCTATGGCTCGGTCGTAATCGCGGTCGTAGTAATAGCCCAATCCCAACTCGAAGTTGATTGTGAGCGATAGTGGTTCGAGTTCGAGTGCCTGTTTTCTCTCTGCAATCGCTTCATTACTACGGCCCATTACCGACAGATAACCACCGTACCATTGATGGGCTATCGCATATTGCGAATTCAGTTCGAGCGCCCGTTTGTATTCCTTCTCGGCATTCTTCCAGTCCCATTCGTATGCTGCGAAAACTCGCCCTAGAGACGCGTGTGCTTCGGCCAACGTTTCGTCCAACTCCAGTGCACGGATGGCCGCTGTCTTCGCTTTAGGCATCGCGTCTTTTGGTGCCATGCGGTTGGCGGGCACCACGTAACAGTCAGCCAGACCAGCATAAGCCAACGCGAAGTTCGGGTCCTTTGCTATCGCCTCATTGAAATACTCAATTGCTTTATTGAGTGCCTCTGCCGTCCTTTTGTTCCAGTGAAAGCGGCCTTTCAAATAGAGCTGATAAGCCTCGTTGCTTTCTGTGTAATGTCTTGCAGGACCTTTCTCTTCACCCGCGACTTTTAATTTCAGTTTTTCGACAATCTCGTGCGTGATGTCACGTTGAGTTGCAAGCAAGTCTGACAGCTTGCGGTCGTATTGCTCACCCCAGATCTGCGTCTTATCGCTCACATTCAAGAGTTCGACGTTGATAGAGAGGTTGTCGCCGCGCTGTGTGACCCTCCCGGTGAGGATCGCCTGAACGCCCAATGTCTTAGACACTTCGTTCAGATCCATTTCCGCGCCCCTGTACTTGAACGTGGAACTACGGGCGATGACTTTCACGCCGCGCAATTGCGAAAGACTATTGATTAGGCTCTCAGGTATTCCATCCGACAGATAATCGGTGTTGGGGTCTCCTGTATTGTTTGCAAATGGTAGGACCGCAATGGAGGTGATTCCCGTTTTGCCGTGGCCGGTAAAAGAACGGGAGTACACAAAGTAGGCGACAATAACTACGGCCGCAATCAGAATTGCTGACAATAACAACAGCGGGTACCGTCGCCGATGAACCTTGTGCTCATCGCGAGATAACAACGGCGTCTCTTTTTCGGCATGGTTCGGATTGAACCCAAACTCTGATCCGGAATTATTACTGGTCGTTTGAGTTAGTCCGATGTCACGATCGGGCCGCACAGACTCGTCGTCATATTGCGTGACGTCGGCCACAAACTGATATCCACGACCGGGCACTGTCAGCACATATCGATGTTCGCCCGGGGCTTCTGAAAGAGATTTTCTGAGCGCCGAAATGTTGACGGTAAGATTGTTCTCCTCAACTACGGCATCAGGCCAAACCCGCCGCATCAAGTCGTCTTTCTCGACCAGACGTCCGTGGCTCTGGAGTAGTACCAACAGAATCTCAAAAGCCTTTGCAGGTAGCCGCACCGGGTTCCCGTCGCGGAGCAGCAGGCGCTTGCGAGCGTCGACGCGGAACGGTCCAAACTCGTAGAAGTGCATCGGAATATCGCCCACAACTACCGCCTTAGCAAAGTTTAGGAAGGTTTAAGGAATTCTGAAGGACTCTTTGCGTGCTCGCAGGCGATTATCCGCCACGTTCAATTTGTGGTCAACACGGTCGCTCATTACTCGCGGACTTCTGTGAGGCCGGAAATGGGTGAAACCTTCGTTCGACCCCTTTTGTAAATTACAACCCGCCGAGGTTACTTAGGCGCACAAGGATTAAAAGCCGTGTACAAACGTGAGCACACAATAATCGTCGTCCTCGCTCTTACCGTTTTAGTCTTGACAGCAGCCGTGGCACCAAGCAGAGGGCACGGACAAGAACCAAACGGAGCAATAGACCTCAACTGCAATCAGCCCCCGTGCGATGCCGTGGCACGCGGACGAATTGCATTCAATGACCGAAACCTGGATCAACTGGGTGGCAACGGACGGTCGTGTGCAGACTGTCACATGCCGACCGATAATTTCCAACTGTCGCCTGCGTCCGCAAAGATGCGGTTCGATGAATTGCAAGCCAAGCGCGAAATCAACAAGAACGCCGACGATCCGCTCTTCCGACCCGTAGATGCCGATGACTTCCGGATAAATGGAGAGAGTGCTGCCGACTTTTCGAATCTGGTGGGAAACGGCCTCATTCGAGTAACGATGCCCTTGCCTGCCAATGTCAAGCTCATTGATCCAACTACTGGTGAGCCTACTGCAGATACTTCGGTCGATCTCTGGCGCGCGGTGATGCCAGTGCTTAACGTTGCGATCACAGGCCCGGACAATGTCTCACCGATCTGGCCACCTGGTGCTCCCCGGCAGCCAATCATGGGCCAGGATCCGAATGGTCCAAACAGGCAAGGTGGATATCAGCACGATGGACGCTTCGGGACTCTTCAGGAACAAGCACGCGGCGCATTAATCGCCCACGCCCAGGTCTCTGTCGAACCGTCGCAGCGGATGCTCGACGACCTCGCTGCATTTCAACAGCGTCTATTCTCTTCACCAAGTGTTGCGGAGCTCGCTGACGCAATTCTTTCTGGCTCGACCGCTTTCTCCGATCCGGATCCGCAACTAAATGAGCTGGAGCAGCAAGGAAAGGTCGTATTCAATCGCGCCTGCGCTCAATGTCATGGCGGCGCCTTGCATCCAAGTGGCTCAACTCCTGAAACTGCTTTCGTACGTCCGATTGTGCGCTATCACAACATACAGACTGCTTGTCCACGTCCAGCCACAGACGGCTTCGCACCTTGTCCGGACCGTCTGGCTCGAAATGCCCGAACCTATCGGATAACGCTCGCGAGCGGCACTTTTCAGTTTGTAACTACCTCAGATCCGGGACGGTTGCTGCTCACGGGCCAACCCGCTGATCTCGGTGTGATGGACATTACACAACTCCGCGGAATCAGTAAGACGGCACCGTATTTTCACAACAACTCTGCGGCAACACTTGAAGAAGTGGTAGACCATTATTTGGCGGTCTTTCGGCGAGCGGCGCGCTTGAACCCGGCACCCAATCTTCCACCGATTCTGTCGTCGAATGGTCTGGTCATTGATCGCGGATTTATTAATCCGGATGAGCGAGCGGCATTGCTGGCGTACCTGCGAAAGCTCTAGTTCAAGGAACACTGGTTTTCCGTTGACATCTGGGATGGTGGCAGTAGCCCGACTGTCAAGGACGGCTACTGCCCCAGGCCGCCGTCAGACTCCGTGGGCGCTCCACGTTGAATTCAGCTCAACCTCGTTCATTCGGAGTCGTGTCTCAGGAATAAATATTTCGAGTGGATTTCTCCGTGCAACCTTTGTGCTCTCCGTGTCTCAGTGGTGGTTCGTCTTACAAAATTGAGACTACCACAGAGCCACAAAGACCACAGAGGTGGCACAGAGAAATCCACTCGAAAAACCTATTCGTTACTATCGGTGCAGTCTTTGGAGTTTTGGGGATCCGATAAGAATCAACTGTTGTCGGAACCGCTCTAGTAACCAAAGAGAGCGCTCGCAACTGCAATCAAACCTAATAGCCCGGCAGACAACGTAAAGGACCACTCAACCAGCGGGCTGGGCCGATTGAAGACACGACGGCAAATCACCATCCCGCTCTTCCATCCATCTTGTTGGTAAAACGGAAACAGATTACCAACCGCGAGAACTAGATTCAGCGTGCCGAAGAAAGTGCCCCAGGCTATTCCGCACAGAATGAAATTTACGCCAACGCCGGCGAGCAGTACGAACAATTGTTGTAGCAACGGCCGTTGTTGCAGGGCCTTCATGTCCATTCGAATATACGCGCCGATTGGTAACGCGCAGAGGTGATAGTCAACCCGCTTGACTCGAAATCCAAAAAGCTTTGGACCCCAACCAAATCCAGCCTCATTCACTGCCACTCGGCAGATGCGAGCTGCAAGAAAGTGGCCCAACTCGTGAAGCACGAGCGTGCTGGTAAAACTCAAGATCAAATTGAATACAGAAATGTTCATGGGAAGTAACGCTGGCGTGGAACCAATATGAATCGACTAGCGCCTTACTGAAAATTAGAGATAAAGAACGTGAAGGTATTGGGGCAGAGAGATCGGGGAAATTCACATGTTGTTCACCGTAACGCTGGCGCGCCCACCAAATCGGCGCGCCTTGTCAATTACCACTATCACTTCCTATGCCACAGAGTTCCGGTTTTTAAAACTTCCAAAATGCCAAACAAATCCAATAGAAACGAAAAAGCAGGAATAGTTGGGGGATTGGAAACGTCAGACTGACAAGTCGATCTGACGCTACTCTCAGAATGATTTGTAGATAGATTCCGCCGATCACCGGACGGTTTAAATGCAAACCATTCTGTCGCTGCCTCTGGTTTGTTAATAAGGTCACTCCGCGTTCGCTGGTGTTAATTCGTGTAATTTCGTGGATTGATCTTTTGTGGGACGTTACAGCCGATCCCACCAAATCACACGAAGTACACGAACAAAAATTCTGGGTTAGCCGAAAACCAAATTGATCCGCTTCGTCCTTCCTTAATTCCATGAAATCGGCGTAACCTGTGGATGCAGTTCCACCACCCAAACTACCACTTGGAGGAATCGGCAATGAAGACCGATCGTTTCGTTCTCCCACTCCTGTTTCTACTCATCCTAACCGCCACACTGCGGGCCAACGACGACGTCACTGTCGCGCCTCGAGCAAAAGATGGCAAAAAGCTCCTGACCGCGCTCGATTTGATGAAAGTTGCCAACGTCAGCGCACCACGCATATCGCCCGATGGCACCCGCGTGGTCTATACCGTGAGCGAAATCAAAACTGAAAAGGACAAAGAATGGAAATCAGTCTCTCAGGTTTGGGTGGTCCCGATTGGCGGCGGTGAGGCGCGCCAGTTCACACGTTGCGACAAGAGCGCCACCGCTCCTGACTGGTCCCCCGATGGAACCATTTTGGCGTTTCTTACCGATCGTGAGAAAGATGGTGAACGACAGGTTTGGATGATGCGCGCTGATGGCGGTGAGGCATGGCCCGTAACTTCGCATAAAGGCGGCATAACCGCCTTTCGCTTTTCACCTGACAGCAAACGATTATTGCTGGTCGCCACCGATCAGCCGGCCAAGGATGAGGAGGAACGAAAGAAGCTGAAAGACGACACGATTGTGATCGATCGCGATCTGAAGATGGCCCACCTATGGCTATGGACCATCGAGAAGAAAGAAGAGAAACGAATCACCGAAGGCGACTTCACCGTGAGCGATCCGCAGTGGTCACCCGACGGCACTCAGATCAGCTACACCACTCGCCCAACACCAAAGGCGGATGACGGCGGGCTGAGCGATGTTTGGATCATGAACATCGCCAGTGGTACCAAGAAAAGAATGGAGGACACCCCGGCAACCAGTGATTCGGCGCGCTGGTCGCCCGACGGACAATGGATTGCCTACACCGGTAACCTTGACGCTAACGAAGGCGTTTCCACAACCTACCTGTACCTCATTGCGGCGACGGGCGGCACCCCTAAACAGCTCACAGCGAAATTTGATTTAGATGCCGGGACTCCAGTCTGGTCGCGTGATGGCAAGACACTTTACTTCAGTTCGAACGTGCTCGAGGCGAATGAGATCTTTGCCGCCGACGTTGCGACCGGAGTTGTGGCTCAACTTTCGAAAACAGGCGCCAGCAGTAATATCGCCCAGATTAGTCGCGACGGCAGAGTTGCTGTGGGAACGTTCTCACTACCCAATGGACCAGCGGAAGTCTATAAATCGGACCTAAAGTTTACTCAACCGATTGCGTTAACCAGTCACAATCGCTGGCTCTCAGATTACACACTTGCCGAAACTGAAGTTGTGAAGTGGAAAAGTAAGGACGGCATGGAAGTCGAGGGCCTCTTGACCAACCCAGTTGGCTATTCGGAGGGAAGCAAAGTGCCACTATTGCTAAATCCGCATGGTGGTCCAACCGGTGCTTCGACTAATAGTTTTAACGGAACCGTTCAGGTGCTGGCGGCCAATGGGTTCGCCGTGCTGCAACCAAACTTTCGTGGCTCAACGGGAAAAGGACTCGCGTTTGCACAGGCCAACAAAAACACCTGGGGCAAAGGCGACTACGATGATTGCATGACGGGCGTGGATGCCATGATTTCACGCGGTCTCGCCGATCCAGATCGACTGGGTGCGTTTGGTTGGTCATACGGCGGTTACATGACGTTCTGGATCCTTACGCAAACAGATCGCTTCAAAGCTGTCTCACCCGGCGCAGGATTGACGAATATCTATTCGATGTATTCGCAGAATGACATTCAACGGTACCTGCGTTGGTTCTATTCCGACAAAGCGCCGTGGGACGCTACCGAACTCTATTGGGATCGATCTCCAATGAAGTATGTGAACAACGTGAAGACGCCGACGATGATCATGCACGGCCAGATCGACACACGGGTTCCGCTTGCGCAGGCTCAGGAATTTTACATGGCGCTGAAGGAACGCAGGATTCCGGTCGAGTTCGTCGTCTATCCCCGCGAGAACCACGGCTTCACCGAACCTCGTCATCAGATGGACCGTGTGCAGCGCTACGTTCGCTTCTTCGCCAAGTATCTCGGCGTGAAGGTCGTCACCGAAGCGACCGATTGAGACCGGACGCAAATCCCCAGATTTCGCAGCCGGCGCGGCTTCAACTTCTTGCGCTGCGCTTGATGCCCGATTTCTTTGATTCGGTGTAATTGGCGGGATCTGTGGATAGAGCCGGGACTTGATGCAGCATTTCCCTCGCTTCAAGTAAGTCAGGAGTATCAAAGCCTTCGGTGAAGCTATCGTATACCTGGGTGAGCAGTTGACAGGCAGCTTCCCTTCTCGGTTGGTTCTTGCATAGACGGACCATGCTCATTGCTGCACGTAACTGCCACGACTTCGCTTGTTGCTTTTGCGCAATCTTGAGCGACTCTTCAAAACAAATTTCTGCCAATGCGATTTCATGGCTGCCGTTGAGCTGCGAAGACTGTTCCTCACTAACTTGTTTGAGTAACAATTCGCCTTTAAGACGATATAACTCCGCCTGGTAATACAACTCGCCACTGCGACTCGCTACTGCCAGTGCTTCTTCCAGCACACTAAGACCTTCAGACGTCTGATTTGACTTGTTCAGTGCCTGGGCAAGCAACGCCATTGATCGAGGCCGCCCAATCTCGGCTCCAGTCGCCTGATGGGCAGCTAACCCCTGACGCATTTGTTCAATGGCTTGTGCCGGATGCCCCTGCTCGATCAATGCCCAGCCGCGCGTGATCATCGCATACGCCTGGTACATGGCCAGCCCGTGTTCAGCCGCAATTGCAACAGCCGCTTCGGCCTGTTCCTGGGCCAACCGTGGCTCCCGACGAAGATGATGCAGAATTGAGGCAAAGTAGAGCGCATGCGCGCGACCATGGGGCTCAGATAACTCACGCGCTCGTGCAAGGGCCTCGTCAATACACTTAAGCGCTTGATCGGGTTGGCCCATGAACCAGAGCGCCCAGGCGGCATGACAAGGCATACCAACTCCGGGATTCTGGGCGTATCGGAAAGCATCATCCAGGTGTTGTAACGGATCGTAGAGCTCGAGCGCTTTCTCAAAGTGGTCCAACGCCAGCGCAAACTCACCCATGTGGATCAGCGTTGTCTGCAGCGCCCAGTGACCCCGCATCGCGAGCAGTCCCTGCGATTGACGTTCCGCCAGTTGCAGGAATTCAGCCGCGATCTGTCGAGCGGTTTCCAGGTCGGCTCTCAAGAAATTAAACGTCCATAGTCCCCAGAGAACTTCAGAAAGGTGCAACGTGTCGTTCGCTAACTCTCGTGCTCTCAGGTACACGTCGCCAACCTCTTGGTGTGCATAACCCTTAGTCGCAATCAACGGCACACCCAGCGTAAGGCAGAGACTCAGTTCCTGATGATCGCGGTCCGCACCGCCGGGTAATCTCGTAACCATCTTGAACCCATGTAATGAAAGGTTGATGGCCTCCTCGTATGCGAAGCAGTGGATCGCATTTTTTGCCGCCTGCTCAAAATAACTTGCGGCGCGCTTATAGTCCCGGCCGCGCTCAAAGTGCATTGCTAGCTCGGCCGCAATTTCTTTAGCTCGATCGCCATAGACCTCTTCACCGGCCAGCGCGATCCGCATGTGCAATTGCGCACGCCTTGCTGTTGATAACCGCTTGTAAAGCACATTTTGATATAAGGAGTGAACAAAACCGTACCGGGTGACCACCTCCCCGTTTGGTAACTCGTTAAGGCCACAGTCCTGGATAAGTTGATGTTGACGCGCCAGTTTTTCACACAATGCTTCTACCGACGCCCGATCATCTCCAGCGCCAGCGACCACCGCGAGTGACGAGAACTCTAAGCCGGCCACGCTGGCAATCTCGAGTATTCGTTGTAACTCAGGATCGAGATCCTCGATCTGCTTTCCAATCATCTGCTTGATGCTGTCGGGAACTCCCACCTCAAACTTATCAACCTCTTGGGCCAACCTCCAACGCCTCTCAGACTCGATGATTAATCCCTTGGCCACCAGGTAGTCGACGGCGTTAACCATAAACAATGGATTTCCATCTGTTCGCTCGAGAATCACTGCCGCAAGTCGAGCCGGGAACCGATTGGCGGGAAAGCGAAACGCGAGATAGTTAGCAATCGCCGCCTCAGTCAAGTATTCAAGCGGCAACTCTTCACACTGCTGCTTGGCTAGCAATTGCTGCTTGACCGCTCGTAAAGGGTGCCCGCTTACAATTAGCTCCACGGTTCGGTAGGTCCCGATGAGCATTAAATGCGCCGGCGATCGTTGGGTCGACAGATATGAGATCAGATCGAGTGTCGAGTAATCGCTCCAGTGCAGATCTTCGAGTACGAGCACTAATGGTTGGTCCTTTGTCAATACTTCGAGCGCATCGCCCATCTCTCGCAGCATTCGTTCACGCGAGGCCCCGGAGACCTCTCGACTCAAGACTTCACGTTCTTGCGCACTAACCAAAGACGGCATTTGCAAAAGCCACATCGGCGCGTATGCACGCAGCACATCAATCACTTTTGGTTGTTCCCGGCAGAGACTGTCCATGGCGTCGAATATCGGGAGGTAGGCCTCGCCTGTTCCGTATTGCTCGAGACATTGTCCTCGAGCGATTCGAGTCAGCGGCTCGACAGCGACGCTTTGCGCAAACGCGTCAACCAATGTCGATTTACCGATTCCCGCTTCTCCGGTGACGAACACTAACTGACGTTCACCTCGGCGTGTCTTCTGGAACCAACCTTGGATGATCTCAAGTGCTCTTTCGCGACCCACAACTCCTGTGTGCTCTGGTAGCGACTGGACGTCCACAACCTCTTTAGGAGTCTCATCAGCATCAACGATCAATTCCGAATCAGCGAGCTTGCCGATAAAGCGATAACCTCGACGATGAGCGGTCTCTATGAACTGTGGTGTCTTGGGATCATCGTCAAGGGCCTGCCGCAACTGCCTGATGATGACTTTCAATGCGGCGTCACTGACGAAGGTGTTGGGCCAAACGGCGGACAGCAATTCATCCTTAGTAATCAATTGACCCGGGCGTTCGACTAGTTGGTTGAGGACTGCGAAGGCTTTCGGCCTGAGCTTGATTACGCGGGAACCTCGCCACAAACGCTCGCTTGCCCGGTCCAGGAGGAAAGGATGGAAGATTATGTTGGTTGCCTTATCCAATATCGTCACCTGAAAGATTACTGAAATTTGATGGTAGCGTTATGACTCAGGATGCACGACGCATTTATTCTCTTCCCTTGATGACAGAATCGCAATACAAGTTGGCCTTTGTAATCCAGCTTCGGCCTGAGACGAATGTCGAGGCAAACCGATTTGCGGGTAAAGTCGAACATATTTCATCTCATGAGGCGAAGCGCTTCCAAAGTCTCGCCGAATTACTCGAGTTCATAGCGGATATGCTGACCGAAGTTCGAAATGATGAAGATCCTGGTAGTGACAGGCCGATCGACCGCTAGTTCGCGGGATCGTTCTTCTGTGGAGGTAAAAATGATCATCCACAGCTTACGCCGATCACACCGATTCCTTCTTGGGCAAGGCGCAGCATTAAGCAGTTCTATGAAAGAATCTGTGTAATCGGCGTAATCTGTGGATTATTCTCGCGTTTTCACACCGTCTCTGACGATGGTTTCCGTGATTTAGCCATTGGCAGGAGCTGAGTTTACCGAAATGTAACCACAGGTTTAGACAACTGTTATGACTTTCTCTAAAGCCTCTTCTACACTCGCCCGCGCTCGATAGGTTGACTTGCCCCTTATTGAAATGACTTTGGCCATATCTTTTCCGAACGGAGTGCGGGTATGATGCGCGGCACTTCGTTCGACCGAAGGTGAGAACTGGCGGCCACGTGTTCTGCCCTGCGTTGGACGGATGTATTGGTTCGGGGGGATCAATACATACACGGGACCCGGTTTCTCACCTTCAATGGTAATTAGGGGTGACGAGGAATGAGACAGATTAAAAAACCCAGCAACACTGAGTATGCACCTTCCGCAGAACGATATATTGAACTCTTACCGGACGACGGCCTGATACTCGAACACCTGGCTGAAAATCTCAAAATGACTTGCCGGTTTTTGTCTCTGCTAACCGAGGAGAAACTACTTTACCGGTACGCACCTGATAAGTGGACCATCAAGGAAATCGTCCTGCACCTCGCCGACGATGAGCGAATTTATACCTACCGCGCACTGCGATTCGCTCGGAACGACAGCATAGATTTACCCGGCTTCGACCAGGATAATTACGCGCTTTATTCCAACGCCAATCAGCGCACAATCGACGATTTGCTAGGCGAGTTCGCGACAGTTCGGGCCGCGACTTTGTCGTTGTTCAACTCACTCAACGATGAAGCACTGACTCGAACGGGGATTGCAGACGGCAATTTCATGAGTGTTCGAGCAATCGCCTATCACCTGGCAGGCCATGAATTGCGCCACCTGAACATTGTCCGCGAACGCTACCTGGCCAACTCCTAACCTGGGCCAGCTTCAATAAAGCCACGCCCAATCAAAGATTGGGCTCATTATCTACATTACCGAAAAGTAACTCGCGGATTATGACTTGCTCAGGGGCTCGCGGCTATCTTTCGCACGCAATGAAACGCAACCCGACTGCGACATTGCAAGTGAAACAAACCTGTCCGGCGCCGAGCTGATAACAGGTTCAATGCCATGAATTGAAAGAAAGGTAATCTAGAAAATGATGAAGTTTAGGAATTTACAGTTCAACCAGCAGAGTCCGGAGACGGCCGGAAAAGTTCGTATGCTGTTGAACAAGTTCTGGCTGTGCATGAGCATCTGCGCATTGGTGGTGTTTTCGAATTTAATTGTTGCTCAAGCGCAGAATGCGCGCGGCAATGAGATCATACCGCCATCGGTGCCCCCGGGATCAGGACTCGAGATAGATGCGGGCAACGTGCCTTTTCTGCTGGGCCATGGAGACGGTACACAGAACTACGTTTGCGCCCCTTGTGATCCTACGAACGCAAACTGCCCTTTAGGGGTTAAGTTTACTTTGTTCACACCACAGGCAACTTTGTTCGACGATGACGGGAGTCAACTGACCACGCACTTCTTTAGTCCCAACCCTTCAGAGGGCGGAGTGATACGTGTTACGTGGGAGGATTCAAGAGACTCGAGTAAGGCTTTTGCCAAGTTGATTAAAGCCTTCACCGTGCGGGCCGACTCGGTCGACTGGCTCAAGTTGGATGTAAAGAATACTGGAACAGAGCCTGGACCAACTGGCGACAGGTTGACAAAGACCACGTTCATTCAACGAGTGAATACTGTTGGCGGGCTGGCTCCAACCACTGGATGTCTTTCCGCAGGGGACCTTGGTCACCAGGCTTTTATCCACTACACAGCGGATTACGTTTTCTACAAGGCCTCTCCAACGAAATAGGTATGCAGTAATCGCGTAAGGTTAAGGCTTTATTTTCTGCTAAGGCCAAGATGGAAGTTTTGATCAAGGTGGGTAGATAAGATCAAGCGGGAAGTTTTCTACATGTGGAGGCACTCGTTCTTAAAATGAGAGCCTGTAAGACCTAAGATTGGCCTCGGTCGCCCGCCGCAAACGGCTCGACCGGGGCCATTTCTAACCCATAACGCAACCTCTTCTTCGACACCACCAGCTTTAGCTGCGTGGTCTTCAATTTCCACCTAGCCCCACAACTCAACTTCTTTGTCCGACACCACCAGCTTTAGCTGGGTGGTCCTTCAATTTCTGCCTAATTTGCCTTTGAGCGTTAGGTAGAAGTTGAACGACCACGCAGCTAAAGCTGGTGGTGTCAAAAAAAGAAGTTGGGATCTGGGCTAGGTGGAAATTGATTGACCACGCAGCTAAAGCTGGTGGTGTCGAAAAAAGAAGTTGGGATCTGGGCTAGGTGGAAATTGATTGACCACGCAGCTAAAGCTGGTGGTGTCGAAAAAAGAAGTTGGGATCTGGGCTAGGTGG
>DATIBX010000150.1:0-12629 GCA_035457105.1 Pyrinomonadaceae bacterium
GCCATTGCGGTACTGCATAACGTAAGCGCCGTAGATAGAACCACAGAGTATTAGAAGGCAGCGGTGCGTAGATTGAGACGATTACGTCCGCCAGCGCATCCAGGCGCAGATCACGTTCCTTTGGATCTAAAGTTACAGGTAAATGATTCCGGGTGCCGTACAGTCGAATTCCCTTGTCACGTCTCACTATTCGCAGCAATCCGTGATAATGCAGTGCATCTAACAGGTGTGTCGTGGCGTTTGACGAGCCACCCCAGTAATTGGTGATCTTGCCATGTGAAAAGTATTCGTCGACTTCTCGCGGATGCACCGTGCCTCGTTCGTTAACAAATTCCAGGAGGAGTTTGGCCTTGCGTCTTTGAGAGACAGGCAAAGCTCCCCAGACATCGTCAACGAGCACGCGCGAGGTAGAGCGCGGATGCATCAGTTGGTGAAGGGCAGTCGTGACGTACCCATAATTAATGAAGAAGTCTTCTTCAACGTCGAGTTTTGTATAAAGCCTTTCGATATCTCCAGCGTGATAGCCCTTCACGCGCTGCCTCAATATTAGATCCTGCGCTCGTGCTGGAGCTCGAATGGGATCTGCTTGCACAAAACCCATTTTCTTTAATGCGCGCTTCAGTGATGTTGGCCTGGGAAAATTTCTCGCGACAGCAAATCGCTTTAGGGCGTCAATGGTCAGCATATAAGTGCCGGCTAGCTCCGGCGTCGTTACCAACAACAATGGCAATCAAAACACTGCCGGGGTGGCACCAATCAACGGCAATGCCAACTCGAATGCGAATAAGAACGCCAACAGTAACAATTCGCCGAGACCGTAAGATTGCAATAAATTGTCAATTCTTTGGGGAGAGCTGCTTAAGAGTGGTTCTCTCTTTTTTTCCTCTTTCAGCTTTTAGGAACTCTCAATTGCAGTTCGTTCGCGCAGCATCAAAATTATGTGCAATACCAACATAATTATTGACGCTCCGAGCACGACTGTCAGACCAGCTCGAACATTGCCGGCTGGACCACCAACTGCGCTCGAAACATAACCGACTGCCGGCGGTATAACGAGCAAACCGGCAAAGCCCACGCCCATTACCAGGCTCATCGCAGTACCAGCTATTTTAGGCATCATTACAGATGCCAAACCTACCGAAGTCGGAAAGATTGGCCCCATACCGAAGCCTGCCGCAATAAGAGCAACTCTTACGGTTCCAGCTGTACTGGAATTGAACGCGATCAGTAAAGAAGTTGCGGTTAGCAAAGAGCCCAGGGTTATCAACAGGAAACTGTTGAAGCGAAAAACACCGAGCAGAATACTGGAGACCAGGCGACCCACAAGCAGTGCCATGGCGAACAAGGTAAGTGTGGTAAAAGAATAGGTGGCGATAGCATACCCCGGAGAGTCGGCCTCGAAAAATTTCCCGACTGCATCATTTGCGTTTCCATTCAACATTCTCAACGTCGCCTCATCAACGCCCTGGCTAGCAAGAATGGCCGGGTCGCGCTGCATGAAAGTCACTACCCATTTGCCAACAGATACTTCGGCTCCGACATACATAAAGAGCGCAAACGCCAGTAACAGAAAGGAGGGGTTTCTAAACAGCTGGCCCGCGCTGCCTTTTTCAGCTGCTTCCTGGTGCGTGGTTCGCGACATTCGCGACGTAAGAATGAGTATCAATAAAACTACCGACAACAAGCCGAGTACCCAAAAAATCAGACCAAGCCCTCCTCTTCGTTGTAAGGTTTGGACCACCAATGGGAGTGAAGCGAGGCCGAGTCCGAAACAAATGTCCAGCAGGTTCAAAGCTGAGTTACGCCAGCTCGCTGCTACATCAGCAACCAAAGCATGGCCCGCCGCTACAATCGCGTTAGCTCCGAGTCCGAGTATCAACGAGGCCGTAAAGATGTAGACCAGCGCAGCGGCTGGATGAACCCGTGTTACGGTCAGAGCAAAAGCGACCATCGACACGATGACTAGGAGGGTGCCGAAGGACAGAGCAAACTTTTTCCCGATGCGGTCAATTAATGGACCACTCACCAGATAGGCCAGCACTGCTCCAACCGCATTGATTAGCAAGAATGTTCCGATTGCGCTGTCGTTCGGTAAAAACTGACTCCGTTCCAGAGAAGGCAATACCGAGCCGGGAAGAGCTGCCAGCAATCCGTAGATAAAGATACCGGCGAAGGCAATTAACATTAACAAAGCGCTACTGCTGGAGGTCGAGTGCTGCTGTTTTTCCAAGAAATGATCCTCGCTTCGGTAGGAGATTAAGAGCGAAATCAGTCTGACCGGGTGTTACCTAGCGGCCCTTCCATTTACCCTGGGCGACTAGTGGTACATATGTCTCGAGTCCCTCTGGTTTGAAATTAATTGTCTGTTCCTTTTCGGCACTCATGTAAGCCGTCATTAAAAGCTCGGTTATTTCAAGTCCGTCGTAGAAATTCTCTTCGGGCTGGTTGCCGTCGATGAAGCACTGTACGAAATAACGATCTTGAGATTCGTAGCCGTACTCAGCGGCTTCGTTTCCCAACACCGGCATCAAGCCTTGTTCGGCGTTCTGCTTTTCGACCAGGTCCTCGCCGACGTTTCCTTTAACTTCCCGGCTGAGGAAGAGCTTTAAACCACTATCGAGCGAATTCATTGCCAGTGAGTATTCTGGTCCAAGTACCTCGAGGCTGAGACGCAAGCCTGGCCCAACGTAGCTCCACGAGGTTGTTACTTCCACAATCAGCGGGTTTTGATCCTCGTCGATGTAGTTAATAGTGGCACGAGCAAAGTCCTCAGCCGGTTTGTGTTGATAGTCAACTTCGGGACTCATGTTCTTCTTTAAACTGGCGACGTATTCAGGCCGTGACCATTTAAGACTGGCAATCTGGGCTGAGACTTTCAGTGGTTTGATACTCGAGCGCGGTGTGCCTGGCTTGGTAAGCATAAAGCGGGCAACTTCTATGCTGTGGCACATCATGTCGTTAAGAACTCCACCGCCTTGCAATTCGCCGCGCCAAAACCAGGGCGAATGGGGCCCGCTGTGCTCTTCAGCAGCGCGCGCCAGATAGGGCCGCCCGGTGATAGCTGCGGCCCTGGTCCACATAATCTCTTTGCCGCGCGTAACGCTCGGAGCAAACATCTGGTCTTCAAGATAACCATGCAGCAGTCCCGACTCTTCGATCAGCTCGACCATCTTGCGAGCCTCACCGGCATTGCGCGCCAGAGGCTTCTCGCAGGCAACACCAATCAGCTTTCCTTTGCCTGACGCCAGGGCCTGACTAATGGCCTCCATATTTTCTACCCGTTGATGGTTTGGACCGCAGAGCCAGATACAATCGATTTCGGGCGCGGCAATCATTTCTTCAATGGAATTGAAAGCGCGTGCATTTCCCACCCGGAGATTTCTGGCGATCGCGGCCGTCTCCTCCGCATGAGCTCGATTGGGACTGTAGATACCGAGTACATCTGCATCTCGAACTCCGCGCCAGGCCTGCAAGTGAAACTTTGTGACGAAACCGCTACCGATAAAGCCGACTCCCAGTTTGTTACCAGCCATCGTCCGTATTCTCCAATTAAAATAATCGCTCGTTAAAAGTAGAACTTGTTGGTTACAATCCGCTGTACCGTCAAATCGCAGACCAGCTTATTCGCTTCAACCGGCTGCGTCGTTATTAACTTCAAAATTAGAACCCGGTGAGATAAATGCTATTACATACGAGAACTGTAAAAGCTCTTCCTGTTTTAGTCATTCTTATAACATTGAGTGGCGTGCAAGCGCAGGAAAAAATGTTCGGAGTCTTCGCAGGCAATAATGATGTGGGCAGTCCAACTCGCGCTGGCAGTACTCAGTATGATGCAGACAAACAGGAGTACCTGGTCGAGGGCGCCGGCTCAAATATGTGGGCCAATCGCGATGAGTTCCAGTTTGTGTGGAGACGCCTCAAGGGAGATTTTATTCTCACCAGCAACGCCGCATTTGTGGGGAAAGGCGTTGAACAGCATAGAAAAATTGGTTGGATCGTACGCTCGAGTATGGAGCCGGATTCCGCGCAGGCAAGTGTGGTCCTGCATGGTGATGGTCTGACGTCACTCCAGTTTCGCAAGCTGAAGGGCGGAACCACTGAGGAGCTGAAATCCAGGGTGATGGGGCCCGACGTATTGCAGCTGGAGAGAAAGGGCAATACTTACAAGATGGCCGTTGCTCGGTCGGGTGATGCGCTGAGTTCGGAAGAGGTCGCGCTGGACCTGGGTGATGAGGTTTATGTCGGACTATTTATTTGTTCACACAACAAGGATGTTACTGAGAAGGCTGTTTTCAAGAATGTGAGAATAACTGTTCCTGCTCCGGATAACTTTACGCCTTATCGTGACTACATCGGCAGCAATCTTGAAGTGCTGGATCTAGCCTCAGGTAGCAGAAGGGTTGTTTATACCGTAACGGATTCGCTCCAGGCTCCAAATTGGACCAAAGATGGAAAGGCTTTGATTTTTAACCGAAATGGACGCCTTTATCGTTTCGATCTGGCCCGCAAGACCACGGAGCCGATCGCCACTGCATTTGCGATCAATAACAACAATGATCATGTTCTGTCGTTTGATGGAAAGATGCTCGCGATCAGCAACCACAGTAAAGATGATGGAAATGCTTCAATCGTCTATACCGTGCCGGTGAAAGGAGGTACACCGCGCCGGATCACGGCGAAAGGTCCATCGTACTTGCACGGATGGTCGCCTGATGGAAAGTTTCTGATCTACACCGGAGGCCGAGACGACGAGTTTGATATCTACAAGATTTCTGCTGGCGGCGGCGAGGAAACAAATCTCACCAAAACTAAAGGTTTGGACGATGGTCCTGAATTTACTCCGGATGGCAAGTTTATCTACTTTAATTCGACGCGTTCAGGACTAATGCAAATCTGGCGCATGAAACCCGACGGCAGTGGTCAGGAGCAAGTTACAAACGACGAATACAACAACTGGTTTCCACACATTTCACCGGATGGAAAATGGATCGTCTTCCTGTCGTTTCAGAAAGATGTCAGACCTGACGATCACCCATTCTATAAACGGGTCTACATTCGTTTGATGCCAGTCGGTGAAGTCAAACCGCGAATAATAGCCTACGTCTATGGAGGGCAGGGAACCATCAACGTTCCCTCGTGGTCACCTGATGGAAAACGAATCGCGTTTGTGAGTAATAGTAAATAGCTCATTACAGTACCGCGTCTATGAAGCGACCGGATGCCACACTCAACCAAGCGATCGTGAGGATCACAGCAGGGATTGAATGTGACATCCGGTCGCTTCGCTCCCGGTGCTGTATTGATCGTTCTGTAATGGCTTCCCGGTTCGAGCTTAGAGTTTCAAACTCTTCAGATACTGAATACTTTCTGGAATCTGGGTTAGAGCTGAAGGTGATTCGTCTTCAATGAAGTACCACTTCACACCGGCTTTTTTGGCGGCCCGCATCACGTTGGGCCAATCGATTACACCTTTGCCAATTACGACATTATTCGTTACGTCGGAGTGACCAGTCAGGCTAAGCGGTGTACCTTGCTTCATATCCTTGACGTGCATGAGTTCGAAGCGCTTGCCATATTTTTCAAAGAGCTTCACTGGATCGTGTCCAGGGTTGACGACCCAGTAAACGTCCATTTGAAAATGAACATATTTGGGATTTGTTTCGGCCATTAGTAAATCTAAGAGGGTGCCGTTTTGATATGGGACAAACTCGTAACCGTGGGTGTGATAGAAGAACTTAAAGCCTGCCTTGGACAGTGCTTCACCGGCGCGATTAAAAACTGCAGCGGCCTCACGCGTAGTCTTTTCATCAAAAGGATCCTGGTGCGGAATCCACGCGCAGCCGGCGTATTCAAGTCCGAAGAGGCGGGATTCTGCAATGACCTGGTCAATGTGATCCCGACATTGTTCGTACCCGAAGTGGCCGCTAACCGCTTTGAGACCTCTCGCATCGAGCTCCTGTTTGAATTTGGCAGGTGACATACCATAGGTACCAGCCAGTTCGACATACTTGATACCCATGTCGCGTACTTTATCGAGAGTGCCGGGAATGTCGGTCTTGAACTGATCTCGAAGGCTATATAGCTGAAGTCCGATGGCACCATTGAATGTCTTGCCATCACTGAAGACTGGTTGGTTCATTACTGAGTTACGGTTTAAGGAATAGGTCGTGGCAAACAGCGTGGCCAAGATCAAGCTGAGTAGCGCTCCGTGGCGAAGTGTACTGTTCATAGGTTTGGATAATATAACCGACATTTCTCGGTACAGGCACTATTTGAAAAATATGACCACGTGAATGCGAGCCACCCTTGACAGTCGGGCTACTGCCCAGCGGGTCTCATTTTCCCCAAAGCTTTAGCTTGGGGTCCGTTCGTGCGAAGCTTCCGTTTTAACGGTAATCACATACCTGAACTCGCCTGTCTCCGCTCCGGAGGAGCAACATGTTTATAGGTCCGACCCGTAAAAACCGTCGTCGCTCCGAAGGAGCGACATGTACATCCAGCGGTTCATTACAAGTACATTCCGCTCCGCTGGAGCGCCATTTCTTCGGGCCTCGCAAGCTAAACATGATGCTCCTCCGGAGCAAAGACAGGTGAGCCAAGTATGTCATTGCCGTTTTAACGGGCCCCCAGGCTGAAGCCTGGGGAGAAGGAGAGGCGTACACCAAGATCTCAAGACAACAATCATTAGCCACCTCTAGCTAAACAATACGGCCACGTGTGGAAAAGTTAGAGACACAACTACGGGTTTTAGGTATTTTATGGTCGTTCGGCCAGTCAATACCCATCTCTTTTTACACTTCGGCGTCTCGGCGACTCCGCGGTGAAAACGACCTTCGAGCATGCAATCAACGCGGTTCACGCTACAACTGTTTGTTCTTGCCGCCTTATTGATTCAGTCAGGAGTATGTGTAGCTCAATCTACTGCCAAAATTCCCGTCATTCTCTCTACCGATGTTGGTAACGAGATCGATGACCAGTGGGCAGTTACATATCTACTCTTACAACCGCGCTTCAAGGTGCTGGGTGTCATGTCCGCCCACGCGCCTTCGATTACCGCGCCGGCAGGGAAGACATCGCATCGAATACTGGTTGACGTGGTCGAGAACAGACTGGGAATGCGAAAACATCCTCCCTTAATTGAGGGCGCCAGTGAACCTCTTAAAGACCAACAGACGCCCATCGGCAGCCCGGCTGTCGAGTTTCTACTTAGGGAATCTCGCCCGTTTTCTAAAGACAATCGCCTCACGGTACTAGTTATTGGCGCGGCCACCGACATTGCCTCAGCAATCCTTACTGATCCAGGTATTGTTGAGCGAATACGTGTGGTTCAAATGGGGTTTTATGATGAACACGGTGGTGAAGAATTCAATATCGCGAATGATGTGCACGCGGTCCAGGCAATCATGGATTCAAACGTACCGCTGGCTATTGGTCCAGGAAAGGTCTGTCGCGAAAATCTTGCCCTGACTTTGCAACAGGCTAAAGATATGCTCGCTCCGCATGGACCAATAGGAGCATGGCTGTTGGAAGAGTTCGAAGCCTGGTACTTTCGTAATGTAAAGCCAATTCGTGTTAACGACTTCTCAAAATCTTGGCCGATCTGGGATAACATAACGCTTGCCTATGTTTTAGGCATGACTTCCCAACACGACTTACCAAGACCTCGATTGAAGCCAGACATGTCGTTTGAACGTGTCAGCACTGATCGTTCTGTGACCTGGATAACAGATGTAGATGAACGGCAAATGTGGTCTGATTTTTTTAGCTTGATTGATGATTACCAAAGGAAGCACAAGATCAGGAAACAACCCTATGGGCGATTGACCTTCGGTATGCCCTGAAAATTCACAAACGATTCCACGGAGATTACTGATGACCAATAGAATATCGCGGCGTAGTTTCGGAAAGATTGCTGGTTCGGCAGCCCTGGCCACCACGACTTCAACCACCTTGACGCCCTTGCTGGAACCGCTGGCGCACAATGCTGAACCACCACAGCAAACGCAAGGAAGAGAGTTTCCGAAAGGATTTCTTTGGGGCTCAGCCACTGCTTCATACCAGGTTGAAGGAGCCGTTAGCGAGGATGGTCGCGGTCCCTCTGTCTGGGATACATTTTCACACACGCCTGGCAAGACAGTTGAGAATGCAACCGGTGACGTCGCTGACGATCACTATCACCGGTACAAAGAAGATGTGCAGTTGATGAAAGCGCTCGGCGTCAAAAGCTATCGCTTTTCAATCGCATGGCCCAGAGTCTATCCCTCCGGCGACGGCACTCCCAATCCCAAGGGACTCGATTTCTACAATCGTTTAGTAGACGAATTGCTCGCAAACGATATCCAACCGTTTGCTACTTTGTATCACTGGGACCTTCCCCAGGCGCTCCAGGATCGAGGCGGTGGCTGGGAATCGCGCGACACGTCGAAAGCATTCGGCGAATATGCCGGTTACGTTGCTGAGCGACTCTCTGATCGGGTCAAGCACTTCTTCACTATTAATGAATTTGGTGCTTTCGTCGAGCTTGGCTATCGAATTGGTATTCATGCTCCAGGTCTGAAGTTGCCACCTGGCCGTTTCAATCAAACTCGACATCACGCTGTCTTAGGTCATGGACTGGCTGTACAGGCAATTCGGGCCAAAGCTAAGCCCGGTACGAAGGTTGGACTCGCAGAGAATATGACAATCTGCGTTCCGGTGATCGAGAATGCGCAAAACGTTGAAGCGGCGACACGAGCAGCGCGTGAGTTGAATGCTCCATATATGACGGTTATTCAGGAAGGTAAATATACTGATGCATACCTTGCTGGGACCGGTGCTGACGCGCCAAAGTTCACTCCTGAAGATCTAGAGATCATTTCAAGTCCCCTTGATTTCGCCGGAATCAACATTTACACACCTACTTACATCAGGGCTGATAACTCTCCTGCCGGATTCGCGGTAGTGCCGCCGCCTAAGTCATATCCACACATGGCCTCGACGTGGTTGAATATTGGACCAGAGGCTCTCTACTGGGGACCACGACATGTCGCGAAGATTTGGAACGTGAAAGAGATCTATATTACTGAAAATGGGTGTTCGTCGTCTGACATACCGGCGGCCGATGGCATCGTGTATGACACCGATCGCGTGATGTACCTGCGCAATTACTTAACACAACTGCAACGCGCTACGGCGGACGGGATCCCAGTCAAGGGATACTTCCTTTGGAGTTTGATGGATAACTTTGAGTGGGCTGATGGTTATACGAACAGATTCGGCCTGCACTACGTTGACTATGCAACTCAGAAGAGGACGCCCAAGTTGAGTGCAGCGTTCTACCGCGAAGTCATTGCCCGTAATTCGGTCACTTAAAATACCCTTTGATAGGTCATGGTTGTCGTCACCGCGGCAGCCATGACAATAAACAACCTGTCACGTCTCCATGCCTGTAACGGTCTGGTCAAGGAACATGTCACTTAGATTAGCTGTTGTCTTCCTGCTTTTAGCGACTAACTGTCTAGCCCAAACTGCGGATACCGAGTGGCGTTTCTACGGTGGAGATGAGGCGGGAACTCGTTACTCCAAAATTAAAGACATTGATCGGACCAACGTGTCATCGCTCAAGCGTGCCTGGACCTATCATACGGGTGAATTGGAGTTGGGCCTTCCCACGGCTCCATTTCAGGCTTCGTTTTCCTGCACGCCTTTGGTTGTCAATGGAGTCATGTACGTTTCGACGCCTTCGAGTCGCGTTATTGCACTTGACGCTGAAACAGGAAGAGAACTATGGAAGTACGATCCGCAAGCGGACAAGCAGCCGCGTGAGTTCAATTCTCATCGCGGCGTCGCTTACTGGGAAGGGCCAACACCTGACAAGAAGAGTAAAGATCGTCGGATCCTCTTCGGAACTGTTGATGGGCGGCTGATAGCCATTGATGCCGGCACAGGTAAACCCTCAAGTGAATTTGGCAATGGAGGCGCAGTAAATCTGCGGGCCAATGGTGCGGATAAATTCAAACAGGATCCATCCTGGGGAGCCCGGGTAACTTCCGCGCCGGTTATTTTCAAAGACCTGGTAATTGTTGGTTGGGGGCTTCCGGAGTTTCCGGCAAAAGGACCGAGCGGGGATGTCCGAGCATACGACGTACGATCCGGAAAGTTAGTTTGGACGTTTCACACGGTTCCTCATCCTGGCGAACCCGGAAGCGAGACCTGGTCAACTGATTCCTGGAAGGACCGCATGGGAGCTAACGTGTGGTCCACGATGAGCGTCGACGAAGAACGTGGTCTCGTTTTCTTACCCGTCGGTTCACCGGCTTATGATTTTTACGGCGGCGATCGAAAAGGCAAGAATCTCTACGGCAATAGTCTCGTGGCCTTAAGCGCCGCTACCGGGAAGTTGGTCTGGTATTTTCAGATGGTCCACCACGATCTCTGGGATTACGATCTGCCGGCTCAGCCCTCGCTGATAACTCTCAAGCGCAATGGTCGATCGATACCGGCGGTGGTTCAGGTCACGAAAATGGGTTTTGTCTTTGTACTCGATCGTCGGAATGGTAAACGGCTGTTTCCAGTCGAAGAACGACCCGTACCGCAAAGCGAAGTGCCCGGCGAAGAAACCTGGCCCACCCAACCATTTCCTGTTAAGCCTCCCGCCCTCGCGCGCCAATCGATGACCAGGGACGAAATCAGTAAAGTCTCGACAGAGTCGGAGCGCTATTGCACAGAACTCTTCGACAAGCTAACGAATCGTGGTCCATACACACCGGCGGGACTCGGGCCAACGTTGATGTTCCCCGGTTATCACGGTGGCGGCAACTGGTCCAGTGCTTCGTATGATCCCCAATCCGGATTTCTGTATGTGAACATGAATGAGGATGGAGCCGTGGGACAGATGAATCCGCAACCTCCGGGCTCGCCCATCCCGTTCGTCCGCCAGGGAAGATTTGAGGAGTATGCCTGGTTCCGCGACAAAAACAATCGGCCGTGTCAGCAGCCGCCGTGGGGCACGCTGACGGCCGTTGATCTCAACAAAGGAGAAGTTGCCTGGCGCATTCCGCTGGGCATCGTGGAGGAGCTCGAAGCGAAGGGTGTTCACAATACCGGTACACAGAATCTTGGAGGCTCAATCGTCACGGCCGGCGGAGTTGTGTTTATCGCTGCGACGACTGACCATCGCTTCCGTGCCTTTGATGCGAACACCGGAAAACAGTTGTGGGAAGATCATCTGGAAGCGAATGGTCATGCCACTCCCATGACCTTCAGAGGGCAAAAAAGCGGCAAGCAGTTTGTGGTGGTTACCGCCGGTGGTGGAGGCTTCTTAAGATCTCTAAGTAGTGTTCTATCAGATACCGTCGTCGCTTACACGCTTCGGTAGCGCATCTCTGTGCCTCCTCCGTGTTCTTTGTGACTCTGTGGTGGTTTGACTTCGAAACAGAGATACCAAGAACACGGAGGCGGCACAGAGAGATTTTCTACGACTGGTAAACAATTGTTTGAATTGAGTGCGGTGGACTCTCAACTTCCGCGGCGTTACCTGTATCCCACAACCAATAATTCGCGGCCTTATCGCTCGAATTCATCACCACCACAGTTACTTTGCCATCCGGGTTTAGAAAGGCTGTGGATTGAAGCTGACTTCGACTTGGGGAACTGGCAATTCGTTTCGCTCCCGGTTGAATGAACTTCGAAAAGTGGCCGATGTAGTAATAAGAACTTAGATAGGTTAACTCTCCAGTCTTGCTGTCAGCATGAACAGGAGCAAAACAGAAATTTCCGACGTGATTTGGTCCGCCTTTTTCATCCAGTAGCACATTCCAATCGGTCCACGCCACTGTGCCACTGTTGAAGTCATTGATCATCGATCGTCCGTATTGCTCACCGAACTTCCACTCGTTGATTCGCTCTGCATTGAATGAATCCACACAACCTTCGGTGAAGATAAGGTGCTTGTCGGGGAAAGTCTCATGCACCAGCTTTACGTTCTCGAACATCGGCTCGCCACCGCTCCAGGGCTCGTACCAGTGAAAGCCGATACCCCACACATATTTGGCTGCCTGAGGATCAGTGAGAATGGTGCTGGCCCGCTGATAGATGAGGTCGCGATTATGGTCCCAGGCAATAATATTCTTATTCGCCAGACCTTCCTTCTTGAGTGTGGGTCCCAGGTGGTTCTTCAAGAAATCGCGCTCTTCTTCAGCCGAGTAAATACAAGATTCCCATGTCTGAGTAGCCATCGGCTCGTTTTGAATTGATATACCCCAGATCGGGATTCCTTCATGTTCGTACGCTCTGATAAATCTGACGTAGTAGTTAGCCCACGACTGGTAATAGTCAGGTTTCAGCTTGCCACCGTGAAGCATGTCGCCGTTGTCCTTCATAAAAGCGGGAGGACTCCACGGACTGGCAAAGATATTCAGTTTTCCTTTGGTGGTTGCAATTGCCTCTTTAATAAAGGGGATCCTAAATTGCTTGTCGTGATCTACGCTGAATGATTTCAGGTCTTTGTCGCCTTCGGTAACATAGGTGTAACTACCGCTTGAAAAATCGCAGCTGTGAATATTGGTACGCGCAATTTTGTAGCCGATGCCTTTTTGTTCATCAAAGTAGGCGTCGATGAGTTCACGTTGTTTTGGTTTGGGTAATAGAGC
>DATIBX010000151.1:0-8208 GCA_035457105.1 Pyrinomonadaceae bacterium
TGACGGTCGCGCGTAGGTACACCCAGGATTTCAGTAATGAGCGTCATTGGCAGGGGCAGCGCGTAATCCCTGATTAGATCCATCTCACTCTTACTTGTAACGTCGTCTAGTAGTTCGTCTGCCATACTTTGAATGCGATCCGTCATCTGTCCAATGAGCGTCGGCGTAAAGGCTTTATGGACCAACGCTCGAAGTCGTGTGTGATCAGGCGGATCGAGATCCAGCATGTTGCGCTCGAGAGGTCGAAACGTTGGCGGCACCCATGACATCTTGCGCAGCTGTTCAGTCGTCATGGCGGTTCGCCGGTTCTTGACGAAGCGCTCATCTCTCAGCAGCGCTACGACATCGTCGTAGCGCGAAATCAGCCAAACAGGAGTTTTGTCGGGAAGTGCCGTCAGGTAAACGGGTGCCGTGCTGCGTAGATCAGCCACAAAAGGGAAGGGGTTTGCCTTGAATTGTGGGCTAACGATATTCATTTGTGATCTCATTCGAGTTTCTTTGGTAAATCAATGTCGACTCCTACTTAGAGCAGAAT
Organism: Pyrinomonadaceae bacterium; assembly: GCA_035457105.1. Lineage (GTDB taxonomy): Bacteria > Acidobacteriota > Blastocatellia > Pyrinomonadales > Pyrinomonadaceae > PSRF01. Next base: position 536 of record DATIBX010000151.1, read on the forward strand.
TGCATTTTGAACGTCTCTCCTTTTTAATTGATTCCTCCTACCCCTAATCTTTTTTACTTCGGTTTTCAGGAAGTCACCTGATAATGATGAAAAAGCGACGCATTTTAAGCGTCGATAATCACGAAGACACGTGTGATTTGATTACAACGATACTCGATGAGTTTGAAGTGGTTTCAGCTCACAGTAAAGCTCACGGGATACGCGAAGCAAACGCTGGACAGTTCGTTTTGGATTACTATATGCCAGATGGAACGGGCTTAGAACTATCCCTGCTTATTCGTGACTTTGACAGTATTACTCCAATCTTGTTTCTTACAAGCTCGTCATGTATTACCGACGAGCAGCTTGCAAACGTAAAAGCTCAAGGAGTGGTGAAAAAGTACGAGTTGCCGCATGGCCTAATATGAGCGGTTTCTAAGGTCTTCAGCTCAGCAGGGACTGATTTACTCTCGTCCGAGAGCGCCAAGGTTGTCTAGAAGTTTTTAAGGTTTCGGAAATGTGCCGTCGTGCCATTGCAACGCCCGGGTTTTAACTCTTCAGATCTGATTCAAGTAATTCGGCAAGTACCGTCTTGTCTGGATCACCCGTGTCGACAGCTGCGAATGAGATTGAACTTTTTCAGATTGGAACCCCTCAGCAACTAGTCGACGCAAGCGAACTTCGATAATGATTCTTAAGAGTTCGTGCGATCATCAACGACTGGATAAGTTGAGTGTTGCAACCTTTCGATTTTCATGAGTGCCTCGGAAATAGTGTCGCCGCCGGAAATGGCTACGGCATTGAGGGTCATTGCGTTCGCTAGCTGCAGACTTTCAAAGGCATGTGCAACGCGACCCCATCTGTGGACTAAGTGAATACCCAGAATCATTAGGGTTGACGATGTGGGATAGTTCAACGTCACCGTTGATCAGGAGTTCAAAGAAAACCTCTTGACTTTACTTGCGACTGGTAATAGTCCGCCCACTTCAGAACTTTTCTTAAACCAAGCCTCATCCTTGAGTTTAAGTCCAAGCCCAGAACGTAAGAGGGAGAAGCCTTTCCAATCACTAGGTCCATCTCTGTCTACTGCAGTTGAGGAAAGAAACTCTCGTGGATTTGAGAGTACAAAAAGTCCAGGAAATCATGCAAGAAAATTTCCACCGAAAACTGTCTCTCAGTGAAGTCGCGTCCTCTGTAAACCTTCTATCTGGCGGTTCTGTCATATTCTTAGGTCGGACACAGGTATGTCCCCAATCCAGTATTAAGGTTCCTTAGGATGGAAAAAGCCAGATATCTGCTCGCGACTAGCATCCTGACTGTTAGAGAGATCACGCGTACCGTTGGTCTACCCGACGAGAGCCACTTCACGCGTGACTCAAAAAGACTTACGGCGCAACTCCAACTCGTTATCGGTCCAGGTCCAGTAGATCTAGCAGGCATTTGAATAGGCAGCAAATTCCGCTACCAAATAGCAAGAAGGGCCAAAGAATATACCTTGATTGAAATGATCTAGGATGTCAGCTTAGCGATTCGCAACCTAAGTGACAGCCAAAAGCTTAAAGAATAAATTTTCCTCGCAGTAGCTGATCGTTTTTCGCGAGTCAATGCCTTTGCAGAGCTTGCGCTGGCGACCAGTGTGCCTAGCAACCAGTTTCCAACGGTTCATTTCACGCTTTACCGCTCTTTCAAGGGACACATTCAAGTTTCACAATCTAACCCTTGGCTCGAAGTCTGCCAAGCATGCTCAAAGGAGAGATCCCTAATGGCTAATATCTCGAAAAGAAACAGGAGACGAGAGAGGGAAATACGAAACGCCGCCAAGAATAGACGCGAGATAATCGCAGCGGGCCTGAGTCGCCGTGACATGATAAAGGCTGGTCTTTTGACAAGCGCGGGTTATCTGATTCAGAAAAACGGCTTGAGCGCACGCGCTCAATTCAGCGGAGATGGCTGTGATCGAAGGTGGCGGGACGGTTCGGGCGGAAACGGCACTCCGGTTTCTCCGCCGACTACAGCGTTTGCTGAGCCCATGCCCATCCCACCCATTGCCCAAACGGTCGGTTCGCTCAACCCAGTGCCGACCGTAGCGCCAAACACTGCCGCTGGTGAGGCGAGGACACGCAATCATCAGGCTTTGACTACTCTTGCGCCTGTAAAGTTCTATGAGGTGCATCAGAGAGAGCAGTTATTGAGTATGCATCCTGATCTTCCGTTACAGAGACTTTGGACCTTTAACGGCACAGTCCCAGGACAAACTTATGTTTCGCGCTATGGCGAGCCAATTCTGGTTCGAAACTTCAACGATCTGCCAAATGACAATGGTGGCTTCGGACTGCAATCAGTTTCCACTCACTTACACAATGGCCATACGCCATCTGAATCGGACGGCTTCCCCTGCGACTTCTTCGGCCAAACGAAATGGTACGACCAGCATTATCCGAACGTCCTCGCCGGATTTGCGTCGAGCCATCCGCCCAACGGTGACATAAATGAATCAATGAGCACGCTTTGGTATCACGACCACCGCGTCGACTTCACGGCCCAGAACGTTTACAAGGGTCTCGCAGGGTTCTACCTCCTCTTCAATCAGTTCGACACCGGCGACGAAACCACGGGATTTCGACTTCCGAGCTTTCCGAATTTTGACATTCCAATGATGTTCAATGACAAGAATTTTGATGAGGACGGGTTGCTGGCCTTCGACTTAGCCAACCGCGACGGCATTCTGGGAGACAAGTTTCTTGTAAACGGAAAGATACAGCCTTTCTTCGAGGTCAAGCGACGGCGTTATCGCTTCCGCTGGCTCAACGGTGGACCTTCTCGCTTCTACCGCTTCTACCTGACGAAGTCGAACCTTTCAAATCATCCGTTTTGGATAATTGCAAATGACGGCAATCTGTTGAAAAACCCGGTGCAGACGACTACCGGTGTCATGATTGCCGTGGCGGAGCGCATGGATGTGATTGTGGATTTCTCTTCGTTCGCGCCCGGCTCAATTATTCACATCGAGAATCGTCTTGAACAATGTGATGGTGCGGGACCCACTACTAACATCCTGCCGGCGGGCCAAGGGAACAAGGTGCTCGAGTTCAGAGTGGTTTCTGACACCGTAACTGACAACAGCGTGGACCCGGCCACGAATCCCACCTTCTACCAGGCCCCTACACGCGTAACAGAGCGGATCAGACGGTGTTTCAAGTTCGACCGGGACAATGGCCAATGGGTGATTAACGATGAACTTTTTGACTGTAACGATGTTCGCTTCAGGGTCAAGCGCAATACGGCGGAGATTTGGGAACTCGAAGGCGGACGCGATTGGTCGCACCCGATCCATATTCACTTCGAGGAGCACCAGGTTCTCAAGCGCAATGGGAACACGCCGACATTGATTGAACGAGGCCGCAAAGACGTCATCAGACTCGGTGAGGACGACAAGGTGGAGATTTACTTTCGCTTCCGCGACTTTACGGGTCGGTATCCGATGCACTGTCACAACACGATTCACGAAGACCACGCCATGATGTTGAGATTTGATATCGACGACGTGGGCAATGACAACGAGAATTGCGACAGCCACCACTGACCAACTGACGGTCGGCGAAGCCAAAAACGTCAGGAGGTTACTGAACCGCTAAGAATTGAAAGGAGATGAAGGCAATGCCAGATATGAATAGAAGAAAGTTACTGGCGACTTTGGCGGTAGCACCCCTAGCCGCTGGGGTGGTGGCGCGCGGAGCCAGTTCGGATAAAAAGTTCAGAGTTACAGAATCGTCGCGCGAAAAACTGCAGAAGCGTTACTTCCCAAACTTCGAGCTGACGACGCACGAAGGCAAGAAGGTCCACTTCTATGACGATCTGATCAAAGACAAAATCGTCGTGATCAACTTCATGTACGTGAAGTGCGAGGGGATTTGCATGCCAGTCACGATGAATCTCAAGAAAGTGCAGAACCTCCTGGGAAGCCGTGTGGGGCGTGATATCTTCATGTATTCCATCACTCTTAAACCTGAGGAAGACACTCCCCAGGCACTGAAGCACTATGTGCATATACATAAAATCAAACCCGGTTGGACGTTCTTGACAGGCAAACCCGATGAAATCAACACGCTGCGGCGCAGCCTCGGTTTCAAGGATGCTAAGGCCAAGCTCGACAAGGACCTGACCAATCACACGGGCATGGTTAAGTATGGGAATGAAGCACACCAGTGGTGGGCCATGTTCCCGGGAAAGGCCAACGCTCCTTGGATTGTCGAGTGTATTGGCTGGATGGACGATCCCGGAAAAACCCATGACGTCGCCAATGACGGTAAGACGAGCACAAAGGATCAAGAGGGAAAAGACCCGCATGCAGGGCACAAGGCAAGCGAGATCCCCACCAAAGGGCGAAATTCGCTTCAACGGAAGGGAGGACAGAAATGAACAGGACTTTTCTTGCAACTAGAGTGTTGTTCACAGTTCCGCTTGTCATGTATGTCGCGATGTTCGCGCCGAGCGTTTGTTTTTCGCAGACAGAAACCGCGTCGGCCACGAGCTTTGCGGTAGGGAGAGGACCTGGCGCTGTAGTCTTCGACGGCTCAAATATCTGGGTAGCAAACCAGTTCGGTGATAGCGTTACAAAACTCCGTGCGAGTGACGGATTAAATCTGGGCACAATTGCTACCGGCGTTCGCCCGAGCGCTCTCGCCTTTGACGGGAATAGCATTTGGGTTGCAAACAAATTCAGCAACAACGTGATGAAGTTGCGGGCGACCGATGGGGCCTTGCTCCAAACGATTCAAGTTGGTCAGGGTCCGGAAGGATTGGCCGTTGATGGCACGAATCTCTGGGTAGCAAATGGTGGTGATGGCACTGTGACGAAATTGCGCCTTAGCGATGGGGCCAAGTTAGGTACCTTCGCTGTTGGTAGCCGGCCGATCGCTTTGGCGTTTGACGGGGCCAACATTTGGGTTGCCAACAACGATAGCAACACCGTGACCAAGCTGCGAGCCAAAGACGGAGTCAATCTGGGAACGTTTCGTGCCGGGCGAAGGCCTGCTGGTATAGCGTTCGATGGCATCAACCTCTGCGTCACGAATTTCTATGGTAAAAGCGTCACTAGACTTCGAGCCATCGACGGGGCGTTGGTCGATAAGCTTGCCGTTGGAGATGGCCCCTCGAGCATAGCGTTTGTTGGCGGCTATATCTGGGTGGCAAACTACGGTGGAGGTTCGGTATCGCGAATAGCCCCAGGTGGCTCAGTGATCAATACCTATCCAGTGGGTAAGACACCAGCAGGCGTCACTTCTGACGGTGCTAGTATCTGGGTAGCGAATGGCAGTAGCAACTCAGTCTCGAGGGTAATCCTTTAGTTCGTTGCATTGGTAGTTCGCGAATAGCCGGAAGTGGTCAGCTGCGACTGCACAAATTTAAAACTTACCCTTCCGTCTCTGTGGACGGTTGTTGCCGACGGGACGTTGGGCTACGAACAGCGGCCCAACGTCCAACGTCAGCTTCAACTCATTCAATGACTTGTCGCGTTCTGAATTAAACTGGGCCAACGTGGTAGGGCGCTGACACCAGGGTCGTTCGCATGGTGTCTCCCAGCCTTTCTCCTGACACGCTAATTAATTTGATTGTTCACCGCGGCAATTTCTGCGCGCAGCTCGCGGGCCCGCGTTCGCCAGTAGCTCTCTTCCTCCTTGTCCGCAAGAGATCGTTCGCGCATCTCCGCCCGAAAATCGGCTTCTTCCGCGGCCTGGCGCCGGCGCGATTCTGCGACTGTAGGTGGACCGAGTTGTATGCGGCGCTTTTCATAATCAACGTGATGCCCGTGACCAGATTGACGGCGAACACCATCTGGCAGTGGCGAGTCTGGACACTCTTGTTTGGCATCTTCTCGACGCTTGCTTTTGGTACTGGCAACGGCGGGTATCTATGGAGTGATGGCTTTCTATGTAGCTCAACGCACCAGAGAGATCGGGATTCGGATAGCTCTGGGAGCACAGTGGAGTGACGTGCGGAAGCTTGTCTTGAGAAGTGCAATGTCGCTGGCAGCTATCGGTCTAACAATCGGAATCGCGGGTGCGTTTGCCTTGACACGCTTAATGAGAAGTTTGCTGTTTGAAGTCGCTCCAACCGATTTGTTTACCTTCGCCACAGTTGCACTTTGTGTAATTGCTGCTGCTCTCCTGCCACATCCCCGCTCGTCGCGCCACTAAAGTGGATCCCTTGGTTGCGCTACGGTACGAGTGACTTCGTTTTGGGGTGCGCCTGCCTCGCGCTTTGTATAATCGGCCAACCCAGACTAATTTCAGCCCTGGCCTCGATTCGTCATACGGGTTGGGTCTTTGCATCGCACCAACCACTTCTCCCGACGCATTCAGAGCGTTAGTGCTTTGCTCCGCGGGCCGTAAGTAAACTCGTCATCCCATATCGGTCAAGGTTCTGTATAGCTGCCGTGAGCGCTGTATTGCCCATCTTGTCCTTTGCATTTATTTGGGCCCCAGCGTCCAACAAAACGTTCACTACTTCAGGTGTGCTGTATCGTGCCGCGAAGATCAACGGTGTCTCCCCTGTCTCCCGATCAATCAAATTCACATCGGCACCCTTAGCGAGTAACGCCTTTATTATCACCGGATCATCTTTGCGGATACCGACTCCAATCGGGGACATGTAGATGTCAGTAGTCGGATTAATCTCGACTCCTTGGGCCAGCATCGCTTGAAAAATCTCTAACCAGTCTTTATTGCAGCGGTTCAACGCGGACATCCAAATTGCGAAGGCACCACCGTGAAACGTAGCACCAATAATGTTTGGGTTTGCGCCGGCTCTCAACAGAACCTTCACGACTTCCAAGTGACCTCCACCTGCCGCAAGCGCGAGAGCCGTAATAGTCGGGGACGTACGAGCGTCGACGTCAGCTCCGGTCGCCAATAACTCCCGAACACGGTCTAGCTGCCCACGTTCTGCGGCTGTCATAAGCGGTGTACAGCCACCGTCTTTACGTGAATTCCGCTCGACGCAGAAACGGTCCTGCACTTCCTTAGGAGAACAAAAAGGCTCATCGGGCACCCTTGCCTGACGCCGGCGTTCTGGGTCTTCTGATCTTCGAATTTTGGCTTGCGGTGCCGAGAAACAAACGGTGTACGTCAAAAGGACCAAGGTTGAAACAGTCATTCCGAAGTGTGAGTTCATCATCTGCTAACGTCCCACAAAAGTTCTGATTGAGCAGTATCGTCACCCGTTTCAGACGCGTCAAGACTCTTGACTCTTAGGATTGAGAACAATTCAAGCTTCGGTCGATAAATCTCGACCTGAATTCCAGCTAACCTCCATTACAAAAATTTGAGAAGCAAATCACTTCTTCTTGACCATAACTTCGACGTCAGCAAGCATCCTCTGCAGCGATTCTCTCGGCAGGTAACGTCCATTCACAATCACACCGGCTATTCGTCGAGTATTGTTGATGTTCTTTAGAGGGCCCGGAGCTGTTTATAAGCTCTAACGAACAGAGTTTTGCAAGACATTCTGAAGCATATCGGACACCAGAAATCTTGTTGACAACCTTCAGCGTAGCCAGCTATTAATGACCTAAGCCAAATGGCTGCTCCCCAGACCTCAAGTGTTTTAGATACTTCAGCTACATTCAATAATCACATGTTTACAAAGGGCGCTCTTACTCGACTTGGTTTTGCATTTGCAGTGTTCTTCTCCGC
>DATIBX010000152.1:0-7304 GCA_035457105.1 Pyrinomonadaceae bacterium
ATTCTCCCTTGACGGTATCGGTAATTCTCCAAACTGCCAATGCCCTTTCGATTGGTTCCGGCCCGTAATGCGCCAACTCAACCTCAACCTCAAACACATCCGCGTTGGTAAAGACTCGCCCTCGCAAGCGCGCCAACGGCACTGTCGGGTTCGAAAACTTCCTGAAATCTTCGACCTTGACGTGACCCTTTGGCTCCCAAAACGAGTCAAGCAAACCCACGAACGCCGTCCCCTGGCCCAGGTAATCATGCAGGTCAAGCAACTGATATCCGCTGAGACCAGGCGTGCGCAGGTTTGCTTCAATCTCTTCTTTATAAGCAGCAAATTGAAATGCACTGGACTCGCGAGCAAATTGCTTGTTCTTCTCGAGTAGTCCGTGTGCCTTGAATGAGTCGCGGAAGATCTCAAGGTTCGCCGGTTTTAAATAACCCGTGAACTTTTTGATGACATCATAATCAGGGTAGGCGGCCCACTGGCCCACCTCGTGTGCGATCACCGGCAGGTTGATGTCGACAAGTGCGTCTGCATAATCGCGACCGAACCAACCAGTCTCGCGCCGCAGCATCTTTGTTCCGATCCTTTGAATCGCAAGGTAGTCGGTGCCCTCGGTAAGATTTTCTATTTCCCTTTCGGTATGGCCTGTCCCGGTGGTGTATAACCGCCGTGGATCTTCCGTGCGATAGTGCTCAACCCATTTAGACAACGATTCGTGCCAGTTACCCTTTGGTTCATTGCTCGCGGATAGCAACATGAACGATGGATGATTTCCATAAGCCTTGATCATCCGATCAGTTTCTTCATAGAGCATCTTCTCCATCGGAGTGTCGGGACTGATCTCATTCCACATGCCCGGTTCCGGTTGCAGGTAGAATCCGACTTGATCCGCGGCTTCAAAAGCGGCTTCGGGAGGGGCCCACGAATGAAACCGCATATGATTCAAACCCCAACTCTTGCAAAGCTCAAATAACTTTTTCCACGTGGCCACATCCGTGGGTGGATAACCAGTCAGCGGAAAGTCGCCGCCATTATGCGTACCGCGAAAGTAGATGGGCCTGTCGTTAAGGATGAACTCTTTTCCAACCGCGCGGAAATCACGCAGACCGACTTTCAAGTCGTAATACTCTTCAAAACCAGTTCCTCGTAACCACAACCTGAGTTGATGTAAACGTGGATTAAACTCGTCCCAAGTTCCCTGGTCCAAGCGAAGCGGCACTTCAACTTCCGCCGTTCCTCCACGCTCATCCCAGGTCACCGGTACGACACCGATGTCGGGCCAGATCGCAGTTAGTGTTCCTGATCCACTGAGTCCTGTTTGATTTCCAATTCGGACTTTAACGACCATTTTCTGTTGGGCCACGTTTGGAAATACCTGTGCACTATCGATCCAAACTCTGCCCGTATCGTTGAGTTCAATGCGGCCGACAATTCCATGCCAAGTTGCTCCGAGTGAGTCTGAAACACTGTGAGCATCAGGCCGGTAAGGCATGATCATGCGATTGTCGACGCGAATCGTAATCTGGTGACGACCAGGTGTCAGAGTGCCCAGTTCGTACACGTGGGGTGCAACGAGGCTTCGATCGGATCCGATCTTCTTACCATCCAGCCACACGGTCGTTTCCCAGTGAGGACGTTCGAGAGTGAGCACGAAGCGACGCGCCGTCTGGTATTGAAAAATATCTATGTCGCGTTGATACCAGCCCACTCCGAGAAAATGGACCGGCGGCTGCGAAAGAAAAGGCACTTTTACCTTGCCGGTATCAGCGTACTCCTTGTAATCATCGCGTAAATACCAAAAACGATCGTAGAGCGAGAGTACCCAGGGAGTGGTCTTCATGATTGGGTACCCGATGCTTTGTCCTTGAAGGGTGCCAGGGAGCTTAACCGACGACGACAATTTTCGATTGAACAACTCCAGTCGCTCTCCCGAATCTGTTGGATCGAACGCAAAACGCCAGTAGCCTTCGAGCGACATTGGTCTGGCCGAACACAGTGGTGCAAGTGTGAGCAGCCCAATCAAGATGATGATTCTCATTATCACCTTCACGTAGCGGGTGGGATGGGCGTTCCGAATTTTACTCTCAGATTTGGACCGGCGGGGATTTTATTTTGATTTGCGTTCAAATACGAGATGCGCGAGGACGAGTAGGCCTGCCGCGAGCGCGAAACAGTAGAGTCTGAGCTTGAGCATATTCGCTGTGAAGAGATCAGGATACGTCCAGAGACGATAAAGCAGCGGGTTGTATGACCAGTGGTTATGACCGGTGTTGTATAGATAAAGGAGTACGGCGGAGATAGCGACCGCAATCACGTAAGTCGCATACTTATTCCGCAACAAAGCGTTCAGGCCCACCACCATTGACGCCATGAAAACTATGCTGGGTGCGACTACTACGCCATAGATGACCACGTACGCCGTGAAGTCAACCGGCGTATGACCTCTAAAAACCTGGATCACGATCGCAACCAAGCCGACTACCGCCAGTAACGCAAACGCTAACAGTGACGTAGCGAAACACTTCGAAAGCAACAAGACGCTGTTGGGCGCTGGCATGGACCATACAATCGGCCGGACCCTCACTTCTCGATCGCGATGCATCGTTTCGCCGGTGAAGAAAATGATCAGGCCCACTAAGAAAAATAATAAATATTTAGACGTGCCAGTCGCATACGTCACAGAGTAAGAGATCTCAGGCTCGACTTGGAAAAACGCGAGATCGAAAATTGAGAGCAAGATGACGAGCGGGATTAGAACGATCAGACTTCGTTCCGATCGAAGCAGTCGAAACTCAGTCTCCACGGCCGCGATTATTTTGGAAAGTGTAGACCTTAAACCTCGAGTTATGGTCACGCTTGGAAGTGGTATTCGATTGCGAGCCGGCGATGCTTCGATCGGTGAGTCGAACACTTCATACGATGGAGCGGCGCTCTCCAGACCCAGAGGAACCGTTTCGGCGGCGCGCGGCAGCGTCAAGATCGTGAGATGATCTGTTGAGAGCTTCGTCTGTTCGTGGGTTGAGAAGCGGCGGTAGACAATAAACAAAAAGATCGCGGTATACAAGAGCATCAACGCGCGGTTGGCGTACGCGTAAGGGCCGTAACTGACCACTTGCTTATTGAGGAACTCGGCGGTTTGATCCCACCCACCTTCGCCCTTTGAATGGAAGTTGAAAGCGATTGGATCGAAAAGTTTGAGCAGGTTTTCGGGCAGACCTTTCAACAATAGCTGAACCGAGGCGTAAGCCGGATAAAAACACGCAGCAAGGCCATAGATTATCTTTGCGTTACGAGTAATCGTGCCGATTGCGAAAAAAGACGCACCCACCACGAGGTGAGAAACGACTACGACGAAAAAGAAGTGTTTGATAAAAGGAAGAAATTGCACCGGCAACTTAACCATGCCTGAAAACGGAACCCACTGAAGTAGAAAGCTCGTGATCGCAAACACTGCTTGGCAACAAACAAGCACAAAGAAGGCGCCAAAAAATTTTCCAAGCAGATATGAGGCGCGGCCAATCGGCTTTGAGAAGATCAATGGATCCACACCGAGACGGAAATCTCTAATCACGGGGTCGCCCATCATGATGATCGTGAAAACGGGAAGTCCCAGGACGAAATTGAAGGCGCTTATATTCCTGTAAATATAAAAATCACTGTTGGTGGCCCAACCTCTTCCCACCGCCGGTCCCCATCCCCACCACAAGATGGCGTTAGCGGCGAAAAGGATCATCAGCGCGTAGGGCGCAACGCGCTTTGTGTTCACCAGCACCTCGACCCAGAAGACTGCTGCAAAGGTTCGCATGGGATAGGTTTGTTTGACAGGATGAACAGGATTTTTCAGGATCTACATGTCAATCCTGATTTAATTCTGTAAATCCTGTCGATTTACGAAGTCTAAATAATAATCTTCCAAAATGGGGGTGGCCTGCGTGAACTCCTCACTCGGATGCTGGCCCTTCGAAATTACGCGCAGGCGCGCTTGTCCATCGAACATCCTCGAAGAGATCACTTTGAATCGAGATTTGAAAACCGGGAGATTCTCGCGCGGCACCGTGGCTTCCCAAACTGAATCTTTCAGTTGTTCGACTGCCTCGCGCGGTGTGCACGACGAAAGAATTGTTCCCTTTTGAATAATCGCCATGCGGCTGCAAAGGTTGGAGACGTCCGAAACGATGTGAGTCGAAAGAATCACCACCGTGTTTTCACCAGCAGTTTCAGAAATCAGATTATGAAAACGTACACGTTCCTGCGGGTCGAGTCCGGCTGTTGGTTCGTCGACGATAATTAGCTTCGGTTCGCCGATAAGCGCCTGGGCGATGCCTAAACGTTGTCGCATCCCCCCTGAAAATTCGCCGAGCGGCTGCGTGGGCTCCTGGGAAAGATTGACTCTCTCTAGTAACGCATCGATCAAAGCGTTGCGTTCGCTCTTGTTTGAGATGCCTTTGAGCTTCGCAAAATAGTCGAGCATCTGCCGGGCGGTCAGCGTTGGATAAAGACCGAAGTCTTGTGGCAGGTAACCCAACATCTGGCGTGTCTGGTCCTTGCGACGGAGCAAATCAGCGCCGTTCATCTCGATGGAGCCTGAGTCAGGTTCGAGTAGCGTCGCGACTATCTTCATCAAAGTTGTCTTACCTGATCCGTTTGGACCAAGTAAGCCGAAGACGCCTGGAGGCAGTTCGAGGCTGACTCCTCTGAGCGCTCGAACACCGCTCGAGTAGGTTTTTGTCAGATCTTTGATTACGAGCATTTACGCTCCTCGTAGTTTCGAGCTGTCCTGGGGAGACTCGGTAACTATCGACGGACACGTTTCATTGGTTGCGGAAAGGAAATTCGATGGGCTCAACCCGCGTACGTAAAGCAGCAAGCGACCGAAGATGGCGATCAGGATGAAGATGTCGCCAATGTGGTCGACATGGCGATCTGAACTGATGATGCGTATGAAGAAACCTGCGATTCCGAGAAGGATTAAGGACTTCTTGAGGATGCGTCGAAGCAGACTGTTTCTGCTGCGGATGTTCACGCACCGCTTCATCGCTCTTTCGATACTTCCGAAGCGTCGCAGGGCTGCGGCTCTCGCTGCCGCGGCGGACATGCCGTCTTGCACATATTTCCGCTCGAGCATTTCGATGTGAAACTGCAACTCATCCTCAACCTCGAACATGATCTGCTTGCGGTTGGAATTTTTGAACAAGTTGGGTAGTTCGAATTTCATTGTTCAGGTGGCTTGCAGGATCTTGGTAACTGCACTGGAGATGCGGTTCCAGTTGGCGCGTTCGGCTTCGAGTTGTTTTTGTCCTTTTCTCGTGAGCTTATAAAACCTGGCGCGCCGGTTGTGCTCTGAAACTCCCCACTCCGATTTTATCCAGCCGCGTTCTTCCATGCGATAAAGCGCGGGGTAAAGCGATCCATCTTCGACTTTGAGCAGATCCTCGGCAGCTTCGTGAATTCGCTGGACGATGCCATAGCCGTGCATAGACTCACGCGCCAGAGTGTTCAGGATCAACAACTCCAGCGTCCCCTGCATCAAGTCCGTGCGATCGTTTGCCACGAATCCCTTCCCCTAGATTATCTGGGCCAGAGCCTAATGCAGCTTCCCTAGATTGTCAAGGGAAGGCCTGTTTTAGCCACAAGCGGCACAACTGCCATCTCTCTATTCAGGACACTTCGGCAAGCCCTTTGAGCTACCTGAATAGCAGACGTCGATCATGAGCTTCCCCAGATCAATAACTGCGATCTCGGGCAAACGGTTGATCTTCATATTCGGACCGACCACTTCTCTCAGTTGCGCTGGAGTATCGGGTTTGTCTCTGAGTTCGAGAAGCTCATTTTCGGTTCGACCATCTCCACGGAAATGTTCAAAGACACTCAGGGTATCTTCAAGCAGCTTGCGATACTTCCAGTCAGAACCGCCAATGCCCTGGAGCAGTCGATACCTTGCTGTTTTTACCAGGAGTTTCCCTTCCGCCGGAAAGCTCAGGACGAAATCCGCGTCGGACTTCGGCAAACAAATTCTCGTGGATGGGACTTCGGCCTGGCGACATAAATCGCTCTGATTGTCCTGGACCAACAGCGGGAACAGAGAAAACATGTTGTCCCAGGTTGTTTCGTAGATCCGGTTGGACCAGTCGCTGTCGAGATGGCCGTCTTTAACGTTCGAGAGTGTGATGTTGTTCGGATAGCGAAATAGAATTGCAACCATCTCCTGGTTAGGTTGGTCTCGAATTATGCCTTCCGCTTCGTAACCAATGTCTTCGTAAATCTCCAACAATGATTTGCCGAAAATACCTTCCGGGGTGGTCAGGAAAACAAACGGCTTTGATGGCGCGGCCAAAACCGCCGTATCAAGGATCTTATTGTCCACCGTCAAAACGCGATTGCGCGGTGCGATCCTCATAAAATAGCCGGTCGCTGGTGGTAACTTGTCTGCCGGGATCTTCTCGGCGTTGGGATTTCGAATATTTTTCACCAAACTCTGCATTGTTGCCGATGAAGAGTTGGTATAAAGAACTGGTCGTTCTTGTGCACATAACGATCCGGGTGCGCACAACAAAACTATGAGTAAGGAAATACGGAAGAGGGTTGACATCGTTAGTGCTCCAGTTAGACTGTGATCGAGGCCAGGTGATAAGAACGTAATTGAATTACGACAAAGGAGTCAGAGATGCGCCACTTGCGCCCACTGAGTTTGATCTTTATAGCACTGATGTCCGCCGGTGTTAATAGAACCGCCGTTCAGGCACAGAAAAAGAATATGCAACTTGCATTTGTATTGCTATCGGAACCACGTCTTCCAAAAGACGAGGACGTGGTCAGGTCGTTCGCGGCGTTTGCTACCAAGGACCAGCGTATTCAACTCGCCCCTGAGAGAGCGAAGGCTGCAACCGAAACACCGGGTCTTGAGTTTGAGCTGAAGCCCGACGGAAAGGCGCTTGTCGCGCTATTGCCCGTGGCCGTGCCGAATGGTGAAGCTGATGCTGCGGTTCGATACAGCCTGTCTGCCATGGGTACCGGTTGGAAACTCCCGGTTCATAAAGCTCATTTGGTTGTGACCTGCGACTGTGGCGGTACTCCTCTCGAATCGCTTTCGCTGTTTACATCACTCTTAGGCGCCGTCGCTAAAGCATCATCAGCCGTGGGTATCTACTGGGGTGGGGCCGGTGCGACACATGCACCAAAGTTCTTCATGGAAACCGCTCAAGAGCCTGATATCGATTTACGTCTGACGTTATGGACCGGCGTGAGTGTGAGACGCGAGCCGGACGGCAGATTCAGTTTGTTGAGTTTAGGAATGAAACAACTCAATCTTC
>DATIBX010000153.1:0-2655 GCA_035457105.1 Pyrinomonadaceae bacterium
CTTCAGCACGTCTGTTAGCAGGTATTTGTTCTGCGACATGTGCAGTCCGTTCGTCAGGTTGTAAGAACTCATGACAGCGCCGACGTGGGCTTCTTTTACGGCAGCCTCGAAGGTGGGCAGATAGATCTCACGAAGGGTTCGCTCGTCAATAATTGAGTCTGTATTGTGGCGATCGAACTCCGAATTGTTTCCGAGGTAATGCTTGATCGTTGCGCTCACTCCCTGGCTTTGTACGCCCTTGATATAACTGACCGCCATGCGCGAGGCGAGGAATGGGTCTTCGCCGAAGTACTCAAAGTTTCGGCCGTTCATCGGAGCACGGTAGATGTTGACCCCGGGTGCAAGCAGGAAATGAACGCCTTTGGCGCGAGCATCACGTCCGAGTTCGATCCCGACAAGTTCGGTCAGTGTCGGATTCCAGGTGGCCGCCAGCCCAACGCCAGCGGCGAAGGAAGTGGCTGGTCCAAAGTTGCGGACGCCGAGTGGTCCATCGGCCATTTTTAGTCGTGGCAAATTAAGACGAGGAATGTCGCGAATGAAAAAGCCGTCGACGCCCCCGAGCAGATCAATCTTTTCTTCGAGGGTCATTTGACTCAGGATCGAGTCGATCCGGCGCTCGATCTCGGTCGACGACCGAATGGAAGGCGTCGGAGCCTGCGCCGATGAAGTCAACGTAGTGAAAACGATCAAGGCAACGATCGAGCAAAGTTTTCGCATAGAGTTTTCCTTTGGTTCAATAGTCACGTCATCATGTGATTTCATTCGGCGCGAAGTAAGGTGGCCGTAAGTTTTAAATCATAATGCAGTGGGCCGTCTACCAGCGCTTCATTTTTCCTCGCTGGCTCGCCAGGCGCGCAAGTTTTTTCCATCTCTTCTTTTCAGCGATCGCGGATCTTACATCCTGCTTGCGAGCGAGATACGACAACTCCTTCTGTAACTTGTCATAGCTCTGATACCTTGCCGTATCAATCTCCCCATCAGCCAAAGCCTCACGGATTGCACACCGCGGCTCATCCTGATGCCGGCAATCGCTGAAGTAACAATGATTGGCAATCGTTTCAATGTCGGAAAAGGCGACGTGCAAACCACCCTCTCCATCCCAAAGCTGCAGCTCGCGCATGCCGGGAGTGTCGAGCACAAGTCCTCCCTGCGGCAAAACGATCAACTCTCGATGCGTCGTTGTGTGCCGGCCTCGTCCGTCGTGCTCCCGAATTTCTCGTACTCTAAGATAATCATGGCCCATTAGGTAGTTTATGAGAGTTGATTTTCCAACTCCCGATGAACCCAGGAGCGCCACAGTATGTCCGTGTTTAAGATATTGGGCCAACTCGTCCAGACCGTCTTGCCTTACGACGCTTACTGCGTGAATCGGCACGTCTCCCACTACCGCTCGTATTTCCCGTATTCGCGCTTCGGTCTCATCACACAGATCCGCCTTGCTCAAAATGATGATCGGACGGGCGCCACTCTCCCAGGCGACGACCAGGTACCGTTCGACACGTCGTGGATTGAAGTCTTCATTCAGCGACGTGATAAGGAAAACAGTATCGATGTTGGATCCGACGATCTGTGGCTCGGTGCGAACGCCTGCGATCTTTCGCGTGAACTTGCTTCTACGCGGCAAGACAGCATGGATCGCTACTTTGTCACTTTGCGGGGACGTCCGGATTACGACCCAGTCTCCAACCACCGGTAAATCTCTTCGGTCCAAAGCCTCGTGTCGCAGTCTTCCGGCGACCTCGCCGAGCATCTTTCCCGATTCACTGTAGACCAGATAGAAGTTTTTGTATTCGCTTGCGACGCGACCAGCCGCATAGCCGTCCGCCGCGTAAGGCTGAAAATGCGCTTCAAAGAATTTATCCCAGCCCAGGTTTTTCAGGTCATTGGTATTCATTGTTGGCTCTCCAAAAAAGACATGCCAGCGCGAGACCTTGATCTGTCTCGTGCTTATCGCAGGTCGAAAGACTACGGAAGATGTGCTTGGATTAAGCGGCTGGAATGGATGAGTTTACTTCGCGCTTATACACCACACCGCATCGCGTCTGTAAATAATTTCAGACACAGACGTGAATGATCAGAGCGGTTTACACGCCGCGAGCAAATCACCTTTTTAGAGGACAATCATAGGCCAAGCGGGATTCTATCAGTTATTCACTATGGGGAGTTAGTGCTGTATGTGATGTGTCGGGTATACATCAGAGGGCTTGCACAAAGTGAGCTCTGAGCCTGCGAAGCAGGCGGAAGCATAAAGCCTGGGGCGTAAGCCCCAGGATCGAATCAAAGTGGATTGCGAGCCCATGAAAATGGGCGGCAGTTCGGTGAACATAAATCGTTAACATTTATTGCGATCGGCTGTCGCCAGCATTCGCGGGCTCAAAAATCTGTTGTGCTTTGACGGAATAAAACGTGATTCGAATTTGAGGTGTACCGCTTAACCCCGTCAGTGGACCACTCGTAGATTCTAAGCTGCTCACGGTTAGCAATGGGCCGTATTCTCGCGTGCGATTTTCAAAGAAGTTCTTATGGAGGTTGTTATGAGAGTTCTGGCCTTTCTCCTTGCCGGAATCATCGGCGTGTTGACTTTAGCGGAATCCGCAGATCTTCACGTCGCCAGTGAAGCCGAAGCCGCGGCTGCACGCATTCCGCTCAAGAACT
>DATIBX010000154.1:0-2481 GCA_035457105.1 Pyrinomonadaceae bacterium
GTCGTCGCCTGCTCCTCGGCCTGCCGGGCCCGCTCCTCTGCGACGACCAATTGCTGATACTGCCGATACGCAAAAATACCCAGCGCAATTACGCCGACGCCGAGCACGATCATTGCTATCAGAAGACGCATCAGCAACCGCGAACGGCGTCGCTGAACTGCCAATTCCTGTTCAGCTTCCTCTGCTTGCAGACGCAACCGCGCCGCGTCACGTTCAATCACGCGCTCCTTGATCCACGGCACCAGATACTCGCTGGTAATTTCATAGAAATAGATCTGGCGGCGAGGTTCGCGGCGCACAATCTGGCTGCTACTAAGCTGGTGAAGAGCCTTGCTCAACTTGTCGCGATCAATTTCTTCTTCCTCGCTGGTGCGTCCAATGAGATCGTCTTCAGAAACTATGTTCCGCGTGTTTGAAGCAGTCAACATCCGCGACAGCAAGGCTACGGCGGGCTCGCGCAACTCCATCGGCAAATTCCGGAACACTTCAGCTCCGTAATCCTTGAGCAACCCTTGTATACCCTTTTTCCGAAATAGCGCTTCAGGAGTTGATGACTGCCAGAGTCGCTGACAAACGATTTGCAACTCGGTCAGGTTCACAGTATCGCCTTCAGTTCGCCGGCCAAGCTCAGTTGCGATCTCATGGGCCAATTCCTCGCTCAACTCCGACCCGGCTTCGGCTTTATCCTTCAGAAAGTGTGAACGCAACTCAGGATCTTCGAACGGCACGCGTATGATCTTTGGCAGCGCTTCGACCTTTGGAGGCAGCAGCCGTTGCGACTGGTCGAGCAACTCCGGGCAGTGGTCAAACAGCAGGCTGAGTTTGGCGAGATAGTCTTCGCGAAAAGAAAACACGAGTTTCACAGGGAGGGTGTCGTCCTGAATCAGGCTGACTAACTCGTTAAGAATATTCTGCTGGATCCGCGGGACACGCGCGCGCGTCTTACTATCGTCGCGTTGTGCTTCTTCGAAGAGCGTTACGAATTCTTCGAACTGATCGAAAATAAGTAATGGCCGTGGAGCTCCCTCGTTTGGCTGAAACATGTGATTCGACTGTGGTCTGTCTTTGGCTAAACGAAATTTCTCAAGGCGCGTTCGGAACTCATCGAGAGACAACTCCACGCTTTCATCATGTTGAGCCCCTTCTGATCGGGCGAAACTTGATGGCAAATAGCCCGCTTCCTCATCGCTGCGAATCCGCTCGACTTTGATCTCACGTCCTTCAACGGGTTGTACTCGAAGTCGATCAACTACGAAGTTATCCGGAAGCGCTTTCGGCAGCAGTCCGGCGTTAATCAGCGATGACTTGCCCGTGCCCGAATCTCCGTAAAGGAGGATGGCGCGGTAAAGCGTCATGTTGGACCACAACTCCCAGGTTTCTTCGTCGCGGGCCGCAAAAATTTGCTGGTCGATAAAACGAAACGGTTGAATGCCTCGGTATGGTGCATCCGGTAGCGGCGGTGCGGTGACGGTCGCACTCATAACGGCATCTCCTTGCCCGTCACGGCCTGATAGAGATCAGGGACAAAGTTCCAGAGGTTCTTTTCGATAAAGCGGATGTAGCGTCGCTCTTTCTCCCAAACGTCACGAATCAGCACGTCGGGATCGCGATCGACGGCGTAGGTCGGCGGGATCTGTGCAGCATCCATCTTCCAGCGCAGTGTCTTGAACAGTAAACGCAAGTTGTAGTCGCTGAGGCGGTAGCCGATAAAAAGCGTGGGCCATTTGATCAAGTGCGTCAGTACGTTTTTGCCGACCGGATGGTAGGGATGCTTGTCGCCCATGCGCAGCACAAACTGAATGTAATCCTCGTCGGTGACTACGATCGATTCCGGGTGGTCCACGTCGCCATGAATCTTGAGCAAGTACGGACGTTCCACCGAAGGTTCGACCATACAGTCTTTGGTGCGCACGTTGCTGCTTTGCGAATAAACGCATTTATCGTAGTTCGCGGTAACTTTCTTTGCCTCATCCGCTGATTTACCGGCAGCCAAAGCTTTTTCCTGTGCCGCCAGGTCCAATGCCTGTTCGTAAAGTTGATCGTAGTTAGTAGTAATGACGATGGGAAAACCAATGCTCGCTAATCCGCGCAGCACTGGTGAAGGGCAGCGACCGGTATGAACAGCTTCTTTGATCTCATCGACGAGCATTGAACGGAAAACATTTTTGCGTTCGAAGAACCAGGCGACTCGTTGCAGGTTCCACCAATCCTCGCCGGGATAATCGCACTGACCGGCCAACTGCTTTGACAACTGGCTACCAATCGGCGGGCACTTGCTGCTGGGATAATCGTACTTGGAACCTTCCGGCGCCGGCGCATGAATAGCTGAGCCAAGAAACAAAATGCACTGGCGATTATTGATACGCTCCGCGATGTACTGAATATCTTTCGGATACGACGGATCCTCGATGAAAGGCGTACTGCCCAATGGATTAGATTTCGTCGAGTCACTTTCGGCTGAGGCCATGGTTCACTCCCTTA